>CADEEJ010000006.1:0-1531 GCA_902826315.1 uncultured Steroidobacter sp.
TTCTCCGTGACGGTGCACAGCTGATATTGCTCACCGTCGGAGAACACGCTGTCCGCGCCGAAGCTCGTGACGGATGTGTTTTGCCCGCGTGCGGCGTAAAGCGTACTGGCATAGACCGCTCGCGTAACATCCTGTGGGAACGCGAGCTGCGAGGTCGCGTGCAGCGAGTTGCCGAGATATACGCGAAAGTGTGCGTGCGTGATCCGGCCCGAGTACCAGCCCGGATAGATCGTCGAGAAGCGGACCAGGCCCGTGTGATCCGTCATTTGCACGCCGCGACAGAACGTCTCGCGGACGGTGTTGCCGCTTGGCTGACTGTATCCGGAGTACACGCCGTCCTTGTCGCAGTGCCAGACATAAACGAACGCGTCCGTGAGCGGGGCGCAGCGGGCATTTACGTTGACGATGGTGAGCTGCAGTCGCAGCGGGACTCCGGTCTTGCCTTCGGTGATGTCCTCGCGCAGATACGTCGCAGCACTGGCGATGTCGCTGAACAGCGGGTGACGACCCGCAGTTTCCTCCGGAATCAATACGCAGCTCGGGCTCGTCGCACCGCCGCTCGGGCCACGGCCGCTCGGGCCACGGCCGTTCCGACCGCCCTCACTCACGAGGATCGCGGTCGGGGAGCCCGGACCGTCCCCGCCGCAGCCGAGCAGTGTGGCGGTGGCGCCGAACAAGCCAAGGGCGCGGCGGCGAGACATGAGACCGGTGTAAGGGGCGAGCTTGATCACGGATGACTCCACTACTTGGTGTCTTCCACTCTCGTCCTATCGTCTGCCCGCCCTTGCCTCGCCGCGTCCGTTGCGCAGCTCGTTGCCTTTGAAATTCTCGATGCGATCCAGACGCCTCCCAGCCGCGATGCGCTCGCCCCGTTGCGGGAACGGGCCTCGATAGCCGTGCCGAACATCGAAACGGTTGTCTACGTGGCCGTGAAAGTCCTGGTGGCCGTGAAACCACGGACCCGCACCGACGAAGACACCGTCGACAAACCACTCCGGCCCGTAATAGCCGTAGGGAGCGCAGGTGTAAGGAACGTAGTCATAGTAGCCGTAGGGGCATGAGGGCTCGAGGTCGAGCGTGACCTCCGTCTGGGCGTTGACCTGGGGAGCCAGCAACACGACACCCACTACAGCGGCCACAACAGCACGATGGAATCTGTTCACGAGAGCTCACGTTCGACGATGCGACGCTGATGACGCTAGTCTCAGGTCGTGACCCGTCGGTTGCTCCGGCGTCACACGCAATTGCGGATGAAATGGAGCGTCGCTGCGAGGGACTCGACGAGCTGACGTCGGTCGCCGGCTCTTGCCAGGGATCAGGTGACAGCGCGCTCGAAAGTGAACAGCTTGCGCCCGCTAGCGGAGACCGTTTCGCTCGTGACGATGCGCGCCCGCTCTTGCAAGCACTTCACGAAGTGCTCTTCGTTGTAGTTCGGGAAGATGTCTTCCCGCAGTTTCAGCAATTCGACCACCATCGGATCGGTCTTCGGCACAAACTCGATGACGCCGCGCGGCGCCATGTCGGTCAGCCA
>CADEEJ010000006.1:1631-4932 GCA_902826315.1 uncultured Steroidobacter sp.
TTGCTGTCGCTCACGAATCGCGAGATGAAGTTGCGCTTCGCCTCGGCCTCGGTGTCGCGATAGGAAGTCTGCCCCGCATATTGCTGCCACGTAGTGGGTTGCCGATCCGCGGGCTCGAGCGACGCGATCCATGAACGCAAGCCGCTCAGCAGCCGCACGAAAGCAACCTTCGGGAAGCGCAGCTTGCTGGCCGCGACAGCCTTGTGCGCATCGGACGATCGTGTCTTCTGCAATGATCCTTGCATCACCACGTTCGTCAGCACGCGCCACGAGAATTTCTTGTGCAGCGGTAACAGCGCGCTCAGCTCCGCGGCGCCGATTCCCTCGGGACTGCCGCGATACCAGGCATTGTGGGGAATGCCGAAGATCGAGCGCAGCAATAGCGGATTCAAGAACTGCTCGCAGAATTGGCGATGGCCCAGCCAGAACTGGCCGTCGACATAGCGGCGGAAAGACAGGCGATCGATGAAGACCGGCCGCACCCCTTCGAACTGAATGTTGTACGCAGTCGCGTCCGATAGCGTGACGTCACGTTCGAGCGCTGCCAGATACAGGTCGAGTTGCAGCAGCGCGGCTGCCTGCAACGCGCGGAACGGCCACTCGTAGGGATGCGAAATGAAATCGATCTTGGGATGCTCCAGCAGATACGCGGCATCGCCAGCCGCCGCCCCGAGCAACGCCAATGACTGGTGAGTCTGCGCAATGAGCATGCCGCGCTCGACCAGCTCGGGGATCAATCCGCTCGCTTCGACGAAGTCGAAATCCTTGGCTGCGGACGGCATCACCGTGCGCAGCACTCGCTCGCCGTACCAGTAAATCCTACCGCCCGGATCGCGGAAGGACCCGGGCTCGGCGCGTAACGCCGCGGACTCAGGCTCCGTCGTTGTCAGTCGAAGTTGCACTGGTCTGCGTATCCCGCGGCGACTTGCGCAGATTTACAAAGAACGCCTTGACGCGCTGCCAGTACACGCTGAGCACTGCGACCGCGCCGGCGATGCCGGCAAGCAGGCTCTGTACCAGGATGCTGCCAGTGCCTGGATCCAGATATGCGTGTGCCGCGGCTGAAAAACCCACTAAATTGACTGCTAACCAGACCGCAATCACGCGCTTTCTATGCACCATCACCGAGCCTCCTGGGCTGAGCGGCTCACGGTGCGCAGAATTTCGGCTCTACCCCCGTGAGGCGTCCCGCGCCGTTCTCTTCGAGCAGGAAGACCCTACAACTGTCCGGCGCGCTCAAGGGTTCCCCGCCGAGGTGATGGTTCAGCAATTCGACTAACGACCGCTGCTCCTCGTCGTAGCCCGCAGGCACGCCCGGTGCATGGATCGCATACAGCGCCGAGAAGGTGTCGCTGAAATCGGCGTCGGTCAGCACGCCGCTCGACAGCGTCAGGCCGCTCGGATAATGGATGGGAATCCGCGAGCCATGATCGCCGTGGACGACGACGATTGCGTCGTCGAGCAGGCCGCGCCTGTCGAGATCGCCCAGCAAGTCGTCGAGCAGCGTCAGGACGCAGCGGACCTGCTCCGTGTAGCGCTCATACTTCTGCGCGCGGCTGTCCGCCGTGTTGTAGACGAGCACGTCCGGGGACGCGATGCGATTGGTCAACCAGTCCGCAGTGCTCGGGCGCAGCGCGCAGCGCCGATCGAAGACATAGGGATAGTGCGGCAGCAGCAGGTGCGCGAAGAATGCATGACCGCGCGGATGCTGCAAGACATCGTCCCTCAGCTTGTCGAGCATTTCGGGCACGGGGAGCGGACCGAACAATGGGCCCTGCCAACGCCACGCGGGCAAACTCAAGCCGACGCGCAGGAACGCGCCGCGAACGCCACGCTCGTAAACCTTGTTCACGACGTGCAGGACTTTCGACTCGGTGACGATCGCGTTGGCGATCGCACGCGCCTTCTCGACCGCCGGCAACTTCAGGCCTTGCAGCATTCCGAGGCTGGCCACGGGATACGTCGTGCACTCCTGCAGCTGCACGCCGTCGGCGTGACACAGGTCCATATAAGTAGACTGATACACGTGCAGGCGATAGCCGCGCTGCTGCAGCATCTGGAAATACGCCGCTTGCTTCAGGTTCCACTGCGACTGCGAGCCGTGCAGCAGATACGGATGACTGACCTCGCGCGACGCGAAGTTCAGCAGGTTGGCGATCGAGTTATAAGTGTTCGCATATTGGCTGTACGCGCCGCCAAACAGCCGGAAGCCGCGCGAAGTGTAGAACTCGATGAGCTCCGGGCGCAGCGCTTGTGCGGCCGGAATCTCGGCCGGTAGACCCTCGACGCCGATGTGCTCGTCCAGCAGCAGGTGGATCAGCAGCGGCGGCTCGGCATTGCCGCTGCCCGCCGTCGCAGTCCGCTCGCTGACGATTCGATGCGCATCGGGATTGCCGCGCATGAGCGTCAGCCCGATGAGCGTGACGAAGATGACGGCGAGGATCGTGGTCGCATTCTCGCGCAGCAACGACAGGATCGCTGCGAGCGCGGCAACGGCCACGAGGAACGCGAGCAGGATGACGAGCGAAGGCCACGGCGGCAGGTCCACGTGCATCTCGATGAACAGTGCTATCAAGCCTGCGAGCACGACCGCGCGCACCCATCGGCCCGCGAAGCCGACGAGCAATGCGAGCAGCGCCGCGACCACGAGCGCCGCCGCCAGAATCATCAGGACTTCAGGCGCGAAGTAGGAATAACCGTGAAAGCTGAGCAGGACGACGAACGGCGCGAGCAGGATGAGCGCGAGCGCGCCCAGGTCGAGCAGGAACGGCCGTAACTTGAAGGGATGCGCCTGTCGAATCACTCAGCCCGCCGCGGAGGCCGGGCACGCGCGCATCTCCAGTCGCGTGATCTTGCCCGGATCGGTTTGAAAGATGCTGCTGTCGACGATCTGCCCGGGTTCCTGCAGGTCGACGTCGATCCAGTACACGGAGCCGGCACGCTTGCGATCGTCGATGCGCGGCGTCAGCCCGATCGCACGCACTTCATCGACGCGCCGCTGCGCGCGCTGGTAATCGGAGAACACGCCCAGCGACAGGACGTTCGGCGGATCGGAGCCGGGCATGACGTACACGTCGGCAATGCCATTCGCCGCGAGCGTCTTGAGCGCGGCTTCGGCCGCATCGCGCGTGCCGAGCCCCTGCACGCTGACCCAATAGCCCGCCCAGATTTCGCCCTGCTCCATGCGCGTCCGCGGCTGAAAACCTGCCCCGCGCAACGCCACTTGTGCTTGCGAAGCCTGCGGCAGGTCCGCGAACGGACCGACGCTCGTGCACGAGAGCGTGTCGAGGTGCGCGGTTTG
>CADEEJ010000006.1:5032-11795 GCA_902826315.1 uncultured Steroidobacter sp.
CGCACTACTTCTTTCCCTGGCCCCAGTACGCGGCGATGTTGTCGACCTCCGCTGCCGACAGCTCCAGCTTGCCCTTGTGCTTGACCTTGCCGGCCACGATGTCGCGGATCAGGCTCGCCAGCGACGCCGCGTCCTCGCCTTCCCAATCGTCCGCTTCGTGGCACTGTGCGCACTTGGCCTGCGCCGCGCTACGCCCGGCCGATACGTCCGCTGCCTGTGCAATCCCGCCTGCGCCAAGCAACGCGGCGAGCACCATTAATGCCTGAAGTTCCCTGGACATAGTGCGCGCATGATACATGAGCGCTCTTATATAGGGGGCTGAGGGGGCTCAGTGGCAAGGACGGCGAGACCATGCAGCACCAGCGCGGGCACGGCGCGATAGGGCTGCCCGAGTGCCTTCTCGACACGGTCGCTCGCGCCCCCGGTGACCAGCAGCTTCGGCGTTTCATTCAACGTCCGTCGCATCACGCCGACAGCGCGCTCGACCAACGCGGCAAGCGCGTGGTCTGCGCCCTGCTGAATTGCACCGAGCGTGTTGTCTGCGAACAGTCCATCCCGCGTGTCGCCCTGCTGCGCCCGTTGTGCGATGTCGCTCGTGTTCTTCAGCAGGCTCGCGATCATGAGGTCCGGGCCCGGCACGATGACGCCGCCCAGGTGCAAGCCGTCGGCGGTGACACCGTCGATCGTCATCGCCGTACCGACACTGACGACACACACTGCGCCTTGTTCCAATGCATGCGCGCCGATCATGGCAAGCCAACGATCGACGCCGAGCTTGGCCGGCTGCGGATAGGCGTTGCGGATGCCGCCGGCCATCGCCGTCGATGTCACGAACTCCGCTGCGACCTGCCATGTCTGCGCGACGGCCGTGCGCACGACCTCGGCCATGCGTGTACCGGCGACGTTGCTGACCAGCACGCGATCGGCCTGGCTACCACGTCGCAGGACTGTCTCGACGAACGTCTCGAGACTCATATCTGCGTGCGGCGCGGCCGACTGCAGTGGCAGAGCACCGCCCTCGAAGCGTGCCCACTTGATGCGCGTGTTGCCGATATCGATGAGCAGAGCCATGAGCTAGCGCGCGGCTCGCAAGCTGACTTCGCCGGAGGCGAAGCGTCGCAATTGTCCGTCCACGTCGACGAGCAACGTGCCGTCGAGATCGACGCCGCGAGCTCTACCGAACGTGGTCTCGGCGCCGCTCATCACGCGCACCGGCGCGTCCGCGAGCGTATCGAGCCTGCGCCATTCATCGGCGAACGGCTCGAAGCCCTTCGCGCCGAACGTCTGCAGCATCCGCGTCACCTCTTCCACGAGCACTGCAATCAGCGCATTTCGCGGCGGCGTGCGCTCGCGCATGATCTCGTGCACGTCGGCGATCAGCGCGGCCTGCTGTTCGGCGAGCATGAGCCGGACCGCGCCCGGCATGCGCATGTTGATGCCGATGCCGATCACGACCTGCGCCGGGCCCGCGGACTCGCCGCGCATCTCGATCAGGATCCCGCCGAGCTTGCGCTGCTGCCAGATCAGGTCGTTCGGCCACTTCAAGCCGACGCCTTCGATGCCGAGACGCCGGAACCCGCGCACGACCGCGACACCGACGGCAAGGCTCAAGGCCGAGAACGTCGGCGGCGCTTCGAGGAACTGCCAGCCCAGCGACATGCATATGCCGCTGCCGAAAGGCGCGACCCAGCTGCGCCCGCGGCGGCCGCGACCGGCGTTCTGAATCTCCGCGACGCAGACGTGCGTCGTCCCCGCCGGATTCGCGGCGTGCTCGGCGACGTAACGGTTGGTCGAATCCACGGTGAGCAGGACGTCCAGCGGATTCAGCAATCCCCGCATCTCCGACGACATCTCGGCGAGGATCGCGTTGCGATCGAGCAGGTCGACGGCGCGCGGGAACCGGTAGCCCTGGCGCGGCACGGATTCGACGTCGATGCCCATCGCCTGCAGCGAGCGGATCAGCTTCCAGATCCCGCCGCGCGAGATGCGCAGGCGCTTTGCCAGGCGCTCGCCCGAATGAAACTCACCGGTGGCCAATAGAGCCAGCAGTCGCGCCCGGCGCACCTGCGTCGGCGACAGCTTCGGGCTGCGGTTCTTGACTGTAGCGATCATGACTATGAGCGCTTGCGCAACAGCCACAGGCGCTGCGCGCGATTCTCGGTCCCGGCCCGCATTCTCTCGATGTTTGCGCGATGCGTATAGCACACGAACACCAGCATCACGCACCCGAACGACACCAGCGCGAGCGAGGGATCGATTCCGACCGCGGCGATGTATGCGGGGAAGGCCGCCGTCGCCACCATGGTGGCAAGGCCGACGAAGCCGCTGATCATCACCACCAGCAACCAGACGCCGAGGACCGGCAGGAGCGCGACGGGCTTCAGTCCGAGCAGCACGCCGACGAGCGTGGCTGCGCCCTTGCCGCCGCGGAAGCCATACCACACGGGATAAACGTGCCCGACGACCACGGCCGTGGCGCATGCGACCGCCAGCCACAGCCGATCGATCGACGGATCCGGACCGAACAGCGGCAGGTCCGGCACGACGGCCGCCGCCAGCCAACCCTTGCCGGCGTCGATGACGATGACCCAGAGCGCGAACGCCCAGCCCTGCGTGCGCAGTGCGTTGGTCCCACCGGGGTTACCGCTGCCGAGCTTGCGGATATCCACGCCGCCGCGCAGCCGGCCGACGATGAGGCTGCCGATCAGTGAGCCGAGCAGATAGCAAAGGAGAGTCTTGACGCCGAGTTCCAGCATCCGCGAATTCTACTGTAGGTCGGGTTTTTAGCCCGACTTCTTCTTCGGCAAATGGATCTCCGCCAGCATGCACCGCACGCTCCCCCCGCCGAGCGTCTCGATCGTTGGGATCGCTGCTGCGACGATCGGGCCACCCGACCGTTCGATCGTTGCGCGCTGCTGTGCAGACAGCGAGTCGAGCGCGGTCTGCGACATCGCGACGACGCGCGTCCCACCCTCCGTGCGCAGCTCGAGCATGTTGCCCGCGAAGGCAGCGAGCTGCTCCATGCTGAGCTCGACGAGCTCATGATCGGTACGGCGCAAAGCATCCAGCACCGCGCCCCGCTCGTCTGCGCGAATGCACTCCGGGCAGATTGCGGCGAAGCGCGCACCGACGCACATCAGCACATTGGTGTGATAGATCGGCGCACCGGTCGCATCCGACGCCTCGAACGCGACGATGTCGTAGTCGAGCTGCTGCGCGAAATCCCCGAGCACATCGAGATCGGTGCGCGGCGACACGCAGGCGTAGGCGATGCGATGCGCGCGATCCAGCACGAGGCTGCCGGTTCCTTCCAGGAATTTGCCGCCGCCCTCGTGATGCGTGAGATCGAGCACGCGCGCGACACGAAAGCCGAGTCGCGAGCTGATCGTCTCCAGCAGATCCGTGCGGCGTTCTTGCCTGCGATTCACCGCGAGCATCGGGTACAGCACGACCGTGCCGTCGGCGTGAAAGCTGACCCAGTTGTTGGGGAAGATCGAGTCGGGAGTATGCGGTTGAGGCGTGTCGTCGAAGGCGTGCACGTTCACGCCAGCGGCGCGGAGCGCGGCGGCGAGTGCCTCGAACTCCCGAGCGGCAGCAGCCTGCACCTGCGCAGCCGACAGATGCGGCGCGCTCTGCTGAAAACGATTGGAGTCTGCGGTCTGCGGGTTACCCGCAAACTGCAGAGGGCGGATCATCAGGACGTCGGTGGCGCTCTGGGGCTCTTCGCTCATCGCGCGGCATACTAACGCCTCGCGGCGGCTTTTCGATAACGAAGGTCAAATTGTTATAGCGCCAGCTCAATTTGTTCAGCGACAGCAGCGACACGATGCGCACGAGCGTCCACTGCAGCTTGGCCAGCAAGCCGTGCCGCGGCAGATAGCTGGCCGAGCCCGCTTCGTCGTGCACCTTGCAGCCACGCGCGGCGCAGTAGCTATGGATGCCGCGACGTGAAACGACGTCGTCGTAGAACACCGGGAACGGGTCGTAGCCGGGCTTGCCCGCGTTGTGGACCTTCTGCACGTACTTCTTGTAGAGCACGTGAAACCAGAACGGCGTCATGCGCGTGACGAAGCCGTACACCGAATCGCGATCGGGGATGCGCAGGATCAGCGTGCCGCCCGGCTTGAGCCAATAGATGAAGTTGTCGAGCACGCGCTCGGCCCCGTCCACGTGCTCCAGGACGAACGAGTTGTAGATGGCATCGAACTCGTCGGCGGGAAAGAGCTCGCGCGCACGCAGGTCGCCGTAGATCAACCGATCCGTCGGGCGCGCAGTTCGCTGGCGCACATCGAGCGCATTGCGGTCGACGTCGATTCCAGTCAGCCGGTACTCGACGCCTTCGAGGCGCAACGGCCACATCGTGCCGCACCCGGCCTCGAGGATGTGGAGCGGTTCGCGCCGGTCGGCCTGCTTGAGCCGGCGCTCCATGATTGCCAGCGATTGCTCGCGGTTATAGATGAGCTTCAACGGTGCCATTGCCGGCGTTAACGCACGGCCCCCCTCGCCGGTTCGGGCGTTTGCAGGAACTTTCCCGGCGCGCGGTCCGTTGGTGCTCGGTCCCATGTCATCCGTCCTGCGCACCCCCGAAGCCATCTGTTTCGTCGGGTTTTCGAACCTGGCGGTGCTCGCCCCCGAGGTCGACCCGAGCGGTGCGGCAGGCGAACCCCTGCAGCACACCTTGCTCGCGACCGCCCTCGCCCGTCGCGGTTACCCCGTGTCGATGGTCGTCGCCGACTATGGCCAGCCGGACGGCGCGACCTGGGAAGGGGTTCGGACCTTCAAGGCGTATGCCCCGTCGGCGGGCCTGCCGGTCCTGCGTTTCGTGCATCCGCGCTGGACTGGGTTGGTGTCGGCACTGAGCCGTGCCAATGCAGACGTCTATTACGCGAGCTGCGCCGGCGGCCTCGTCGGCCAGATCGCGATGTTCTGCGCCAAGCGCGGCAAGCGCTTCGTGTTCCGTGCTGCCAGCGATGCGGACTGCAAGCCGGATGCGTTGATCTCGATGGGACGCTGGCATCGCCGCGACAAATGGCTCTACGAGCAAGGCCTGCGCCGAGCTTCGAGCGTGCTGGTGCAGAGCGCGCGTCAGCAGGAGCTCATGCGTCGCAACTTCCATCTCGACAGCTCGATCGCAGGCATGGTCGTGCAGCCGGCTCGCAGCGAACGCGGGTTTGCAGAGCGGGATATCGACGCACTGTGGGTGAGCAACATGCGCAGAGTGAAGCGGCCGGATGTGCTGCTGAGCGTCGCGGAGCAACTGCCGCAGGTCTCCTTCCACATGGTCGGCGGCACCGTGCCCGGCGCGGAACGGGTCTTCGACCAGGTCAAAGCGCAAGCGGCAAGTCGCAGCAACGTTACGTTTCACGGCGCCGTGCCGTATCGAGACGTCAGCGCGCTCTACAGCCGCGCTCGAGTCTTCGTGAACACTTCAGACGTCGAGGGATTTCCGAACACTTATCTACAGGCGTGGGCCAGCGGTACGCCAGTCGTTGCGTTCTTCGATCCGGACGGAGTCATTGCGCGCGAAGGATTGGGCGCGACAGTGCGCAATGCGCAGGAGATGAGCGATGCCGTGCGGCGCCTGACGAGCGACGAATCCGCATGGAAGGCGGCGCGCGAGCGCTGCCTCGCATTCATCGAACGGCACTACAGCGAAGACGCGGTGCTGCAGCCGTACCTGCAAACCTTCCGCCGGAAATAAAAAAGGCCGGCGATGTCACCACCGCCGACCTGTCCAAGGGTCTGGTTGGAGCGATCGGCTACCGATCGGTCAGCGCTTTGAAACTCACGACCGGCGCCAACGGATAGCCGTACTGCGATGCCGCCTGGCCCGTCACGTGCGTCGGCACCCCGGTCGCAGCCCAGGCCTTCGCATCGGCCGTGGTCTTCGAAATGATCAGGGTCCGCTTGTGACCGAGGTTGCTGAACGGCTTCTTGATGTAAGTGAGGTGGTACGAGTTGAGCAAGTGATGCTCGATGGCCACGCCGTCGACGTACTTCTCACCCACCAGCGCGCGCGTGCTGCCGCCGGTGATCGTCCAGACGTTGTTGTTCATGACTATGAAGTCCGGATTGATCGCACGGCGCTTCGCATCGATGCGACGCACCAGGTCGACGTTGCCGTCGGCCCACAGGTTCTTCTCGGTCGTCGACCAGGCGGTCCAGTTCGAGGCGTTCCACGGGCGACCGCCGACCACGTCCAGGAACACACCGTCCACCTTGCCCTCGCGCATCAGCTTCTCGACGTATGCCACTACGGACAGGATCCACTTGGAGCCCGGCCGCATGTCCGTCATCTTGGTGTTGGCCCAGATGCTGCGCTGGCCGTAGCTGGGATAGGGCCACAGCGGCACCGCGCCGTAGTTGTTCATGTAGAACCCCTTATCGAGGTTGCACACGTGCTGGTCCGGACGGCTGTTCGGGTTCAGGTACGCGAGGATCTCGGCGCCCTTGGCGCGGGCAGCGGCGAACTCCGGCTCATAGCGATTGCAACGGCCGGTAATCAGCAACCCCGTCGGCTTGCCGTACAGCGAAACGTTGGTTTCTTTCGAAAACGAAATGCCGGCTGGGTTGGCGGCATTCGCGGAGGTGGCGGCGAGGGTGGTCAGGAGCAGCGGACAAGTGAATGCAAGAACTTTGCTGAATTTCATTTCTATGGTCCCCAGAAATGCACGACGGCGCTTGGACGCCGCCTTGGGTGGTTGCTGAAACCTGAATACTTTCGAGCGGCTCGGTGAAGTCCGCTTTGAGTTTTCAGACGAGA
>CADEEJ010000006.1:11895-29491 GCA_902826315.1 uncultured Steroidobacter sp.
TGGACCAGCGCAACTGTGAACTCACTCTGTAGGAGCGTGCGGCGCCTTAATCGTCAGTGAGGGTGCGGGCTGCGTGCAAAGACAGTGAACCGCATCGTGTTCTGTGGAACGCGTGCTGTTATGGTAACGGCCGTCGAAAGGCAAACCCGTCGAAAGGCGGGGACGCAAAGCTTCCGGTCTAACGGCATGAAAAGCCCATGACAGCGGGGTCGCCGGTCAAACCGTTCGCACTGCTCGAGCGTTGATCGTGATTCATGCTGTATTCGACCCGATAGCGCGCGCGACCTTTCGCCTGTAGTTGTTACACCTACAATGCGCTATCAGGACGGATTCATGCGTCAGACCACTCAGCTGCTCGTCGCCGCCGCGACCACCCTGCTCCTCTGCCTGCCGGCCTTCGCCGCCGAGAAGCCGCCGTTCCCGCGCCTTGCAGGCGTCAACAACGGCAGCCCGCACAACTACGACGATGCCGCATACCAGGCGAAGCTCGCGAAGCTGCACTTCTCGGTGCTCAACATCTGGACCGGCTGGGAGGACTCGCGCGACATGACCATGGAGCAGGTCGTGCGCAACATCAAAGCGATCAACCCCGACTCCAAGGTCTTCCTGTACGAGAACAGCATGGAAGTGGCCGACGACAACCCGGCCGCAGCGCTGGTCTTCAACAAGGTCGAGCAGATGAAGTGGTGGGCCTTCCCGAAGGGCGGCACCGGCTCGCCGCTCCTCTCGGAGTTCGGCCAGCAGGAATCAAAGCCCAACTATCAGATCAACACGACGCTGTTCACGCCGAAGGACAGCTCCGGCTACCAGCAATGGGAATGGCATGCCCGCTGGGTCGTGCAGCAGTTCTACAAGCCGAATCCGTCGATCGACGGGTTCTTCGAGGACAACGTGTTCTGGCGGCCGCGCGTCGACGCGGATTGGAATCGCGACGGCGTCACCGACGCCAAGGACTCGCCGCAGGCCGGCAAGTGGCTGCGCGAATCGTATCGCAAGCGCTTCGAGCTGCTGCACAACCTGATGCCCGGCAAGCTGATGATCGGCAACGTCGCCGACTGGGGCCGCTCCAACGCGGTGCTCACGGAGCTCGACCAGACGCTGAACGGCGGCGTGATCGAAGGCCTGCTCGGCGCCAGCTACTCGCCGGAGACCTGGGGCTCGTGGACCGAGATGATGCGCTGGTATCGCAAGACGATGGCGGCGATCGCCGAGCCGAAGCTGGTGGGGTTCCATTACGTCGGCAGCGCGACCGATTACAAGACGCTGCGCTACGGCCTGGCGTCATGCCTGCTCGACAACGGCTACTTCGCATTCTCCGAGCGCGGTAAGGGCTACAGCGGCGTCGTGTGGTTCGACGAGTACGACGCCAAGCTCGGCCGCGAGGTGATGCCACCGGTCACGACGGCCTGGCAGAAGGGCGTTTATCGCCGCGACTTCGAGAACGGCATCGTGCTCGTCAACCCGAAGGGCAACGGCCCCGTGGAAGTGACGCTCGAAGAAGACTTCCGCCGCCTGTCGGGCAAGCAGGATCCGGTCGTCAACAACGGCACGGTGACGCGCAAGATCCTCCTGCAGGATCGCGACGGCATCATTCTGAAGCGCACGAAGCCCGTGGCGGCACCGACCGCGCCGAAGCTGGTCGCGGTGCACTAGCTGTAGTGACCGCAGTACGCTGCGGTCGCTAGAAAGCGCGTCGCGGAGAATTTCGGCCCCGCGGCGACGTCGCGCGTGTCGCGCTTGAAAGCAGCATCGTCATACACCCTGCTGCCGCGCATGAACGATCGTGCGCCGGCGCGGAACGCGCTGTTGAATGCCAGCCAACGCTCCCACTGGACCGCATTGGAAGCCCATGGGTGCACGCGATCGCGCGTGCCATAGCTGATCTTCAACCCGACCTGCTCGACGCCGTAGCGTACTGCCCTGCCCGGGAAATGCAGGCTGGGCGGAATCGTGAACGGCAACAGCGAGAACACGCCCGGCACCGAGCGGATCGCCGGCATGTGCCGGGTGAAGATCTCCACGTACAGCCGTTTGTTCGCAATCCATTCCGGACGCACCGCGCCGCGCAGCGCCATCACGTCGCAATCGAGGAACGGATACAGCGACTCGACGTACGGCCGGTAGAACACGCCCTGCAGCGAGATATAGCGGCGCGTGCGATTGCGAAATGTGACGTCGGTGCAGATGTCGTCGTATGTAGTGAACGAGGCCCGCGACTGGCGCACTTCCTGAACGATGTCGTGCAGGATGTCGGGCCACAGCGCGGTGAGGTCGCGATGCACCTCCGGCAGCACCGGCCGGTAGTGCGCATCCGCGAGGCGGATCCGATCGAAGATGCGTTGCGCGATCTGTTCGTCGCTGAATGAGGCCTCGGCGTCTCGTTCCGGCTCGGCGAGGCCGAGTGCCTGCCGCCATTTCGACGGCTTCGACCACTGCCCGCCGATCACGCCGCCGCCGGCGATCCCGTCGAGCGCGACCGTGACGCCGTCGCGTTGCATCGCCGGCAATGCCGCGTGATGGAAGAACTCGGTCACCCCGTGCAGCGGGAAAACCGCAGCGTGCAGCGTCGTGAAGAAGTCGCCTTCCAGCGGCACGAACGTGTGCTTCATTCCCACCGCGAGCGCGAGCCGCCGTGCCAGCCAGACTTCCGACGAGCGCCGGTCGCCGTATGTGTACGTGTGCGCGTTGCTGTCCGGCCAGGTGCCGCAGATCATGCGGCTGTCCATGCCGCCGCTCACCTTGATGCCGAAGCCGACGTCGGTGCGATGCAGGCGCTTGGCGGCCTGCCGCATGCTCGCTACCGAATACTCCGCAGCTTCATCGATCGTGCGCAGCGTGGGCCGCGCCGACGAGGATGTCGGCAGCTCGCGAACCTGCAGCTGCCCGTCGCGCCAGCGCACGGTCCAGAGGTTGCCGGGCGGCAGCAGGCGCACATTCCGCAGCGCCGTGCGATTGCCCAGCTGATAGCCGATCCAATACAGCTCCGCGGTGCCGACAGGATCGACCTTCTGATCCGTCAGCCCCTGGTCGCGCAGCCCCGCATACGTCGATGCGAACACGATGCGATCCGGCTGCTGCGCGATGTACAGCGGCAGGCCGCCGAACGCGTCGTTGCAGAAGTGCGTTTCGCCGCGCTCGTGATCGTTCACGATCATGTTGAAGTAGCCGTTCTGGATCCGCTGCAGGAAACCCGGCAAGTCCGCGCGTACCCATTCCGCCACGCGCTCGCCTTCCTGCGGCGTACGGCCGAGGAACAGCCGGTCGGCGACGACGAAGTGACCGTCGATCGCGATCTCCAGCGCACCGCTGCGCACGAGCGTCGGCCAGGTCGCGGACGCGACCGGGCTCAGGCGCAGGCGCGGCGCGTGCCCGAACTCGATACTGCCGGACAACGAAGTCGCCAGCTCAGGGAGCGGCGACCTGTCCTCAAAGGCGCTCGGCTGCTTCAGCACGACGCTGTTCATGCAAGGAACCTCTATTCGCAACGGGTCTTGACGGTCGGATATCGGAACGCGCCGCGGCGATGATCAGTTCGAGCCGCGTGACGAGCCGCACGTTGCCACGGGTCGTGCCCTGGACGAGCAGTGTCGACGTCGGTGCGCGCTGGTCGAAGCGGCGTGATATCCAGCCGAGCGGCGCGTCTTCGCGTCCGCGGACGAGCTCGTAACGCAGGCCCGGCGGCAAATGCATTGTCATCTGGACCGCGCCCCCTCCGTGGGGGCGCGCCGTGACGCGACTCCCGTCCAGTGTCACCTCACAGCCCTCCGCGAAATGCCAGAACATCTCGACCGTGTGCGACCCTCGGCAGAAGATCTCGTCGATGACCGTCACGGCGCCAGTGGCGTGATCGAGCGTCAGCTCGCGCCGATGCGTGACCGGATCGGCGAGGCGTCGATAGCCATCGTGCTCGGCGACCAGCCGATCGATCTGCGGCGTGGACGTGAATTCGAGCGCGCGCACCGGCGCGTGCGCAAGCCACAGGAAATTGCCGGCGGCGACGGACTGATCCTGCCCATCGATGCGCACGGTGTTGTGCGCCGACGTACCACGGAAGTAGTCGCGCCATTGCTTTTGCGTGTGATAGGCGAACGTGCCGGGATCGATCAGCAACTCCTCGCCGGCAGCACTCAGCGTGAATGAGAGCGCGTCGGCATGCCCGTGCGCCGCGATCGAGAGATACCCGAGCCGTCCGGCGTCCGCGACGATGCGCACTTCGCGAGGTGTATCGAGCTCGTGTCCGAGCACGTAGTAGCCGGCGACTGGAAATTCGCGTCGCGGCGGCGACGGCCTCGCGGTCGATGACAGCGACGCGAAGCGCTCCGCCCCACTGTCGCCCAGCAACCAGCGACTCTTGTCGTCGAACGTGCCCGCCTTGAGCGTGAGATCGGGCCGTGCGAACACCACGGCACCGGTCGCCAGCAGCGAACGGTAAACGTGCACGTCCGGCGCGGGATCGAGTCGCGCGATGATGGCATCGTCCGCGTCGCCGAAGCTCGGAACATTGCCGCCTATGTCCATGATGCTTGCGATGTAATCGAGCATTGCTTCCACGCGCTGCCAATACTCGGCCGCAAGCTCCAACCCATTGGCGCGGGCGACGAGACCGCAGATCAGCAACATGTCCGCCACTTCGTGGTGATACCAGACAGCCTGCTCGCGATTGACGCCATCGCTGCCGTTCTGCACGAGCGCTTGCTGCTGCAGTTCGCGCAGCGCCGTGTCTCGCCAGGACTTCGACTCCGGCCAGTGCGGCCACGTGGTCGCCGCGATCAGCAGTCCGGTCAGCTCACCGAGCAGATGGTTGTTCGCCGACGAATGCCGCGAGAAGTGACCGGCGATGAAGTGGCAATGCTGAAAGATCGCGGTCAGCCAGCGCTCTTGCAGCGGCTCGCGCTCGTCGCCGAGCAGATGCCACGCGAACGACCAGTTGATCAGCCGCATCGCATGCTCGAGGCTGCTGGTCCAGTGCGGACCCTGCGCGTATGGACACTGCTCGAACCACGAATCCAGCAGCGTGAGACTGGCCGATACGTAGCGCGGGTTATGCGACAGGCGCCAGGCCTGCGCGAGCGTCAGCAGCTCCGCATGACGACTCGGCTCCCACAGGTACTTGATGTCGCCGACGATCCGCTCGTCGCGATAGTCGAGTGCCTTGCCAAACGTCAGCGGCGCGACGCGCCCGGTCTTCGGATCCTGGTTCCACTGCGGCGGAAAGCCGAGCCGAGCCGGCCGCATCGCGAAGACGTCGAACTCGCCCGCGATGATGCGATCGGCCGCTGCACAGTATTTTTCCGTGTCGAACTTGACGGGTAGCGCATCGACCCAGGCGCGTCCGGTTGCGTCGTCCTTGCGCGCCGGCTCCTTTGCAGCAAAGAGTCCGAATCGCTCCAACGTCGCGTGCGCTTGCTGACCGACCCGGTGGCGGATCTCACGCGCGTCCATGGCGGCGAGACGATTCAGTTTCCAGCGGAGGCTCACGCCGTGGCTCCGCGACTGCGCGCACGACGTAACAGCTCGCGCACTGCCGGCCGGTGAATCACGAACGGTGTCTTGCCGAGTGCGGTGCGCTCCAGCGTATCGGTGCGGCGGATGTCGACTCGCATCGAGTCCGGCAGTTTCGTCCGGACGTTGTGCAGCAGCTGCGCAGAGTCGCGTTCGCTGTAACCGTCGTCCGGCAGCACGAGCACACGCACTTCGTCCGGCGCTTCCTGGATCACCTGGATGCGCAGGACATTCGCCACGTCGCGCTGGAAATGATCGATGCCGGTCAGCTGCACGCCGTCGGGCGAGATCAGGATGTCGCTGTCGCGCCCGAGCACGCCGCCGAAAGTGCGCAGGCCGAGCGCAACTTGTTCGAGCTCGCGCGCACCCCACGACGCTGGCAGCTTGATGAGATCGCCGGTGCGATAGCGCGGCAGCGGCATCGCGAAATTCCACAGGTTCGTGCCGACGATCTCGTAGAGGACCTGATCGCCCTCCTCGCCCGTTCGATGTAATTCCACGTGCGCGTAGCCGGGCAGGAAGCGATATTCCTCGGGACGTTGCGCGTACGCGAACGCGACGCGCTCTGCTTGACCGTAATAGTCGAGCAACTCGCTGCCCAAAGCTTCGCGCGCAAGCGACCAGATGTGCGGCGCGAGCATCTCGGAGGAAGTCAGCACGCGCGGCACCGACACTCTTCTGCCGGCACGCAAGAGCAGCAAGCACAGGGATTCGAGCGTAGTCGGATAAGCCCAAAGTACGTCGGGCCGGTACTCCTCGATTGCGCGCGCGTACGCTTCGATCGTCCCAGCGTTGAGATGATTCGAAGAGAACAGCAGCCGGCGTCCGCCGGCGACGGCGGTCCAGAACGGCGGTTGCAATTCGGACGGATCCTTGACGTTGTCACCACGCAGAACCGCGATGCGTGCGTCGCGCGCATCGATACGCAGGCGCCACAGCATCTGGTCGATGCATGCCTGCTCCAGAACGATCGAGCGCAGCGAGCGAGTGAGCTGCAGCGGCACGCCAGTGGTGCCGCCCGTGCTCGCGCGAGCGGCGAAGATTGCGGGCCCGCTGAGGAATGCACCCGGATCGTCGCGGACAGCGGATTTTTCCAGCAGCGGCCACTGATCGAGCTCGGTGGGCCGACCAAGACGCCGCCCGTACGCCGAACGCGCAGCGAACGACAGCGCTTCACGCGTCCGCACGCGCGTCCACTCGCGCCGAGCGTCGAGGTCCGCACGCTCGAGCGCCTGCAGCTCGTCACTGACCGATGCGTAGAACACCGGGTTGCGGCGGATTGCCACGTCGCCGAAGCGCAGCGTTTTCAGCTTCTTCACGAAGGGGTGCATGCTTCACCCGCGATCGGAATCGCGCCGTTACGCGCTACCGAGCCGTAGATCGCGACGACCTTCCGCGCATACAGCTCGATGCTGAGCGGCTCCGCAGCGCGACGGGCCAACTCGCCCATGCGAGCGCGCAGCCCGTCGTCCATGACGATGCGCTCGATGGCTGCAGCGAGCTCGGACACATCGCCCGGCTGCACGAGCAGGCCCTGCACGCCGTCGCGGACGTGCTCCGGAATGCTGCCGACTGTCGTGCTGATGACCGGCAAGCCCCACGCCATCGATTCGAGCAGCGACATCGGCAACCCTTCTGCGTACGAGGGCAGCACGAACGCATCGGCCGACGCGAGCAACCGATCGCGCTCCGCCGGGCTGAGCCAATCGCGAACTTCGACGAAGCGCGCCAGTCCGCGACGCTCGACCAGGTCACGCACGCGCACCAGGTCGCCATTGCCTGCGAGCACGAGCCGCGTGCGCCCGAGACACTCGGGCCGCAACCGCGTGAGTGCATCGATCAGATCGAACACGCCCTTGGTGCGGGCGAACAAGCCGAGATAGACGAGCCGCACATGCGAACGGCCAAGTCGCTTCGGCAGAGCGGCAGGCAGCACGACAGGATTCGGCAGGACCACGATGCGGTCGCGCGGCACGCCGAGCGATGCGAAGAATTCGCGCCAGCTCTCGCCCAATACGATCAGGCAGTGCGCACGGGACAACGTCTGCAGCGTAGCCGCGCGCGCGGGAGCGGAAAGGCTGGCCCAGTAATCGCGATAGCCACCGCCATGCGCGTGCATGATGAGCCGCGCACCCTGCGCCAGCGCGAGCCGGGCCAGCAGCATCTTGCGCACGCTGCTCGCGCGACTTGCGAAATGAATGTGAACGACGTCGGGGCGGCGCCGCAGCTGCGCGATCGTGCGCACGATCGCTTCGGCGAAGGTCACGAGCTTGCGCCACTTCGAGCCTTCGACCATGGTCGCAAGCTGCGTGACCTGGATTTCGGGCGGCAGCGAGGCGATCAATGCACTCTCCACCGCCGCGACGCCGCCGCGCACCTGCAAATCCGGGCCGAGCATTAGCACGCGCATAGCCACCGGCGCCTAGCTACCAGTCACTTCAGTGACTTTTTCCAGTTCTGCCGTGAACCGCTCGACCATGCGCTGAATCGTGAAGCGCTCACGAACGTCGCGCGCAGCGACGGCTCCCATGCTCAAGCGATCGGTCGCCGCAGTCAGGCGCCGCAACAGATGCGCGAGCGCGGCGATGTCGCCCGGCTCGTACAGGAAGCCGTTGAGTCCATGCCGGACCTGCTCTTCGGCGCCGCCGATGCGCGTGAGCACCACCGGCTTGCCGAGCGCCATCGACTCGAGCGCCGCGATGGAGAAGGTCTCGACGACGTGCGAAGTGAGCGTCATCACGTCGCAGCACGCGATGTACGGGCGCACGTCGTTGCGATGCCCGGCGATGACGGCATGGCCGGTCAGTTTCAATTCACCGATCTGGCGCTCGATCTCGCCGCGCTGCGGACCGTCGCCGATGATGAGCAACTTGGCGTGCACACCGGAATCGCGCAGGCGCCGGATTGCACGCAACAGGTCGCCGTGCGCTTTCTCGGCGCGCAACGCCGCGCAGATTCCGACTACGAAGTCGCCGGGAGCGAAGCCGAACTCCGCGCGCGTCGCGGCCCGCTGCGGCGCCGTGGAGTGGTCGGTGAAATAGTCAGCGTCGATCCCGTTCTGAATCACGATGTCGCGCTTGCCGCGCAGGCCGCGCTTGCGCCAGTACTCGCGCTGCTTGTGACTCACATAGATCACCAGCTCGCACCGCCGGAACACGAAGCTGTTCAGCAGCATCCGCACGCGCGAAATGAAGGGCTGGCGAAAGCCAGTGGTGTGGAAGACCTCGACGAGCCGTACCGGCCGGCGGGCGCGACGTGACGCCAACAGCGCGTACAGCAGCGGATAACCGTTGGTGCAGACGATGACGTCGATCTGGTGCTCGTCGATGCGGCGTGCCAGCTCGTTGACCGCGGTCCAATCGAGCTTGCTGCGCACGTCGAGCGAAAAGCTCGTGTCGAGCTGCGCACTGTCGAGCTCGCGCGTGAGATTGCCTTGTGACTTGAGGTAGCACAGGCCGATGCGGAAACGGGTCGTATCGAGATGGTTGACCAGCGAGATCGCGTGCTTCTCGGCGCCGCCGACCAGCATCGAGTTGAGCATCACCAGCACGCCCGGGCGATGACGGGCGGCTACTGCAACCGTTGCGCTCGCCTGCTGGGGGTGCGAATGAGTCGAGATCGCTGGAGCTGACATTCTCTATTCACGAGTGACGCAGGGCCGCGGGCCGTCCGGCCGGGCCTGCCAAGCAACGCCTCCCCCGTCCGAAAGTTCCTGACGCGGGCGGCTGCCGAAAGCGTAGCGAAGCGGCGACAGCGCCGTGTCTGTGACGCAGGACACGATTTGCGCCGGCAGCTCCGTGTTACAAAAAACGCGCTCGCAGATTTGCCAAGGGCAAACCCGTCGAAAGGCGGGGACGCAAAGCTTCCGGTCTGTCGGACTGTCCAGTCCTACGATAGCGGGGCCGCCAAATCGCACCGTCGGTCTCGCTGCGTCCGCAAGCAGCACGTCGACGCCCTTGGCCCAGACAAGGGTGTCGTCATGCACGAAAAGATCTATCGCGGCCGCGCAATTCACTGGGTCCTCGTAACTGCCCTGATCGCGCTGCTCAGCGGCTGCGGCGGTGACGACGACAAGTCCGCCAAGAACCCCTCGCCGAGCGGCAGCGCGCCGCCTCCTGCGGTGCCGGCACCGGCGCCCGCCCCTTCGCCGGCCCCGCTGCCCACGCAATCACGCACGGCGACGCTCGAATGGACGGCGCCGACGACGCAGACCAACGGCTCGACGCTCGCCGATCTCGCGGGCTACCGGATCCACTACGGCAAGAGCGCGCGCGAGCTCGACCAGGTCATCGAGGTCAGGAATCCGAGCGTCTCGTCGTACGTGATCGAAGGCCTGGCGCCGGGCACGTATTACTTCGCGGTCTCGGCGTTCAATTCGCGCAACTTCGAGAGCGAGCGCTCGAACGCCGGCAAGAAAGACATCACCTGAGTCAGGCTAGAGCCTGGCGCGCCAGGAGTTGAAGACGGTCCTTGAGCGCGACCGCTTCCGGCACACGCAGCAGCAATAGCAGCGGCACGTACACCGCCATGAAGCAGCAGCCTGCGGCCAGCGCGCCGAACAGGCCCATCGTGTCGGTCCAGAACGAGCCCGCCAGCGTGACCGAAGCGAGAGCTGCCGCCAGCGCCACTTTGCCGACGTCGTCCCACTTGATCAGCGAGCGCGTGCCAACCTCGTAAGCCTTCGCTGTCTGCCGGGCCAGATAGAACCCTTCGATGATGCGCGCAACGATGAAGGCCATCGCCGCGCCGAGCAGGCCCACCGTCGGCAACAGGATCGCCAGGAAAATCGCGTTGATGACGATGGACACGAAGTTGCCGTACATCAGCGGCGCAGTGCGGTTGATCGCGCGCAGCGGCACGGCGAAATCGACGATCTCGCGAAACAGCACCAGCAGATAGATCTGGAACACCGGCACGGCGACGCGGTACTCCTCGCCGAACAACGTCATGACGACGGTGTCCGCGAAGCGTCCGAGCAGCACGGCGGCCGGAATCAGCAGGATCGCCGCCATCACGGTCATGCGCCGCCAGAGCCGCAGCGAATCCGGTTGCGCCGGCGAGCGCATCTGCGCGGACATCTCCGGCAGCAATGCGTCGGAAAGGGAATTGCGCAGCACGGTGATGATCGGGCGCATGTACGTGCCGATCGTGTAGTGCGCGAGCCCGACCGGGCCGAGCAGCTTCGCGACGTACAGGCTGCCCATGGACTTGTTGAGTCCCACCATCACGTGCGCCGCACCGATCGGCCCGCAGAAACGCAATTGCTCGCCCCAGCCGGATTCGAGGCGGTGCGTCCCGCCCTGTCGATAGCGCAGCCACATGACCAGCGACGCGACGAACCGCACGCTCTCCAGCGCGATCAGCGACCAGATGATCACCTGGACATCCGAGCTCAACCACGCCGCGGTCACGACCGTGACGACGCGCGCAATCAGGCGCCCGGTGGTGTATGCGAAGACTGCGCCGACGCGCCGCTGCGCCAGCCACATGCTCTCCCAGTAGTCGAAGTTCACATACACGAACAGGAAGATGCCGAGCTGCAACATGTAGTCGCCGACCAGGGCACCGTGGAATATCCAGTTGAGCACGGCGGTGCCGAGGAGCACGAGCGTGCTCGTGCTGAACACCATCAGCAGCGACTGGTCGACGAATTGCTGGCGATGCTCCGGCTGGTGCGCGACGAAGCGCATCAGGCTGGTGAAGATATTGAAGCCGGCGAGGACCTCGAGCACGCCTGCGTACAGCAGGAATTCCCGGTACTGGCCGAACTCCTGCACCGACAGCAGGCGCGTGAGCAGCATCGGGCTGATGAGAATCAGCCCCTGATTCATCAGCCTCGTGATCGAGATGACGGCGGCGCGGCCGCCTATTCCGCGAATGGGCCTGCTCCTTCGCTCATTGCAACACTGCCGAGCGCAGACCCGATGCACATGCTTTGGCGTCCGCACCCGCAACCGCGGGCGATTTCACGCGCAGCTCGTACTGGGTATCGAGGCGCGCTTGCAATTGCTCGCACAGCGCGCGCACTTCCGGCAACAATTCGAGGCTCTTGCCCTTGCTGACGGAGCTCGAATGAACCTGGCGCGTGTGCGTCAGGTCCGGGCACGCGACACCGGCGAAATCGTAGACGCGCTGCATAAGAGCTGACGGCTCCGTCGCCAGGTGCTCATAGCGGCACAACATCACTTGGCCGTGCGTCGCCAGCTCCAGGTCGTAATAAAGCTGATTGCGCGCGAACCAGAACAAAGCGGCTGCGTCGTTCGGATTCATGCTGTCGGAGAAAAATCGTGCGACGTGCTCGCGAACCAGCGGCGTCGCACCGGCCGAGCGCCAATTGTGCGTGTCGCCGAGGGCGATCGGGCGGATGTTGTCGATGGCGTTGCGCGGGCCGAACTTGCGCAGGTCCGAGCTGGCGACGTCGGTATAGCGCCGGTACATGAACAGCGCTTTGGCGTTCGGAAAATAATTGAGCAGCGTGCGCACGCGCTGGGTCTCGACCAGCGGCTTCATGACCACGAGCGGTGCCGGCACGCGGCTGATCACAGCCGCGACGTCCGGCAGCGGGTTCAGGCGGATTCCATCCTTGCCGACGCTGGACAGCATGCTGAACTCGCCGAAGACGCGGCAATCGCGGTCCGCGTCGAACAGCCGGGACATGAGCGTGGTGCCGGAGCGCTGGCAGCCGACGATCATCAGCAGTTGCGGCCGGTCGAGCGTGCGCCAGCGCAAGCTCTGATAGACGTGCTTGGACACACGGCGGGCGCGCTTGGTCAATGCATTTCTCATTCGCGATATCAGCGAGCTCACGGTTTCCCCTTTTTGCCGATCAGGATGCAGCGGTCCAGCCGTGCGGATCGCGCACGCGCTCGGTGCGGCGCGTCGCCGGCGCGGCGACGGCTGCGGGCACAGGCGCTGGCGATTCGAGCGCGTTCGCGGCCAGGCGCATGACGATGCCGGCGTACGACCAGTAGAAGAGCCAGGGCGAGTACAGGTTCACGAAGAACACGGCCGTCGCCAGGGCGATAGTGCCAATGGCGAACGAGATCAGCACCGGCCGGATGTCGGGACGAGCGTAGGTGGCCGCTGCATTCATCGCGCGAACCGGCACTATGAACAGCAGCGCGCTGCAGATCAGCCCGATCAAGCCGAGGTTGAAGAACTGCTGCAGGTAGTGGTTGTGCGTGACCCAGCGGAACGGGAACGTCGGATAGGCTTCCCAGCCGAAGCCGGTCAGCAGCGTGAGCGGCGTGCTGAACATCACTTCGAGCACGGTCAGCCAGATCTCGGTGCGTCCCGAGGACGTCTCGGTCATGTCGGCGCCGACGCCCTGATTCACGACACGTTGGTAGATCAGGTCGCCGAAGCCGAGCGACATCACCACCACGCCGACGATCACGGCACCCGCCAAGGCACACACTGCCCAGAACGCGAGCTTGCGCGCGGGCATGAAGCGGCGGAACAGCCAGACGCTCAGCATGACCGCGAAGATCGACGCGACGAACGCGCCACGCGAGACCGTCATGACCAGCGCTGCGGCGGTGATCACGGACGCCCCCATCCAGAACAGTCGCCATGTGCCGCGTGTGATGGTCGCCATCGCTATGATCGCCGGCAGCGAGAGCGCGACAAATGCGCCGTACTGGTTGGATTCGCCGACTGCACCTTGCACGCGCCCGTCGCTACGCTGCTCGATGTCGCCAACGTGGAACACACCGGTCGCATCCAGCACTGCGACGATGTGCGAAAGCGCCCAGGCGGTCAGCAGCACCTTCAATACGGTCATCGCGTCGTCGTTGGAGCGCAGGCCGTAGAAAAACACCAGGAAGAACAGCATCTGGTCGACCAGCGTGTTCTTCAGGATGAAGCCCGCCTGCAGGGTGTCGTAGCGCGGATAGTCGATCACCAGGACGATCGCGACGTAGGTGAGCAGCGCGTATCCGATCATGGTGCCGAACAGGATCGGCACGCCGGGCAGCTGGACCCGAAAGTTGCGGTCGAGGGTCAGGCGCAGCATCAATCCCAGCACGATCAGGTACAGCAAGCCGTTCTTGATCTTGACGCCCGGCAGCGGGCCGGGATCGAAGCCGAATACGGCGCTTGCCGTGAGAAACAGGACCAAGGCGATGAGGAGGAAGCGCATCGTCTGCCAACGTTCCGGCCGTTGTCGGGGTTCCGCCGTCAGTCGCCCCGACCAGGAACCTTAATGCGCCGCGACCGGCCGCGACTTGACGGGCGGCTTCGCGAGCCACACGGTCGTGAAATTGTCGCTGCCGACGAACAGTGGCTCGAAGCGGTCCGACCTCAGCATTTCGTTGATCTCCTTGCCGCGCATCTCGCGACGGCCGTCGCGCGTGTTCTCGCCGCTGCCGATGACGAAGATCCGCCGCCGCGGGTTGGCGTCCAGCAGCTCACGGAACTGGTCGCCGGTATCGATGACTGCCGTCGCCGTATAGAAGTCCTGGATTCTCCCGTCGACGAGCTGCATGTAGCGCCACGCGTGCTTGCGGCCGATCAGCCAGTAATCCACGCGGCCCAGATAATAGGTCTGCTGCAGAACATCCTCCGCGAGCACGATGTCGTCCGGCGTGATGTTCAGCGTGCGCACGAAGCGCGCTGCGCCCCGATGATCCGGAAACTCCGAGCCGTCCGAAGTCATCGACGCAACGGTCGCCGAGGGATTCGCGGCTATTAGGGCAAGCGCGAGCACAGCTGCATGCTGGATCGGCTGCGATGCCGGGCCCAGGCGCAGCCGCGCCCACAAGCCGTCGGTGCAACGCTGCGCGAAAGCGAACGCGCACAACAGCAACGGCACCAGCGATGCCGCCGTGTAGCGCGTCGGAATGTCCCACATGAAGAAGCCGAGGAAGAACACCGGAATCCACACGCCGAGCATTGCCAGCAGCCAGTAGTCGGGAACGCGCCTGCGGTGTGCGAGACCGTACAGGCCCCATGCCGTAGCGATGAAGACGAGCACGCCGGCCGCGACCGAGAATTGCATGACCCGCACGTACGGCCACACGCTCGGCTGACCGACGATCGCGCCGACCAGCTTGATCATCGATCCCGGCCAGGCCGTGATCAGTCCGACGTGCACCAGCGCGATGGCAGCGCTGCCGAGCAGGAATCGTCCGTACCTGCGCGCGATCGGCGCAGCGCCGCGGTAGCGAAACGCCACTACGCTGCCAGCCAAACCAAACAACGCCGCGATGTGATAGTAGACCGCCAGCTGCGCAATCAAGCACGCGAGCAACAACGCTGTGGCGCAAATCGTGGGTAGTCGCGGCCGAACACGCTGACCGAGCAGCACAGCAAGGAACGCAGTGACCGCGCCGGCAATCCAGATCGCGATGTCGAAGACGAACGGATGATGCTTGAGCGGCGCGCCGCCCGGCATCTGACTCGCGGCCTGCGCCGCGTACTCCGGCGGCGGCACCGGATAATTGCTGTTCACCCACGTGTCGATCACGAGATACGCGATCATGGTCACGGCGACTGCGGCGACACCGTACGCCAGTTTGCGCTGATCGCCTTGCAAGAGGCCCGGCATCAGTAACAGCAGCGCGCAGGTAACTGCGAGCGCGTGCAGCTCGATGCCGAAGATCAGCGCGAGCACAGCACCGATCAGCCAGCCGATACGCCCGCTGCGCTCCCACGCGAAGATGCAGACGAGCGCGCCGGCGATACACGCCAGCATGAAGATGTACATGCGCGCCGTCTGCGAGTACTCGATCAGCTGCGGCAGCAAGGCCACCGTCGCGGCGAGCGCGATATTCCATTGCGGCCGCAGGAAACGCCGGCCGGCCACGTAGGACAGGTAGATCATCGCAACGCCCGCCAACGCCGACGGCAAGCGGAACGCCCATTCGGACTCGCCGAAAATCTGCGCCGACGCGGCCATCAGATACAGCTCGCTCAGGCCGCGCGGATAGAACATGCCGCTCGGCAGGATCGGCCAGCCGTCGCGCACGATGTGCATCGCGGCCATCGCCATCGTTTCCTCGTCGCCGTGCAGGCCCGGGCCGCCGAGATTCCAGAAGCGGACGACGGTGCCGATGCACAGCACGACAGCGAGCAGGATCCAATGCAGGACCGTCTCCTGCGTCGCGGGCATCGTGCGGCGGAACAGGCAGGCGAGCGCACGCACGAGATCGGCGATCGCGGTGTTGATCAGCGTGGTGACAGGAGTCGCAGCCCGGGTGGCGGCATCGGACATGGAGAATTAAATCCCGGAGAGTGACGCAAGTTCGAGGAGCAAGATGTGTACCACGCTGGATGTGTCGCGTTCATTGACAACTACGCACCAGGCACGTCCGCACATCGACTACATGTCGTCCGCTAGCGACGCCCTTTCCGTCGAGCATGTAAATGCGCCATGTAAGCGCGAGTCGCTTGCGGAGCAAACGTTACAACCGCACTTGCAACCGTTACACCGACGACGCTGTACGAATTGCGCATGCAGATCGCTCGCAAGTACAAAAATTCTGACGTGACCTCGGCACCGAACGTGCATTGCAGGCGTTGTCATTGCCGAGATGAATCGCATGCAACGCAATCCAGCGGGCCTGGTCGCGCAAGAATTCGACGTGCTCATCATCGGCGCAGGAGCATTCGGTGCAGCCGCGGCACGTGACGCCGCGCTGCGCGGGCTGCGGACTGCGCTGATCGAGCGCGCGGACTTCGGCAGCGCGACTTCCGCTGAATGCTTCAAAATGGTTCACGGCGGCATCCGCTATCTGCAGCACGCGGACGTGCCGCGCTTGCGGGCATCGGCCCACGAACGGTCAGCGCTGCTGCGGATTGCACCGCATCTGGTGCAGCCGCTGCCGATCGCGATCCCGACTTACGGCCACGGCCGCCGCGGTCGTGCATTCCTCGCTGCCGGCGCGACCGTCTACGACTTGCTCACACTGGACCGCAACAGCGGGATCCGCGATCGACGGCGACAGATCCGCCGCAGCAAATTGCTCTCGCGCACGCGGCTGCTGGAGTTGTTTCCGCACCTGGGGGCACCGGACCTGAGTGGCGCTGTCGTGTTCGAAGACGGCCAGATGCACAACCCTGCGCGGCTCGTGCTTGCGTTCGTCAGCTCCGCGATCGAGGCCGGTGCAACAGCGTGCAACTACGTCGAGGCGACGAAATTCCTGTGGCGCGACTCAGCCGTGTGCGGTGTGCGCGCTCGGGATCGACTGACGGGTGAGGAGTTCGACGTACGTGCGCGGCTCACGCTGAACGCTGCTGGGCCGTGGGCCGACTATCTGCAGAACGATCCGCAACATTTCGGTGCGTGGTGGCGCCTGCCCTACTCGCGCGATGCATATTTCATCGTCGATCGCGCACCCACGTCCGAGTACGGCGTGGCCGTCCAGGGTCTGAGCCGCGACAAGGACGCGAAGCTCGGGCGCGCGACGCGGCATCTGTTCGCAGTGCCTTGGCGCGACAAGACGCTCGTCGGCGTGTGGCACACGCTGTTCCCGGAATTTCCGGACGGCGCACACGTGCGGCCGGAAGAAATCGACACCTGGATCGCCGAGCTGAACTCGGTCTATCCGACGCTGCAACTGTCACCTTCCGAGGTTACTTTCGCGAGCTGCGGGCTCGTGCCGTTCGGCGAGACTGCTACGGAGACGGAGCTGAGCTTCGGCAAAGAGTCGCGCCTCATCGATCATCGCGCCGCGCACGGTGTTACCGGGCTGGTGAGTCTCGTCGGGATTCGCTTTACGACGGCGCGAGTCGATGCCGCTCGCGCGCTCGAAATGCTGCTACAACAGCTCCCGCGCGCGCCTCGCGGCGGCGATACCGCGCGACTGCCGCTCGTGGGCGGTGAAATCGAGGACTTCGCGGCGTTCGAAGCGCAGGCGCTACGCACGAAACCTGCGGGCGTCAACGCTGACACCATGCGCGCGTTAGTCCGCAACCATGGCACTCGTTATGCGCAGGTCCTGCGCAGCCAGAAATCGCAAGACGAAGTTGGAGCACGTATTGCCGACACGACGACGTTGGTGGCCGAGATCCGTCATGCCATCGAACATGAGATGGCGGTGAAACTCGAAGACGTCGTCATGCGTCGCACCGAATTGGCCGCGGGCTCGCATCC
>CADEEJ010000006.1:29591-30749 GCA_902826315.1 uncultured Steroidobacter sp.
GACCATGAACAATCGACCCACCCCCTCAGCGATGCGACTCCTGATCACCGGCGCCACCGGTTTCATCGGCTCGCGCCTCGCATTGCACGCGCGTCGCAACGGCATCGACGTGCTCGCGACCGGCCGCGCCGAACTCGACGTCGAGCGCGAGCGGCTCGCCGAGCTGCGCGCTGCGGAAGTGCCGGTCGAGACTGGCACGCTGCACGATGTCGGCTTCGTGCGACGTCTGGTACACGACCGCACGGTCGTGGTTCATTTGGCAGCTGCACAGCACGAGTCGCACATGCCGGCCGCGTACTTCCGCTCCGTCAACGTCGATGTGGTGCAGCAGTTGCTGCAAGAGTGCCGGACCGCCGCAGTCCGCCGTTTCGTCTACGGCAGCACGATGGGGGTGTACGGCGACGCAAGTCAGCAGCAGCTGGACGAGCAGAGCGAAGTACGCCCGGAAAATCCCTACCAGGAGACGAAACTGCAGGCGGAGGCGTTGGTGCGTGCGCGCGGGTACGACTTCGATACTGCGATCGTGCGCATCGCGGAAACGTACGGGCCGGGAGACTGGCGGCTGCTGAAGCTGTTCCGTGCGATCGAGCGCGGTCAGTTCTTCATGATCGGCCCCGGGACGAACCGGCGGCAGTGCATCCACGTCAACGACCTGGTGCGCGGGCTGATGCTGGCGGCCGAGCATCCCGCCGCGGTCGGCGAGACCTTCATCATGGCGGGACGTGAGGTCATGACGACGAACGAAATGGTCGAACGCATCGCCAGCGCGCTGGACCGCAAGCGGCCGCGCCTGAAGCTGCCGCTGTGGCCGTTCCTCGCCGCGGCGGCGGTGCTCGAGACGACGTTGCAGCCGCTGCGGATTCATCCGCCGCTGCATCGCCGGCGGTTGGACTTTTTCCGCCGCTCGTTCGTTTTCTCCACGGTGAAGGCGCAGCGGCTGCTGGGCTTCACGCCGGAGATCGATTTTCAGTCCGGCGCGGCGGACACCGCGCGCTGGTATCGCTCACGCGGCCTGCTGGCGCCGCGCGCAGCGGGCGAAGTCGCTGGCAGAGTGGAATCGGCTTAACACCATGTCTGCAACATTCTTCGATCCTTTACAGCCCGGGGGGCGAGTGCAACCGACGATGGACCTTGAATCCACCACGGACCTGCAGCCGC
>CADEEJ010000006.1:30849-45034 GCA_902826315.1 uncultured Steroidobacter sp.
GAGATCATGACTCTGCTCGACGCGCTCTTGAGCGACGCGGAGCCGATCGCCGCAGCGCCGCCGATCCAGCCGACCGGCAACGTGGTTGCGACCGAGCTGTCGCAGGAGCTCATCCCTGCGCAGCGAGGCTGGGGATTCTTCGCATTCGTGGCCTGCGCGATCGTGATGATCTTCATCGCCGCGCAGCGCCAGGATGACCGCCAGGACGCGCAGGCAGCGACAGCAACCGAGACCGCAGCAGCCATCGTTGAGCCGACGCCGCTCCCGCCGCTGTCGAATTCCATCGTCGGCGCAGTCGAGCGGCCTCGCGACGGATTGCCGCTCGGTAGCGGCTCGCCGCTTGGCGGCAACGAATCGTTCGCTGCCGACGCGAAGTTGGCGGCGACGAATCCCGCGCTGCTGTCGCCGGCGGCTGCGGCGAACAGCATCGAAGTTCCGGTCATCAAGCCGCAGGGACCGCCGGCGGCGCTGAGCGAGATCTCGTTCGATTCGCCGTCGATCGTCACGACGGAAAGCTCGGTCGCTGCCGTGTTCCTCATCAAGCGCTCGCAGCCACTGCGCGGCCGCGTACGAGTGCAATGGAGCGCGAAGAGCGGGACGGCGGACGCTGGCATCGACTTCGCATCGAATGCTGCGGGCTCGGTGGAGTTCGCGGACGGGCAGGCGCAGCGTGCGATCTACGTGCCGCTGCGTAATGACCTGCTGAAGGAAAGCGACGAGACCTTCACTGTAGAGCTGCTGACGCCGCAGAACGCGCGGCTGGGCAAGGTCGCGCGCGCGGAAGCTACGATCCGGGACGACGACTGAGCGCCCCCTCCCTACCCTCCCCCGCGCGCGGGGGAGGGCTGGGTGGGGGCATCACTTCACTGCGAGCGCCGCCACCTTCTTGCTCAACACGCGCACCTTCTTGCCGTACAGCATGAAGATCACGCGCATCGCCAGCTCCAGCACCGTGGTGACGGCGAGGCCGACATAATTCAGCGGATTCTTCCAGAACACGTACAGCTTCAGCGCGAACGGCCGCACCTGGCGAAACCCGCCGAGCTCCAGCAGCTGCGTCAGGCTGTATTCCGTGACGAGATAGAAGTGGTCGATGTTGTGCGCAAGGTTCTCGGAGCCCACCAGCGGGTTCGCGCCGTTCATGGCGTAGACGATGATGCGGCCGCCCGGGCGCAACGCCGCGTGACACAGCCGCAGGAATTCGATCGTCTCCTCGTGCGTGAGGTGGTTCAGCTCCTGCTCCGGAACGATCACGTCGAACTCGCCGCGGCTGCGCTCCAGGTAGGGGAATGCTTCCGCCACTTCGCACGGCAACCCGTGCCGGCGCGCATGCTCGACCTTGCCCGGATCGGAATCGATGCCGACGACCGACTTGTAACCGGCCTGGGCGAGCACGCCGACGAGATAGCCGGGCCCGCAGCTGATCACGAGGATGCGCGCGTTGCGATCCGCAGGCAGGTGCTGCAGGTAGTTCGCGCGGTAGTACGCAGCGAACGAGCTGTAGCCGGCCTCGATGTCCTTGGGGGCCTGCCAGTAGGAGTCGAAGGGCTCCAGGCGGGCAGCGAGAACGCGGCGGCTACCGGGCGCTCTTTCCGGCATCAGTGGCTGAACGTTCATTCGAAGTGGAACTCCTGACCGTCCCGGTAAATTCGTCAATGCGAGCCGGAGTTCCCCGGACGGCCTGCAGGCACAAAACTTGCTCCTCTTCAGCTGATGCGCATCCTTTTCTGTAACTACGAGTACCCCCCGCTGGGCGGCGGCGGCGGCGTGGTGATGGCGGCGCTGGCACACCAGCTTGCTCGCCGCCATGAAGTGACGGTGCTCACCTCGCGCGCCGGCGATCTCGCTGCCGAGTCCAACGATCAGGGCGTGCACGTCATTCGCGTGCCGGTGTTGTTTCGACGCCAGCTCGCCGTGGCGAACTTCCCGTCCATGCTCGCGTACCTGCCGAGCGGCTTCATCCGCGGCTCGTCGCTGCGTCATCCGGGCTTCGATGTGATCAACACCCACTTCGTCGTGCCGACAGGTCCGCTGGGTCACGCGTTGGCGCGCTGGCATCGTTTGCCGAACGTGCTCTCGGTGCATGGCGGCGACTTGTTCGATCCGAGCAAGCGTTCGTCGCCGCATCTGCATGCGCCGTTACGGGCCGCGGTGCGCTGGATGCTCGCGGCAGCGGACGAAGTCGTGGGTCAGTCACGCGATACCGTGCGGCACGTGAATGAGCTGTACGGCGTGAAGCGTGATGTCGGGCTCATTCCGCTCGGGATCGAGCGGCCGCCGGCCCACGTCGTCGCGTCACGTGCGACGTTCGGCCTGCCGCACGATGCTTTCGTCATGGTCACGATCGGACGCTTGGTCGCGCGCAAGGCGACGACGCAGCTCGTCGACGTGCTGGCGGCGAGTGCGATCCCGAATGCGCATTTGCTGATCATCGGCGACGGGCCCGACGCTGATGCGATCAGGCGGCGGGCGGCAGAGCTCGGAGTCGCGGCTCGCGTGCATCTGCCGGGGCAGGTTACGGATGCCGACAAGTACGCGGCGCTCGCGATCGCCGACGCGTTCGTTTCCACGAGTCAGCACGAGGGCTTCGGGCTGGTGTTCCTGGAAGCGATGGCGTGCGGCCTGCCGGTCATCTGTTATGACCGCGGCGGGCAGACCGACTTCCTGGCCAGCGGCGAAACCGGCTTTGTCGTGCGGCTGAACGACACCATTGCCTTCGGCCACGCGGTCCGGGCAATTCATGCCGACATTTATTTGCGGCGGCGCCTCGGGCAACGGAACCGGCAGCTGGTGGAAAACTATTTCATAGACAGCTGCGCGGCCCGCTACGAGAAGGTGTTCGCGGCCGTCATCGATCGCCGCCTGGCAGCTGAGCGCGGCGTGGCCCCGACCAGTCAGTAGCCCACCCAGTCACCTCTCCATGTGCGGCATCGCAGGTATCGTCAATTCTGATCCGGCGCGCGACAGCGCGATGCGCCGCATGCTGGATGCGCTCGCGCATCGCGGCCCGGACGGCGAAGGGATCTATCACGACGACTTCGCGACGCTCGGCCACCGCCGCCTGTCGATCATCGACCTGGCCGGCGGCCAGCAGCCGCTGCACAACGCCGATCGCTCGATCCTGCTGGTTTGCAACGGCGAGATCTACAACTACCGCGAGCTGCGCCGCGAGCTCGAGCGCGACGGCTACGCATTTCTGACTCACAGCGACTGCGAGGTCATCATCGCGCTGTACGAGCGCCATGGCGACCGGCTGCTCGATCGCCTGCGCGGCATGTTCGCGTTCGTACTGTGGGACGTGAAACGCCGCCGATTACTGGCCGCGCGCGATCATCTTGGGCAGAAGCCACTCTACTGGCTGCAAGACAAGCAGGGGTTCGCCTGTGCGTCGGAGATCAAGGCGCTGCTCGCTTTCGACGGGCGGCCGCCGCGAATGAATCTTGCCGCGCTCGATCAATATCTCGCGTTGCGGCTGATCGATGCGCCGCTCTCGATGTTCGAGGGCGTTCACAAGCTGCCGCCGGGACACTCTCTCGTGCTGGAGGCTGGCGGCACGCCGCGTATCGAGCGCTACTGGCGGCTGGTGCAGGAGCCGAAGCTGACAGGCACGGAAGAGCAGCTGTGCGACGAGCTGGAAGCGCGCATCGAAGAAGCACTGCGCCTGCATCTGGTCAGCGACGTGCCGGTCGGCGCATTCCTCAGCGGCGGCATGGATTCGAGCCTGCTGGTCGCGATGCTCGCCCGCAAGCTCGGCGTTCGCCAGCTGCCGACGTTCACGATGGGATTGGACTATCAGCGTTTCGACGAAGCGCCCGCCGCGCGTGCGGTCGCGCAGATGTTCGGCACCGAGCATCACGAAGAGCGCGTCAAGCCCGAGATCACCGCGCTGTTGCCCGATCTCGTCGCCGCGCTGGACGAGCCGTCCGATCCGCTGTCGCTATGCACGTGGCTGCTGGCGCAATTTACGCGGCGCCACGTCAAGGTGGTGATCGGCGGCGACGGCGGCGATGAGCTGTTCGGCGGCTACGATCGTTACTACGGCAATCTGTACGCTTCGCACTATGGCAGGGTCCCGGAGACACTGCGCCGCCACGTGCTCGCGCCCGCTGTCTCACTGATTCCCGAATCGGGGTGGTACAAGAGCGTCGGTCATCAGCTGCGCTGGCTGCATCATCTGTCGTTCCATTCGGGCGGTGCGCGCTACGCTGCGAGCCTGTCGTACTTCTATTTCGATCGCGAGCGCCGCGCCGAGTTGTTCGCGTCGCAGGTCGCGAACGAATGGCGCCAGCTCGACGCCGAGGCTGCGATCCGCGCTCCGTACGAGGCGTCCAACGGCGGTCCGCTCGACCGGATGCTGTTCGCCGACAGCATGGTTCGCCTGCCGAATCATCCGGTGATGATCACGGATCGGATCTGCATGGCCCATGGGTTGGAAGCGCGCAGCCCGTTCATGGATCACGAGCTCGCTGGCTTCGCCGCACGCTTGGCGCCGGCGCTCAAGGTCCGCGGCGGTACGTTGCGATACATCCAGCGCAAGCTGGCGGCGCGCTATCTGCCGCCGCAGATCCTCAGTCGGCCGAAGCAGGGATTCTCGTCTGCCCTGCCCTACCTGCTGCAGCGTGAGTACGCGCAGCTGTACACGAGCTGCCTGCGCGATTCGCGTCTCGCACGCGATCGCATCCTCGACGGCGCCGTGATGACGCGATTGCTTGACGAGCACCTGGCGAAGCGCGCCGATCACGGCAACCGGCTGTGGCTGCTCATCAATGCCGAGGTGTGGTATCGGATGGCGATCCTGGGCCAGTCGAAGGAAGACATGCGCAGCGAGCTGATGTACGAAAGGGAGGCGCGCAGGGCTTGAAGAACTGGTTGCGCATTTCGATCACGGTGCTCGCCTGCGCGCTGCTGCTCATCTATGTCGTCGACGTACGCGCGGTCCTGCAGACGCTGAGCCACTGCGACCCGATCTGGGCGCTGATCGCGCTCGGCGCGTTCACGCTCGACCGCGTGTTGATGAGCTTCAAGTGGGGCCTGCTGCTCACGATCCGCGGCTATCGGGTGACGCTCACCGAGCGCCTGATGGTCTATTGCAGCTCGATGATGTGGGGCCTGGCGCTGCCGAGCACGGTCGGCGCCGACGGCATCAGGATCCTGCTCGTGCGTCGTTTCGGTGTGCGCATGGACGATGCGCTGGCAACGATCCTCGTCGAGCGCGGCCTGGGCTTCGTGTCCGCGCTGCTCATGGCGGTGATGAGCCTGCTGCTGCTGCGGTTCCTCGTGCCGGATGCGGCGGAGTACGACACTCCCCTGCTCATCGGCATCGCGAGCCTGCTGGTCGCCATTGTCGTGCTGCTGCTTTCGTTCAACAGCAAAGCTGTCACATCGATCTTGAGCCTGCTGCCGCAGCGTGTCGCGCAGAGCTCGGCCGCGCGGCTGGTCTCGCGGCTGCACGAAGCCTATCGGTCCCTCGCGTCCGATCGCCGCAGGCTGGCGTTGTTCTTCGTGCTGACGGTCGCAGAACAGCTGCTCGTCGCGGTGTGCTACGGCCTGGTCGCGCTCGCCCTGCAGCTGAAATTCAATGCCTTCTTCGTGCTTGCGGCCGTGCCGCTGGCGATTCTGGTATCGCGACTGCCGATCTCGATCGACGGCCTCGGCGTCTACGAAGGCATCTTCATCGCGATCATGTCGCTGGGCGGGGTGCGTCCGGACGATTCGCTGGCACTATCGCTGGCCGCGCGCGTGTTCCAGATCATAGTGTGGATGCCATGGTGGCTGATGCTCGTGGCACGCATCGGAGCGCTGCGCCCGCCTGCAGATGCGGTCACGCCCGAGCAACCGACCAGCGAGTCGCCTCCGCCACCGCGCCAGTCGCCGCAACCGCCACGCCGCGTGGCGACACCGTAGTCCAACTCAGAATTACTGCATCCCCTCCCCCGCTTGCGGGGAGGGTTAGGGAGGGGGCGCGGGAGCGCTACCGCTGCGCGTATGAGTACGAGTAGTACGCCGCGTCGAGGCGCTCAGCCGAGCGGTTCAACACGACGCCAAGCAGATTCATCTCCGCCAGCACTTCCTTGGCCCGGCGCAGTGAGTTGCGATCGGTCGTACCCTCTGCGACCACGAGCAGCAGCCCGTCGATCTGCGGCGCGAAAGCGAGCACGTCGTCCGCCGCGAGCACCGGCGGCATGTCGAAGATCAGAATGCGGCGCGGAGTCTCCGCGTCCAACGCCTGCATCAGCTCCGACATGCGGGGCGAGGTCAGCGTCTCGGACGCATTCAGCATCGGCGAGAAGTTCGGGATCACCGCGAGCCGCTCGAGCTCCGGCTGGTACACGATGTTCTCGAACGTGGCATTGCCCTGCAGGTAGTCGCTCAGGCCTTTCTCGCCGCGCGTACTGCGCATCCCCAGATACTCGGCGACGCGCGGGCGCTGCAGATCCAGATCGATCAGCGCGACCCAGGTGTTTACGTCCTGTGCGAGCGCCATTGCCAGGTTGACGGCGGTGAGCGTCTTGCCCTCGCCGGCCGTCACGCCTGTGACCGCGAACGAGTGCCACTGGTTCGCTTCCAGGCGCCGCAACACACGCGTGCGCAGGATTTTGTACGCGCGCAACGCTCCGGCGTCCTGAAGCTGCGGCAGGATGAAGTTGTCGTGCAGGGCTGCTTTGTCGAGCGCGATCGGCTGAAAGCGCTGCGCCTGCGAAGTGTCGACCGGCGGCGGCGGCACGCGACGCAGACGCGACTGGCTGCGCAGCGGATCGGTCGCGGCTTGCCGGGCATGCCGCTCGGCGCTCTTGCGGACTGCTTCTTCGATGATGCTCATGACCCTGCTCCAGCTGGCGCGCGTGAGAATGCCCAGCGCATCTTTCTATGCGGATTGCGCCCGGGTCGCTCGATGAACGGCACCGCCGTCAGCGGCGTCACGTCGAGAATGTCGCGGATGTCGCGCTGGCCGCGGACCGTCGGGTCCAGCATCTGCGCCAGCACGATCCCGGTCATGGCGGCGATCAGCGCCAGCGCAAAGGCGATCGCGAAGATCGCGATACGCTGCGGCTTCGCCGGCTTGTCCGGCACGACCGGGTTGGACTTGATGCGGAATTTGTCGGCGGTGCCGCCGGCGATGGCCGCCTCGCTGACCTCGGCATCCATCTGGCGACGGAGCAGCTCCTCGAATTTCGAGCGGGCGCTCGCGAGATCGCGGGTGACGGTCTGATAGTCGCGCTCGACCGCCGGCGACGCCGTCATGCGCGTTTCGAGATCGGTCATCTTGCGTCGCAACTCCAGACCGCGGCCTTGCAGCGCGGCGATCTGCGTGTCGGTGGCATTGAGCTGCGTCTGCAGCTGCACGGCCATCGGCGAGTCAGAAGCCAGAGTGCTGTCGGCGGACTCTCCGGACTTGATCCGCGCTTCCAGCGAATCGATGTTGCGCTGGATGCGCTTGATGTCGGGATGGTCTTCGCCGTAGCGCTGGCGCGCTTCCGCGAGGATCGAGCGCTGCTGCTGCACCTGTTGCCGCAGCGTCATGCCCGTCGGTGAGCCGCCGGCGCGCATCATGTCGATCTGCCGGCGCAGCGAAATCAGATCCGGGTGATTCGAATCGTACGTCGCCGACTTCTGCTTGTACTCGTTTTCCAGCGACTGCAGGCTGGTCGTCTCCGGCCCGGTGGACCGCGCCTGCTGCAGCTGTGCGACCAGGAACACGCGCTCGCGCCGCAAGCCCTGCAGCTGCGATTCGACGCTGTTGACTTCGTTCTCCGCGCGGTCCAGGGAGTTGATGTTCAGCCCCGTCAGCTCGGGGAGCTGACCGGCGTTCTTCGACTTGAACTCCGCGAGTTTGCCTTCCAATTCGCCGACGCGCTTGCGCATGCGGTCGGCTTCGCTGGCGAAAAACTTCGCGGTGCCCGACGCGTAGTTGCGACGGTCCTGGCGGTTGCCTTCGAGGAAGGCCTGAGTCAGCCACGCAGCGCCTTGGTACGAGCGCTGCGGATCGCGGTTGTCGTAGCTGACCGTGAATGCAGTTACGACCTCACGCTCGCGGCCCGATTCGGGATCGAGAATCGGCACCGTGACCATGTCGACGCCGATGTCCTTGCGCAGCCGCTTGATCGCGCCCTTGGGATCCTCGGCCTGGTCCTCGTACAGCTGCTCCTTCGCGAGCAGCTTCGACAAGTTCTGATCGCTCAGCACGGCCGTGCTGAGGCTCTGCACGTACTGGTCGGCGTACAGCGGCTCGTCCGACTGGCGCGCAATCGAATCCTGCAGCGTGCTGTTGGCACCGTTCGTCCGGATGTTTTCCGCAGCCTCGATCTCGATCAGGCCCGAGGAGCGATAGATGTCCGGCAGGCCGAGCGCCAGCAACCCGCCAAGCGCCAGGATCGGCAGCCCGACCAGGAACAGCAGGCGCTTGCGCTTGCGGACGATGCTGACGTAGTCGCCAATGCCGGGCAGTTCGTCGTCGGGGCCGTGGGCGATGGTCGGTTGCTGCTGCATTGCTTTGTGGGCTCTCTGCTCTTAGTCCGCGCGTCAGTCCGCGCGTCTGGGTTCGTAGACCAGGCCGATGAGGAATCCGTTCGCGCTGCGATCGGACAACTCGTCCGCGTATTCCTGCCACCGATAACTGTAGGTGGCGGTTACCGCGAAGTTGCGCAGCACGCGCCACTCGAACCCGCCTTCCGCCGCCGCGTATTTGCGGGTCGGGAAGATGCCGGCGGAATCGAGATCTTCGTCGCGCGACGCGCGCGCCCCCAAGGTCAGTGAGACGCGCGGCGACACCTCGTGGTTAATCTGCATACGCAACTGGTAACGCTCCACTACGGTTCCCGCGGAAATGGGCTCGACGCTGCGCGTGAGGTCGAGGAACAGCACGTTGCGCTGGCTGTTCCAGCTGCCGCCGACGCCGGCAATGACGTTGGTATCTTTTTCGCCGAACTCCGGTTCAGTCTGCTGCGCGCCGGCACGCACGTAGACGCGCGAGGTCTGCGTGAAGTTCGTGTCCCACTGCACGTATCCGCCGTAGGCGTCGGTATCGAAGGTGGTTTCGTACTTCGATACGAGGGCGCGGAAGGTCAGCGAGGAGCGCTCGGAGAACAGGTAGCCCCAGCCCGCGGAAGCGCCGGTCTCGCTGAAATCCTGCTGCGCGTTGTCGAACTGCTTCTCGAAGTCGGCGCGCAGGTAGTGCACCTCACCATCGACGCGCTGGCGCTGCGTCACGTCGTAGCGGATGAACGGTGTGACCCGAACGTAGTTGCGAGTGTTGTGCTCGACGAAGCGGCCGGAATCGCCCTGGACGGGGTTGCCCAGGTCGCCGCCGTCGACATCGGTACCTTCCGGCAGCTCGCTGCGCGTCACATCTTCGTGCGCGAACGCGCCGAGCACGCCCATGCGCCGCCGCGGTGTCTCATCGACGAAGCGCGCGTCGAGATAGCCGTCGACCGAGTCGTCGTCCGGCTCGTCCGGGAAGTACGTCGCCTGCACGCGCGGCGTGATCTCGATCTGCGTGCGCGGATCGAGCGTGCGGAAGGTGACTTGCGCGTCCGCTTCGCCGCCCGACACGTCCACTTCGGTGCCCGGCGGGCCGAGGTGATAGTTATCGCTGTAGCGATAGCCGGCCGCGACGCGCGGTGCGATTTCCCAATTGGCGGCGGATGCCACGCTCGCGGCGGCGAGGCCCGCGAACAGGATGGCCGGACTGATGAACTGCGGCGTAACCAGGCGCCGCGGCGTTTTACGGCACAACAACTATGTCTCCACTCAGCAGCTCGATGTTGGTATCCAGGCTCCGGCCGCGCACGACGTCGTTGTAGCGGAACGCCATTGCGTTCTGCTGCTTGCCCTGCCCGCGCAGCACGATGATGTCGTTGGTGGCCGCGAACGGCGTCATGCCGCCGGCCATGCTCAACGCCTGCATGATGTTCACGCTCGGATTGACGATGAACTCGCCGGGCTTGTTGACCTGCCCGAGCACGTAGATCTTGTTGCCCTTGATCTCCTGCACCGAGATCGTGACCACGGCGTCGGAGACGTAGCGCGTCAGACGCTCGCTGACGGTCTTGTTCAGCTCCAGCACCGTCTTGCCGCGCGCGTCGACCTCGCCGACCAGCGGGAAGGAGAACTGCCCGTCCGGACGCACGAGTACCGTGCGTTGCAGGTCGGGCTCCTTCCACACGGAGATCTCCAGCGTGTCGCCGGGCTTCACGGTGTAACCGGCAGTGGCTTGCGCATGCAGCGGGCCGACGACTGCGAAGTAGGCAGCGGCGCTCAGCAGCAGGAAGCGCGTCGACAGGAAAAATCTACGCACGTGCATTCAGTCGACTCCAGGGAAGTGTTGGCTTGGGCCTTGCAGGGGATGTGCCAACGAGAGGCAGTGTCGCTGGACACAGTCGCCGAGCTGCCGGCAACCCACGCTCTACGCGCGATCGACGCAGGAAAACCCTGTCGGCAAGTTCAGCGCAGCGACGTGCGGGATGAACTGAGGTTGTAAGAACGTTGGATCGAGTCATGTCTGGTGCAAAAAGTACAACGCGTGATGGCAACAACGACGCTGCACAACGCACGGCGAGCCCGCGCGGTCCCGCATTGTCGGTAATCGTGCCGCTCTACAACGAGCAGGAGAGCGTTCGGCCGTTGTACGACGCGATCGTGCAGGCGCTGGCTACGCTCGGCCGGCCGTTCGAGATGGTGTTCGTCGATGACGGCAGCCGGGACGACACGGTCGCGGTCGCGACCTCGATCGCGCAGCGCGATCCGCGGCTGCGCATCGTCAAGTTCCGTCGCAACTACGGCCAGACTGCGGCGATGGCCGCAGGCATCGAGCACGCGAACGGCGACGTGCTCGTCACCATGGACGGCGACTTGCAGAACGACCCGGCCGATATCGCGTTGCTGCTCGAGCAGATCGACGCCGGCTTCGACCTGGTCGTCGGCTGGCGCCACAACCGCCAGGACAAGCTGATCTCGCGCAAGATTCCCTCGCGCATCGCCAACTGGCTGATCGGCCACGTGACGGGCGTGCCGATCAAGGACAACGGCTGCTCGCTCAAGGCCTTCCGCGCCAGCCTGATCAAGCGCATTCCGCTGTACTCGGAGATGCATCGCTTCATCCCGGCGATGGCGTCGATCGCCGGCCCGCGCGTCGCGCAGATCCGCGTGCGCCATCACGCGCGGCGCTTCGGCGAGTCGAAGTACGGCCTGTCGCGCATCTACAAGGTTCTGCTCGACCTGATGGTGATCAAGACGATCGCCAGCTTCGCTTCGCGCCCGTTGCGATGGTTCGCGCTGTTGTCGCTGCCGTTGTTCGTGCTGGCTATGTTCGCCTTCGGCCAGACTGCGGTCGATCTGCTGATGGACGGCCACGACGCGATCTCGCTGCCGATCGCCGGCTCCGGCGTGATCTTTCTGGGCTCGGCCGTGATCCTGTTGTGCAGCGGCGCGCTCGCGGAGCTGATCTACGCGCGCGGCGACGTGCGTGACCGTGAATTCCTGAAGCTGACCCAGACAATCCTTGCAGGTAAACGCAACTCGGAAGCGGATCGAGCGTTATAGACGACCATGAAGCCTCAAGCCGCACCCCCGTCGCTTTCCGTCATCGTGCCGGTCGGCGCGCGCCGCGCCGCCGACATGGGCGCGCTGTATCGCGAATACCGCAGCAATGTCGCAGCAACGGGTGCCACGTACGAGTTCATCTTCGTGCTGGACGGGCCGCGCCCCGAGGCGCGTCGCGCGCTGGAGACGCTGCTGCGCGAGGGCGAGGAATTCACGATCGTCAACCTGACTCGCAATTTCGGCGAGGCAGCGGCGCTGACGGCCGCCTTCGAGCGTGCCAGCGGCGGCACGATCGTGACTCTGCCTGCTTATCCGCAGATCGATCCCGCGGACATTCGCAAACTGGTCGCGGGATTGAGCACCGCCGACATGACGGTCGGCTATCGCTCGCCACGGCACGGCAATGCGCTCGATCGTATACGTCGCTCGGCATTCCACGGCCTGGTCAACTGGGTGACCGGCGCGCGGCTGCGCGATCTTGGTTGCGGCGCGCGTGCGATGCGACGCCAGGTGCTGGAAGAGATCGACCTGTACGGCGATCAGCATCGCTTCCTGCCGATCCTCGCGATGCGGCTCGGCTTCCGCGTCAGCGAGATGCCGATGCGGCAGTCGACGCAGGACCGCCACGCGCGGATCTACCGGCCGCGCGAGTACATGCATCACCTGCTCGACCTGTTCAGCATCTTCTTCCTGATGCGCTTCACGAAGAAGCCGTTGCGCTTCTTCGGCATGCTCGGTGCCGCGACCTTCGGCGTCGGCGCGGTGTTGATCGCGTATCTAGGGATGGATCGACTGCTGTTCAGCGAGGCGCTCGCCGACCGCCCTGCCCTGCTCCTGGCGGCGCTGCTGCTCGTGCTCGGCATGCAGATATTCGCGCTCGGCCTGCTCGGCGAGCTGATCATCTTCACGCACGCGCGCGGCCTGAAGGACTATCGGGTCGAAGAGATCATTCAGTACCCGGATGCCGTCGCGGCGTCCGATTCCGGCAGCGACTCCGCGTTGGGAGAAGCGGCTGGGAGCCCGGAGATACGCGCTTCCGCCCCGCCGGCGATCACCGCCTGAGTCGAGCTGTTCAGCGTCAGCGTGACGCTGTCGAGAATGCGCGCGGGCAAGCGCTCGGGCTGCGCAGTCGCGTAGATCATCGTCACTTCAGACAACCGTGCCGAAGAGGCCGTTATGCCGTCCGCGAGGAAAGAATCCGCGTGGCGGATCAACACGACATGCGGCCGGCCGAGACGATCGTGCATGGCCTGCAGCTGCACGAGCAGCGCATCGGTGAACACAGGGCGCGTCTCCACGCCCAGCGCAGCCAGGTTGATCGCGACGCTCGCGGTCGGCTGGTCGAGCGCAGAGAGAATGTCCGTGAGCCGCGGCACTTCGTGAGCGTCGCCGAACACTTCGACTTCGCCCGGCACTTGCATGCCGCCGACTTCCGCGTCGATGACGCAACACTGGTAACTGCTCACGAGGAACTGCTCGAGCAGCCGGTTGCACAAGGCGACTTTGCCTGTGCCGTCCGGGCCGTGCACGAGCAAGGAGTCCTGGCACGGTGTGATCTCGATCGCCGAGCCGTTCTCGCAGACGCCAATGGTGACCTTGTGGCGCGGTACGGCGCCGGCTAGATCGTTGGCGATCAGGTCGCGGGCCAGCTCCAGGAAGCCGTCGCAGTAGGCGCCCTGCGTAGTGCGATTCGCGACTCGCTTCACGAGCGCGTCCGCGTTCTGTACGGCTACCGCGTGTTCGGCGAACTCGAACAGAGCGAGATCGTTCTCGCCGTCGCCGATGGCGACGAGGTTATGCCGCGAGACGCCGAGCTCGCGCAGTGCTGCCCACACGCCCGACGCCTTGTTGACGCCTGCGGGCAGCATCATGAGCGCACCGGGGTTCGTGACGAGCTGGAAATCCAACTGCAACTTGCACAGAGCCGCGCTGACTTCAGCTTCGTTCGCCTTGATCGTCCGCACCATCGAGCTGCCTACCGACAGCGGCGTGACATGTCGCCGCCGCAGTTCCTGCAACAGGATCTCCGGCGGTGCCTGCGCGAGAATCTCGGATTCACGCGTGGCCGGTCGATGCATGACGGCGCCGTTCTCGGCGACGACGTAGTCGAACAGGCGCACTTCCGGAAAGATTTCCAGCAGCTCGCGCAGCTCCCGCCCCGTCACGAGGATGAGCTTGCGACCGGTCGCGGCCAGCGCTCGCAGCGATTCGATGCAACGCTGGTCGCAAACGCCGTCACGCGCCAGCGTGCCGTCGAACCCTACGGCGAGTGCCACGTACCTCATTTGAACAGCTCGTCATAGGCCGCCAGCAGGCGCGGCACTTCATGCTCCCACGCCAGCTCAGTCTTCACTCGCTCGAGGCCGGCGGCGCCCATGCGGGCGCGCAGGTCGGGGTCGTCCAGCAGCGCAACCAGTTTCTGCGCCATGTCGATCGGGTCGTTACGCTGCGCGTACAGCGAGGCGTTCTGCGCGGAGACGCGGCCCTCGGTGAGATCGAACTGCACGATCGGCTTGCCGAGCGCCATGTACTCCATGATCTTGTTCATGGTCGACTTGTCGTTCATGTCGTTGGCGACGTCCGGGTTCACGCACACGTCGGCGGTGTTGAGCATCGCGAGCAGCTCGTCGTCGGGCACGCGGCCGGT
>CADEEJ010000006.1:45134-53145 GCA_902826315.1 uncultured Steroidobacter sp.
TCGAGCCAGAGCATCAGGCGGTAGAACAGGTCGCGGCGGTTGAATTTCGCCTCGTACAGCTCGGGATTGATGTCGTGGTGATCGAACAGGAATTTCTTGCCGAACAGCTTGTAGAAGCCGCCGATGATGAACAGCGTGTCCGGCGGATTGCAGGCGTGGATCGCGTCGAAACCGCGCTCGACCAGCACGCGCAATGACAGCGCGAATTCGGCGAGCAGTGCCCAGCTGTATTCGGCGAGATAGCCGAGCGCACCGCTGCCTTCGAACGGCATCGGATGGCGGTAGATCGCGATGCCGTCGATCTCCTCGTAGCTCTTCTCGTAACCCTTGCCTTTCGGGCAGATGATCGAGACGAGATAACCGGCCGACGCGAGCGTGCGAGCCTCCTGCCAGACGCGCCGATCGAACGGGCACGGCAGGTTTTCCACGATGATCAGAACGCGACGCCCACGCCGCGACAGCACCGCCGTGGAGGTCACTGTTTGTTCGTCTACGGCCATCTGGTCACCAGGTCGTTCTCCGTGTCCCAAGTTCGGTTGTGCAAGTGTTCGCGCACGCGAAGCGGCAAGTTCTATGCCGCCATGGAAAATCTACAGTGCGCTGTCGGCGGCGTGCGACGTGGCTGACATCCACACACGATTCGCGCAGATTCTTCGTTGAGTCGTCGTTAGCGCGTCGTCGATCGGCGCAGCGTTACGTGGCTAGTTTTCCGACAGTGTCTGAGCGAACCTGCACAAGAAAAACTTTATTACAAAGGAACTGCGAGGCCGCTTGAAGAATTTGCATCTCAACGAACGCAAGCACGAGGGGACCGAACGAAGTGGATGCAAGGATTACTTTGCACGAAGCCGGACTGGGCAACCTGCTCGGTCGCTCGCACGCGATGAAGCAGGTGTTCGGGCTGATCCAGCGCGTCGCGCCGACCGAAGCCACGGTGATGATCATGGGCGAGAGCGGCTCGGGCAAAGAGATCGTCGCCGAGTGCATCCACCAGCTGAGTCATCGCGCGCAGGGTCCGATGGTCGCGATCAACTGCGGCTCGATTCCCGCTTCGCTGATCGAAGCAGAGTTGTTCGGCTACGAGAAAGGCAGCTTCACCGGAGCCTCGCGCTCGCACGCCGGCGTCTTCGAGCGCGCCACCGGCGGCACGCTGTTCCTCGACGAAGTCACCGAGATGCCGCTGGACATGCAGACGCGACTGCTGCGCGTGCTGGAAACCGGTCGGTTCTACCGCGTCGGCGGCACGCAGGAAATCAAGACGGACATCCGCGTCGTGGCAGCGACCAATCGCAACGTCACCGACGCAGTCGCGAACCGGCAGCTGCGCGAAGATCTGATGTATCGCCTCGCGGTGTTCCCGCTGCACTTGCCGCCGTTGCGCGAGCGCGCCGGCGACGTGCCGCCGCTCGCCGAGCATTTCCTCGGCTTGCTCAATCGCGCCAACAGCACGCACAAGCGCTTCTCGCCGACCTTTGCCGAGGCGCTGCGCACGTATCGCTGGCCCGGCAACGTGCGCGAGCTGAAGAATGCAGTCGAGCGCAGTTTCATTCTGGCCGACGACGTGCTCGACCTCGATTTCACGTTGTCGATGGCGGCACAAGCGCCGCGGCAGATCGAGCAGCCGCGTCCGGCCGGATTGCACGTGCCGCTGGGCTCGCGTCTCGACGAAGCGGAGCGCTCGCTCATCGAAGTGACGCTGGAATATTGCGAAGGCGACAAGCGTCGCACCGCGGCCATCCTCGGCTGCAGCCTGAAGACGCTGTACAACAAGCTCAACAGCTACGCCCGCACGGGCGCTCCTGACCACGCACGGATCGTTTCCAGCGCGATGAGCTTGCAGTAGGCGCAAAACGCGCTAGACTCGATACCAGACATCTGTCTGGTATCCTCTCATCATGCCCGATCTCTCTCCCAAGCAGCTGGAAGTGCTGGCTTTTATCCGCCGTTTCATGGACCAGGGCGGCCTGCCGCCGACGCGCGGGGAGATCGCTGAGGGTCTGCGGCTGAAGAACCGGCAGGGGATCGATCAGCATCTACGCGCGCTCGCCGCGAAGGGTGCCATCGAGCTGATACCGGGCATCTCGCGCGGCATTCGTCTGTCGGAAGCCGCGCCTGCAGGATTGCCGCTGCTCGGGCGGATCGCGGCAGGTGCGCCGATCCTCGCTGCTTCCAACATCGAAGACTATGTGAATGTCGATCCGCAGCTGTTTCGGCCGGCTGCGGATTTTCTGCTGCGGGTCCGCGGCGACAGCATGAAGGACGCCGACATTCTCGACCGCGATCTGCTGGCCGTGCATCGCACGAAGCAGGCACGCAACGGCCAGATCGTCGTCGCTCGCATCGGCGACGAAGCGACGGTGAAGTATTACCGGCGGCAAGGGCAGCTCGTCCGGCTCGAGCCCGCAAATCCCGCTTATGCCCCGATCGAGATCGATCTGCGCGAGCAGGAGCTGGCGATCGAAGGTCTCGCTACGGGAGTGGTTCGCACGGTGCTGAGTCGCCGATCGTGAACGCTGCGGCGCGCCGCAATGAACCGAGCCGAGACACTGCAACACCTGGCTTGGCTGTGCCGCAACGGCCGCACAGCTGTCGCGCCGATCATCGAAGCAAGCGGCTGGACCGAATTGGATGCCGTGTTGCCAGGCGGCGGTTGGCAGGCAGGTACGGTCGTCGAGCTCATGCCGGCAGCGATCGGCATCGGCGAGCTGCAGCTTCTGATGCCCGCATTGGCGCGGATCACGCGCGCGGAACGGCACGTCACGCTGATCGCTCCACCGTACATTCCGTTCGCGCCGGCACTGTCGCAGCAGGGTGTGCGGCTCGAACGATTGCTCGTCATTCAGGCGCAGCGGGCCGAAGACATTCTGTGGGCGGCCGAACAGTCGCTGCGCTGTAGATCCTTCGGCGCCGTGCTCGCGTGGCCGGCGGCAAAGATCAGAGATCGCGACATCCGCCGCCTGCAACTCGCGGCCGAAGCCGGCGGCAGCACCGGATTTTTATATCGCACCGTCGATGCCGCACGTGAGGCTTCGCCGGCGGCGCTGCGTCTGAAGTTGCAGAGAGTCGCAAGCGCGCTGCAGATCGATGTCGTCAAATGCCGCGGCGGACGCAGCGGCGTGTCCGTGAAGGTGGAAGCGCCGTGCTCTGGCTGTGCATAGCGCTGCCGCAACTGTCTTTGGAAGCGTTGCGCTCCGAAGATAGCGACGTGCCATTGGTCGTGACTGCCTGCGAGGGCAGCGCACGCTGGATCGTCTGCGGTAATCCAGCCGCGCTGGACGCTCGCCTCAAACCCGACATGAATTACACGGTGGCACTCGCGCTCTGCCCTACCGTGCAAAAACTCGAACGCAGCGCTGCTGCAGAAACTGCGGCACTGGCACGGCTGGCCGCTTGGGCTTACCAATTCAGCAGCACAGTGATCGCGGGCGAAATCCCGGTCGATTTCCGCCTGGCGCGCAGCTGCGCCTTGTGGCTGGAGATCGGCGGCAGTCTCAAGCTGTTCGGCGGCTTCCGCAATTTCATCGCGGCGCTGGAGCATGAGCTCAAGCTGCTGCACTACAGCTACCAGCTCGGTATCGGGCCGACGCTGGAAGGCGCCGCTCTGCTGGCGCGCGGCGAAATTCGTGTCGTCATGCCTTCGATCGCGGCGCTGCAGCTGCGCATTCGCAATCTACCAATCGCGCTGCTGGCGCTGGAGCCGGAAATCGCGGGCGCGTTGCATACGGCCGGCGTGCGTACGATCGGCTTGCTGCTGGAGCTGCCACGCGCTGCGGTGAGCAAGCGTTTCGGAGTACAGCTGGGGAATTTTCTCGACCGCTTGATCGGCGCGGCAGCGGATCCGCGACCGGTCTTCAGGTTGCCGCATCGTTACGACGCGCGCTTCGATTTCGAATTCGAAGTGAAGAGCACCGAAGCGCTGCTGTTCCCGTTGCGACGCATGCTGCACGAATTCGCCGGTTTTCTACGTGCGCGCGATACCGGCGTGCAGCGGTTCACGCTCACCTTCGCGCATCGTGGTGCGACCAGCACGCCGCTCGACGTCGGCTTGTCGCTTGCCGATCGCGATGCGAATCGGTTTCTGACGCTCGTGCGCGAGCAGCTCGAGCATTTCGAGTTACCCGCGCCGACCATCGGGCTCGGCCTCACCGCCGATCAGTTCGCGATGCCCGCGGCATTGCAGGCGGATCTGGCGCAGGGCGGCCTGCAGCAAAGCGAAGAGCTTGCACATACGATCGACAGGCTTGCGGCGCGCCTCGGGACGCAGCACGTGCACGGACTGCGACAGGTCGCAGATCATCGGCCTGAAGCAAGCTGGGCAGCGACGCCGCTGCCGAATCCCGGCGGGAATCTGCAATTTCCCGAGCGCCCGCTCTGGCTGTTGCAGGAGCCCAAGCCGCTGCAGCTGTCGGTCATGCCGCAGATCGTGGCGGGCCCCGAGCGCATCGAAGGCGGCTGGTGGGACACCGGCGACGTGCAGCGCGACTACTACGTCGTGCACTTGAGCAACGGTTCGAGCCTGTGGGTCTACCAGGATCTCGGCGAGCACGGCGGCTGGTATCTGCACGGCTTCTGGTCATGAGCGGATATGCGGAGCTGCATTGCCTCAGCAACTTCACGTTCCTGCGTGGAGCGTCGCATCCGGGTGAGCTGGTCGCGCAGGCGGCGGCTCTCGGATATTCGGCAATAGCAGTCACGGACGAATGCTCGATGGCGGGCATCGTGCGAGCACACGATGCAGCGAAGGCGCATAAGCTGAAACTGATCGTCGGTGCAGAGTTCCGCACGCTCGACGATCTGCACGTCGTGCTGCTCGCGCCGACGCAAACTGCTTATGCAGAGATCTGTGCATTGATTACGCGCGCGCGCCTCGCGGCGGACAAAGGCACATACCGGCTGACGCGCGCCGACTTCCAGTCGGGGTTGGAGCACTGCCTCGCGTTGTGGGTGCCTCCGGCCGAGCCGCGGGCCGGCACTGCCGGATGGCTGCGCGAGCTGTTTTCCGGGCGCTGCTGGATCGCAGTCGAGCTCCACATGGGCGCGGATGACGCGGGACGTCTTGCAAAACTACGACAGCTAGGTGCCGTACATGGGTTGCCACTCGTGGCAACCGGTGACGTGCACATGCATGTGCCCCAACGGCGCGCGCTACAAGATACGCTCACGGCAATCCGCCATCGCTGCACGCTGGCCGCAGCGGGTCAGCGTTTATTCCCGAACGGCGAGCGTCATCTGCGCTCGTACGAGCAGCTGCGCAGGCTTTATCCACGGGAGCTGCTCGATGAAACGCTGCAGGTCGCGCAACGCTGCGAGTTCTCGCTGAACGAATTGCGCTACCGCTATCCGCGCGAGCTGGTGCCGCCGGGCATGGAGGCTTGCGAGCATCTGCGCAACTTGACCGAGGCAGGGCTGAGAATGCGCTGGCCGCAGGGCGTGCCGCAGAAGATCCATGAGACCGTGGCAAAAGAGCTCGCGCTCATCAAGAAGCTGCAGTACGAGCATTTCTTTTTGACGGTCCACGAGATCGTGGAATGGGCGCGCAATCGGCCGAAACCGATTCTCTGCCAAGGCCGCGGCTCGGCGGCGAATTCGGTCGTGTGCTACGCCTTGCGCATCACCGAGGTGAGCCCCGACAACATCGCGATGCTGTTCGAGCGTTTTATCAGTGCGGAGCGTAACGAGCCGCCAGACATCGACGTCGACTTCGAGCATGAACGACGCGAGGAAGTCATCCAACACGTATTCGAAAAATACGGACGCGAGCGCGCGGCACTGGCTGCGACCGTCATCACGTACCGGTCGAAGAGCGCACTGCGCGACGTGGGTAAGGCGCTGGGGCTCGATCCCGATGTGATCGACCGCCTCGCGAAAGCGCAGGCGTACTGGGACAACTGGGAAACTTTCCGTGACAGCATCGCCAGCCAGGGGCTGCATCTGGATGCGGAGGTGATCCGCAGGCTGTGCGCGCTGGTACAGGAGCTGCGCAATTTTCCGCGGCATCTGTCGCAGCATGTCGGCGGCTTTGTGATCGCGCAGGACCGGGTCAGCGACCTGGTGCCGGTCGAAAACGCGTCGATGCCGGAGCGCCAGGTTATTCAGTGGGACAAGACCGATCTGGAATCGCTCGGCCTGCTGAAAGTCGACGTGCTGGCGCTCGGCATGCTGACAGCGGTGCAGCGGACTTTCGACCTGCTATCGAAGGCCGGCACCTGGCCCACGCACATGGAGCATATTCCGCGCGAGGACCCCGAGACGTACGACATGATCTGCAATGCCGATACGATCGGCGTGTTCCAGATCGAATCGCGTGCGCAGATGAGCATGTTGCCGCGGCTGCGACCGCGCAATTACTACGACTTGGTGATCGAGATCGCGATCGTGCGCCCGGGCCCGATCAAGGGCGGCATGGTGCATCCCTATCTGCAGCGACGCGATCTGCCGGAGGATGAGGTGCCCTACCCGAGCGAAGAGCTCCGGCCGGTGCTCGCGAAGACACGCGGCGTGCCGATCTTCCAGGAGCAGGTGATGCAGATCGCCATCGTGGCCGCAGGTTTCTCGGCTGGCGAAGCGGATCAGCTGCGACGTGCGATGGGAGCCTGGCAGCGCAGCGGCAGGATGAATCTATATCAGCAGAAACTGATGGATGGAATGCGCGCCCACGGTTACTCCGAAACGTTCGCCGAGCAGATATACAAACAGATCGAGGGCTTCGGCGAATATGGTTTCCCGGAATCTCATTCGGCATCGTTCGCGCTGCTCACATACGTCTCGAGCTGGCTGAAACAGCATCGCCCGGCAGCATTTTTCGCCGGCCTCATCAACAGCCAGCCGATGGGGTTCTATCAACCGGCGCAGCTGTTGGAACAGGCGAAACGGCAGCAGGTGCAGATCCTCCCGGTTGACGTCACAGTGAGTGAGCACCAATGCACGCTCGAGCGCGCCGGGCAGGGAAACGGCGCAATCCGACTCGGAACGCGACTTGTCAAAGGACTGCGTGATGAAGAAGCGCAACGAATCGTGGCCGCACGCAAAGAGCGGCCTTTTACTTCAATGGCCGAGGTAGTACAGCGAGCAGAGCTGTCGCCGCATGCAACACGTGCGTTGGCGATGTGCGGAGCTTTCCGCGGCCTGACCGCACATCGTAATCTCGCGTTCTGGGAAGCTCTGGCAGTAGCCAAAGCGCGACCGCCGCTCGCGGATGTGCCGAGTGACGAAGATCTGCCCGCGTTGCCGCGGCCGACCGAATGGGAAGAGATTCTGCGCGACTATTATCAGCTCGGCCTCAGCACCGGCCGACACCCGCTGGCGGTACTACGTCCTCGCTTGCGATCGCTCGGCGTCGTCAGACGTCGCGACCTGGAAAGGATCGACAGCGGTAGCCAGGTATGCGTGAGCGGACTCGTTACTCATCTGCAGCATCCGCAGACCGCAAAGGGCGTCGTCTTCGCGTCGCTCGAGGATGAGACCGGCATCAACAACATTATCTTCTGGCCGAAAGTGTTCGATGCCGAGCGCCACAACGTCATCGGCACGACCCTATTGATCGTGCACGGCGAACTGCAAAACGAGCAAGGGGTGATTCACGTCGTCGCCCAGCGCGTCGAAGACTACTCGCACTGGGTCGAACGACTGCCCCGCAAATCGCGGGACTTTCATTGAGGGAAACGGCTTAGAGGGGAACGGGCTTCAGGCGCGCGGATAGGAGATCGTATCGACTCTCAGCTTGGCGTAACGGCTGGCTGCCAGCGCTTTACGCAGCTTCTTGGCGGCATCGGCGCGCTCACGACGCGACTTGTTGACCGCGGTCTTGGCAACCGCAAGATCGATGACCTGGCCCCGCACGATCAGGCGCCGTTCGAGCGTGTTCATTGTGGTACCTCCACAAGTAACCCAGGTTGCCCTGGCTCAAGGAAAAAGCCCCGCCGGATGATAGTCCGGCAGGGCTTTCCACTTCAATTAAGAGCCTGGCAGTGACCTACTCTTGCATGCCCGAAGGGCACACTACCATCGGCGC
>CADEEJ010000007.1:0-4453 GCA_902826315.1 uncultured Steroidobacter sp.
AGCTGGCAGGCCGAGCGGTGTCCGAACAGCCTGCAGGGGCGAAACCTCATGGCCGCTGAGCATGGTGCAACCGGCATGCAGGTGCTGATCGTCAGCCAATACTTCTGGCCAGAAAACTTCCGCGTCAACGAGGTGGCCGAATCGCTGGCGCGTGCCGGTTGCGCGGTCCACGTGCTCACCGGGCCGCCAAACTATCCTGACGGTCAGGTGTATGCAGGCTACTCAGCGCTGGCACTCACATCCGAGCGACGAGGTGAGGTAAGCGTCCATCGCGTGCCGGTTGTCCCGCGCGGCGGCGGCGGTGCGCTCATGCTCGCCTTGAATTACTTGTCGTATGTCGCAAGCGCTTGCGTGCTCGGACCTTGGCTGTTGCGCGGGGCGCGCATCGACGTCGTGCTGGTGTATGCGCCCGGTCCGATCCTGCAGGCGATTCCGGGACTATGGCTCGGCCTGCTGAAGCGCGCGCCCGTAGTGACATGGGTGCAGGATCTGTGGCCCGAGAGTCTCGTCGCGACTCAGTACGTACGCAACCCGCTGGCACTAAGAGCAATCGCGAGGGTGGTGCGCTGGATCTATCGCCGCAGCGACCTGCTTCTCGTGCAGTCGCAATCGTTCATCCAGCCGGTTACGACCATGGCCGGCGGCACGCCCGTGATTTATCACCCCAACCCCGGTGATCTGCCGGCGCAGGGCGCGCGCACCGACGCGCCGTCATTGCGGCTCAATCCCGGTTTCAATGTCGTGTTCGCCGGCAATCTCGGCACCGTGCAGGCGCTCGAGACGATCCTCGAAGCCGCGGCCCAGACGCGCGATAGCACCGATTTATGGTGGGTGATTATCGGCAGCGGCAGTCGCAGCGAGTGGCTGCAGCAGCAGGTTCAGCGGCGTGGGTTGTCACAGGTCGTGCTCCCGGGCCGATTCCCGCCAGAAGCCATGCCGCAGATCCTCGAGCAGGCCGCTGCGCTGCTCGTGACGCTGGTCCGCAGTCCGATCATGACCCTGACCGTGCCCAGCAAGATTCAAGCGTACCTGGCGGCGGGCAAGCCGATCGTCGCCTCGCTCGACGGCGAGGGGGCTCGCGTGGTGGTGGAGGCGGGCGCCGGCATCGCGTGCCCGGCCGAGGACGCTCCGGCGCTGGCCGAAGCAGTCCTGCGCCTGAAGGCTTTGCCGGCGAACGAGCGCGAGGTGCTAGGCCGGGCCGGTTACAACTATTATCTGCACCACTTCGCCCCGGAGGTGCTGACGCAACGGCTGCTGGCACACCTGCGTGGCTGTCGATTACGACCGGAACAGACATGACGACGAATGCACGAATGAAGGTGCTGGTGCTAGGCGCCACCGGCATGCTCGGCCACGCCGTGCTGCGCTACTTCGCGCGCCGAGGAAGTCACGCCGTCGTTGGCACTGCGCGTACACGCTCGGGCGCAGCGCTGCTGCCGCCGGCAGTGCGTGATCTCGTCGTCTACGGTGTCGACGTCGAGAACTTCGATTCAGTCGTCAGCACGTTCGCCGAGTTCCGCCCGCAGGCGGTCATCAACTGCGTCGGGCTGGTCAAGCAACTGGCGGCCGCCGACGATCCATTGAGCGCGCTGCCCATCAACTCGCTCCTGCCGCACCGTTTGGCGCGGCTCTGCGCGGCTTGCGGCGCGCGACTGGTTCATGTCAGCACGGATTGCGTATTCTCCGGCACCACAGGTGGCTATCTCGAAACCGATCATCCTGACGCGCACGATCTGTACGGTCGCAGCAAACTGCTCGGCGAGGTCGACTATCCGAACGCCATCACGCTGCGCACTTCGATCATCGGGCCCGAGCTCGGCTCGGCGCACGGCTTGGTCGGCTGGTTTCTGGCACAGCAAGGCGAGGTTCGCGGTTATACCAAGGCCATCTTCTCCGGGCTGCCGACCGTCGAGCTGGCGCGAGTGATCCACGACTTCGTGCTGCCCGATCCGTCGCTGCGCGGCGTCTATCATGTCTCGGCGGCGGCCGTAGCGAAGCATGCGCTGTTGCAGCTCATTGCCAGCGAATGGGATAAGCACATAGTCATCGCTGCGGACGAGCGGGTCGTCATCGACCGTTCGCTCGATTCGCGCCGCTTCCGTGAGGCGACCGGCTACGCGCCGCCGTCGTGGCACGACCTCATCCGTCAGATGCACGAGTTCGGCTGACAACCTGCCCGCAACGAAAACACACGTCATGTTCCAAGACAAAGTCCTGCTCATTACCGGCGGCACCGGCTCGTTCGGCAACGCCGTGCTCGGTCGCTTTCTCGATTCGGATTTCGGCGAGATCCGCATCTTCAGTCGCGACGAGAAGAAGCAGGAGGACATGCGCATCGCCCTGCGCAACGATCGCGTCAAGTTTCACATCGGCGACGTCCGCGAATACGACAGCGTCCGCGATGCCCTGCATGGTGTGCACTACGTTTTTCACGCGGCGGCCCTCAAGCAAGTGCCGTCGTGCGAGTTCTACCCGATGGAAGCGGTGCGCACGAACGTGCTCGGTACCGAGAACGTGATGCGGGCGGCAATCGCCAGCGGCGTCGAGCGCTGCGTGCTGCTGAGCACGGACAAGGCGGTCTATCCGATCAACGCAATGGGCCTGTCCAAGGCGCTGATGGAAAAGCTGATGGTGGCGAAGTCCCGGCTATCCGACGGCGGCGGGACCGTGCTGGCGGCAACGCGCTACGGCAACGTGATGGCATCGCGCGGCTCGGTCATCCCGCTGTTCCTCGAGCAGCTTCGCCTGCGCCGCCCGCTGACGATCACGGATCCCAACATGACTCGCTTCCTGATGTCGCTGGACGAATCGGTGGAGCTCGTCATGCACGCCTTCCAGCACGGCAAGCCGGGCGACATCTTCGTGCAGAAGGCGCCGGCAGCGACCATCGGCGATCTGGCGCAGGCGCTGATCGAGCTGGTGGACCCGCAGGCGCAGATCCGCATCATCGGCACACGCCACGGTGAGAAGCTGTACGAATCGCTGGTTTCGCGCGAGGAGATGGCGCACTCGCAGGACCTGGGACGCTACTACCGCATTCCGGCGGACACGCGCGATCTCAACTACGACAAGTTCTTCGTCGAAGGCGATGCGCAGCTCTCGGCGCTCGAAGACTTCACCTCGCACAACGCCCAGCGGCTGACGGTACCCGAGATCAGGAACGTGCTCCTTTCGCTCGAGGTCGTGCAGGAGGCGATCCGTGCTTAAGGTCATGACGATCTGCGGGACGCGTCCGGAGCTCATCAAGATGAGCCGCGTCATCGCCGAGCTCGAGCGCCACACGCGGCACGTGCTGGTGCACACCGGGCAGAACTACGACTACGAGCTCAACCAGGTTTTCTTCGAGGACCTGCAGCTGCGCAAGCCCGATCACTTTCTCGACGTGGCGCAGGGCAATGCCGCGCAGACGATCGGTCAGGTGATTGCGCGCAGCGACGAAGTGCTGGCCAGCGAGCAGCCGGATGCCGTGCTCCTGTACGGCGATACCAATTCGTGCTTGGCGGTGATCGCGGCGAAGCGCCGCAAGATCCCCGTATTCCACATGGAAGCCGGCAATCGCTGTTTCGATCAGCGTGTGCCTGAGGAGCTCAATCGCAAGGTGCTGGATCACCTCTCCGACATCAACCTCGTGCTCACGGAGCATGCGCGCCGCTATCTGATTGCCGAGGGGATCCGCCAGGAAACCATCATCAAGACCGGCTCGCACATGCGCGAGGTGCTCGACTTCTATATGCCCGGCATCCGCGCGTCGGACGTCCTGCGCCGGCAGGGCCTGGAGGCTGGTAAGTACCTCCTCGTGAGCGCGCATCGCGAGGAGAACGTCGATTCACCGGACGTGTTGCGCGACCTGCTCGATTCACTCCAGGCTCTGGTGGACACCTATGACCTGCCGGTGCTGGTGTCAACGCATCCGCGCACGGCCCAGCGGCTCGCGGCGCTCGACACCTCGTCATTGAGCACGCGCATCGTTTTTCACAAGCCGTTCGGCTTCCTCGACTACGTGCACCTGCAGATGCATGCGTTCTGTGTGCTGTCCGACAGCGGCACGCTGACTGAGGAGGCGGCTCTGCTCAAGCTGCCGGCAGTCATGATCCGCAATGCTCACGAACGGCCTGAGGGCATGGATGCGGGCACGCTGGTGATGAGTGGACTGAAGCGCGAGCGCGTCCTGGACGCGGTGCGACTCGTCACGCAGCAGAGCGAGGACGGCGCGCCGCCGCGCGCGGTAAGCGATTACGAGAACCCGCACGTGTCGCGGCAGGTAGTGCGCGTGGTGCTGAGCTATGTCGACTACGTGAACCGCACGGTGTGGTCGAAGTAGACGGCGCGGCGAGGTCGACTTGATTTCACGAGTGCTGGTCACCGGAGCTACGGGGTTCGTCGGCCGAACGCTGTGCCGCATGCTCACCGACGCAGGACTGCAGGTCCGGGCTGCGGTGCGTCGGGTCGATGC
>CADEEJ010000007.1:4463-20889 GCA_902826315.1 uncultured Steroidobacter sp.
GTTGCCCGCGACGATTGAGCAGGTGACCGTCGGCGATATCGATAGCCGCAGCGATTGGCCCGCTGCCCTGCAGGGAATCGACGTGGTCGTGCATGCGGCAGCTCGTGCACACGTCATGGGTGCCCAGGCTGCCGACCTCACGCTCTACGACCAGACCAATGCGCAGGGCACAGCGCGACTTGCACAAGCCGCCGCCGCGGCCAAGGTGCGCCGCTTCGTGTACGTCAGCAGCATCAAGGTGAACGGCGAGGAGCGTTCGCTCGGAGCCTACGGTCCGACCGATGCGCCCAATCCGTGCGATCCCTACGCTGTATCCAAGCAACGCGGGGAGCAAGCACTGCTGGCGCTCGGCTCCACCCTGGAGACAGCGATCGTAAGACCGCCGCTGGTCTACGGTGCCGGCGTGCGTGCTAATTTCCTGCGGCTGCTGAGCTGGGTGGACAAGCAGCTGCCATTGCCGCTGGGCGCCATTCACAACCGTCGCAGCCTGGTGAGCGTGTGGAATCTCTGCGACTTGTTACGGCGACTGGCGACGCAACCCATCCCGGGCGGACGAGTCTGGCTGGTGAGCGATGGCGAGGACTTGTCGACGCCGGAGTTGATTCGACGCATCGGCGCCGCGATGCGTAAGGAGGTACGGTTACTCCCCGTGCCAGCTGGCATCCTGCGGTTGGGTGGCGCGCTGACAGGGCGCAGCGCCGAGATCGCGCGCTTATGCGGTTCGCTGGCTGTGGACATCTCTGCCACTCGTCAGCTGCTGGATTGGTCGCCGCCGCTCTCCGTCGACGAGTCGCTCGATCGCACCGTGCAGTGGTACTTGCGTGAAGGGCGCTAGCGTGTCGGCTGCGATGTTCGTCATTGCGGCTGCCGCCCTGCTGGTGTCGACGGTCGTCACTGGCGCCGTGCGGCGGTTCGCGCTCGCACGCGGGATGCTGGATGTTCCTAACGACCGCAGCTCCCATATCGCGCCAACTCCGCGCGGCGGCGGCGTCGCAATCGTGATCGCAGCAACTATCGGCTGTTTGTTCGCGCTGTTGCTCGGGCTTGTGCCGCTACGCCTGTGCCTGGCGTTATCCATCGGCGGCGCTGCGGTAGCAACCATAGGATTCTTGGACGACCGCTATCGGCTGTCCGCCGGACTGCGACTGCTGGTGCATTTCGCAGCGGCCATCTGGGCAGTGGGTTGCCTCGGTTATGAGATCTCGTGGCTGAACGCCGTTGCCGTCGTCGCCGTCGTCTGGGCGGTCAATCTCTTCAACTTCATGGACGGGATCGACGGTCTGGCCGCGTCCGAGGCGGTGTTCATCGCCTGGGCCGGAGCGTCGCTCGGGCTGGTCGCGGGCGGCTCCCCGGGCGTGATCTCGGCGGCGCTGATCTTCGGTGCCGCGTGCGGCGGGTTTCTGCTGTGGAATTGGCCGCCGGCGAAGATCTTCATGGGCGATGCGGGCAGCGGCTACGTAGGATACTTCATCGCGGTGCTGGCGCTCGCGGCGGCGCGCGAGCAACCGCCGAACCTGGTGGTGTGGTCCATGCTCGCGGCGCTTTTCGTTGTGGATGCAACGATCACGCTGGCACGCCGATTCCTACGATCCGAGCGCGTGATGGAGGCGCACCGCAGTCATGCCTATCAGTGGCTGGCGCGACGCTGGAATAGTCATCGTCGTGTCACGGTCGTCGCTGGGCTGGTCAATCTCCTGTGGTTGCTGCCATGCGCGCTGCTGGCAATTCTTCACCCCGATCGCGCCGTCTGGATCGCTGCAGCTGCGCTGACGCCGATCGTGGCCGCCGTGATCGTGGCCGGCGCGGGAAGGCGCGAGGCGCGCTGACGCCCCAATTCAGTGGCGCTTCAGCTACTTCGCGCAAAAATCCTGCTCGGCGGCCGTGCTCAGGCAGACCCTGTCTGCAAATGCAGTCAGTGCATTCGGGACAGAGTTCTGGGAGAATCCCCGCCCGTTCAGCAGGTTCGACCTACTTTCGATCCGGCCTGTTACGAAGCCACTTGAAGATGGACGATCGGAGGGAACGTGGCGTAAGCGCGCGCAGTTGTCCCTCCGAACAAAAGTATAAGGAGCCACTTGCGTGACGGAGTCGATGCCGAAATGGATTGAGCGATTTGCAGGCGCGCTTGCCCACCTGCCGCGCTCGCAGAAGCGCCTCTTGATGCTTGGCGCAGACCTCATTGGTCTGCCCCTGGTGATGTGGTCAGCGCTGACACTGCGTTTCGGCACCGTTCACCATTACATCGCCGGCACCGAGTGGATCTACGCGACCGCTGTGCTGACGAGCATCCCGGTGTTCGTGCGCCTCGGGTTGTACCGCGCTGTCATCCGTTTCCTCGGCCCGAAGGCAATTTTCGCCGTGCTGTCGGGCGTTACCTTCTCGGTCGTGCTGCTCACTGCGATCCTGCTCGTTTGGCCGCACCGCTCGGTGCCCGTGTCCGCGATTCCAATCTACTGGGCGTTCGCATTGTTGTTCGTCGGCGGCAGCCGATTCCTCGTGCGAGGCTTGCTGAACTTCCGCTGGTCGAGCGGCACGCAGCGCGTCGTCATCTACGGCGCCGGCGGCGCCGGTGTGCAGCTGGCTACCGGCCTGGCGCGCAGCGGCCGTTATCACCCGATCGCATTCATCGACGACAGCAGATCGCTTCAGGGCAGCACCATCAACGGCCTCGAAGTCTTTGCGGCCGATGAGCTGCCGAACCTGGTGCGCGACGAAGGTGTCGCCGCTGTCTTCCTCGCGCTGCCGTCGCAGACGCGGCGCCGTCGCCAGGAGATCCTCAAGGCGATCGAGCCTTTGAACCTGCTGGTGCAAACGGTTCCCGACTACTCCGACATCCTCGCCGGTCACGCCCGGGTCGAGGACGTGCGCGACGTCGACGCGGGCGACCTGCTGGGCCGCGACCCCGTGCCGCCGAACGCCCGCCTGCTCGATGCGTGTATTCGCGGCAAGGTCGTCATGGTGACCGGCGCGGGCGGCTCGATCGGCTCCGAGCTGTGCCGCCAGATCATCCGCCTGCAGCCTGCACAGCTGCTGCTGTTCGAGATGTCGGAGCTCGCGCTGTACAACATCGATCGCGAGCTCAAGATCCTGATCGCGACCGAGGGCCTGTCGTGCGAGCTCGTACCGTTGCTCGGCGATGCCCACCACAAGCATCGCGTGCGCGAGATCCTGCAGATCTACGGCGTGCAGACGATCTATCACGCCGCGGCCTACAAGCACGTGCCGATCGTCGAGCAGAACGTCGTCGAGGGCATCTACAACAACATCTTCAGCACCTGGAATGCCGCGGAAGCGGCGCTCGAGTCGCGCGTCGAGACCTTCGTGCTGATTTCCACCGACAAGGCCGTCAATCCCACCAACGTGATGGGCGCGACCAAGCGCTTCGCCGAGATCGTGCTGCAGGGCCTGCAATCGCGCGGCGCGCACACGCGTTTCTGCATGGTGCGCTTCGGCAACGTGCTCGAGTCCTCGGGCTCGGTCGTGCCGCTGTTCCGCGAGCAGATCCGCAAAGGCGGGCCGGTCACGGTCACGCACAAGGACGTCATCCGCTATTTCATGACGATTCCGGAGGCGGCGCAGCTGGTGCTGCAGGCGGGCTCGATGGGCAAGGGCGGCGACGTGTTCGTGCTCGACATGGGCAAGCCGGTGCGGATCGCCGACCTCGCCAAGCGCATGGTCAGCCTGATGGGCCTGACCATTCGCGACGACGAGAATCCGGACGGCGACGTCGAAATTACATACACGGGCCTGCGGCCGGCCGAGAAGCTGTTCGAGGAGCTGCTGATCGGCAACAACGTCACCGGCACCGAGCATTCGATGATCATGCGCGCCATGGAGCACTCGCTGCCGTGGTCGCAGGTCCAGCAGGTGCTCGACGAGCTGTCGGGCGCGCTCACCCGGTTCGATTGCGATCGCGCGCGCCAGCTGCTCATGCAGACCGTGGCCGAGTACCGTCCGACCGGCGACATCCAGGACCTGGTCTGGAGCCGCAGGGCGGCCCTGGCCCACGCGGAAACGAAGAACGTCACGGCGCTGCAGACCCGTCGAGCGCGCCACGCCCCGCCGTCGACCCCTTCGTCGACCTCGCACTAACGGCGCACCGGCGTCTGCTGAGCTTTGGTTCCTTTACTCCGGGCTTGGCCGTCGGCTAAGCTCCGGGCCCTTTTTGCTTTCCGGCCAGCAAGTTAGCCCATGCGCCTCACGATCTTCGGTTCCGGCTACGTCGGCCTGGTTACGGGCGCATGTTTTGCCGAGGTCGGCAACAACGTGCTGTGCGTCGACATCGACCAGCGCAAGGTCGAGATGCTCAAGCGCGGCGAGTCGCCGATCTACGAGCCCGGGCTCGACGACCTGCTGAAGCGCAATCTCGCGGCGGGACGCCTCAACTTCACGACCGACGCGGCGGAAGGCGTCAAGCACGGCCTGTTCCAGTTCATCGCGGTCGGCACGCCGCCCGACGAGGACGGTTCGGCCGATCTCAAATACGTGCTCAGCGTCGCCGAGGCGATCGGCCGCAACGTCAGCGAGTACCGCGTGGTCGTGACGAAGTCGACGGTGCCGGTGGGCACGGCCGACAAGGTCCGCGCGAAGATCGACAGCACGCTCAAGGAGCGTGGCGCGAACATCGAATTCGACGTGGTCTCGAATCCCGAATTCCTGAAGGAGGGCGCGGCGCTCGCCGACTTCATGAAGCCGGACCGCATCGTCGTCGGCACCGACAATCCGCGCACCGCCGAGCTGCTCAAGGCGCTCTACGATCCGTTCACGCGCAGCCGCGAGCGCATGATCGTGATGGACGTGCGCTCCTCCGAGCTCACCAAGTACGCGGCGAACGCGATGCTCGCGACCAAGATCAGCTTCATGAACGAGCTGGCGAATCTCGCCGAGCGCATGGGTGCGGACATCGAGAAGGTGCGCCTGGGCATTGGCTCGGATCCGCGCATCGGCTACCACTTCATCTATCCAGGCTGCGGCTACGGCGGCTCGTGCTTCCCGAAGGACGTGCAGGCGCTGGCGCGCAGTGCCGGCGACCACTCGTTCGAGGCCGAGCTGCTGAACGCGGTCGAAGCCGTCAACAACCGGCAGAAGTCGGTGCTGCTCGACAAGCTCAAGCGGTACTTCGACGGCGATCTGGCGGGCAAGACGATCGCGCTGTGGGGTCTCGCGTTCAAGCCGAACACCGACGACATGCGCGCGGCACCGAGCCGCACGCTGATCGAGGGCTTGTGGGCCGCGGGCGCGAAGGTGCGCGCGTACGATCCGGTCGCGCACGAAGAAGCGCAGCGCATTTACGGCGAGCGCGGCGACGATCTGACCCTGGTCGGCAGCTCCACCGAAGCGTTGAGCGGCGCCGATGCGCTGGCGATCGTCACCGAGTGGCAGGAGTTCCGCAGCCCCGACTTCGACACCATCAAGGCCGAGCTCAAGCACCCGGTGATCTTCGATGGCCGCAATCTCTACGATCCCGGGTTCGTGAAGCGATTCGGGCTGACGTATTACGCAATCGGTCGGGGCGATAGCCTATGTTGATTCCGGTCGTTCTCTCGGGCGGTTCGGGCACGCGGCTGTGGCCGCTGTCGCGCGAGCTCTATCCGAAACAGCTGCTGCCGCTGGTCGGCAAAGGCACGATGCTGCAGGAAACGCTGACGCGCCTCGACGGCGTGCCCGAGGTCGGCGCGCCGCTCGTCGTGTGCAACGAGAGTCATCGCTTCCTCGTCGCGGAGCAATTGCTCGAACGCGGCACGAAGGCGCAGGCCATCCTGCTGGAGCCGGTCGGGCGCAACACCGCGCCGGCGGTGGCAATTGCCGCGATGGCCGCCGTCGCTGACGCTCCGGCCGGGAAGGCGCATGCCGATCCGCTGCTGCTGATCCTGCCCGCCGATCACGTCATTCGCGACGTGAATACGTTTCAGGCGGCGGTCGCTGCCGGTCGCAAGGCGGCGGACGAGGGCAAGCTCGTCACCTTCGGCGTCGTTCCGACCAAGCCCGAAACGGGATACGGCTACATCCGGCGTACGCCGGGGCCCGCGAGCGACACGGCGTTTCCGATCGCGCAGTTCGTCGAGAAGCCGGACCTCGCCACGGCGCAGCGCTATGTGGATTCCGGCGAGTATTACTGGAACAGCGGCATGTTCATGTTCCGCGCCAGCACGGTGCTCGACGAGTTGCGCAAGCTGGCGCCGGCAATCTACGAGGCGTGTGCGCAGGCATACACCGTGGCGAAGCGCGATCTCGATTTCACTCGATTGCCCGCGAAGGAGTTCGGTGCCTGTCCGAGCGATTCTTTCGACTACGCGGTGATGGAGAAGACGCAGCACGGCGTGGTCGTGCCGCTCGACGCCGGTTGGAGCGACGTCGGCTCGTGGTCCGCGCTGCACGAGGCGATCACGGGCGACGAATCCGGCAACGTGCGGATCGGCGACGTGCTGACGGTCGACACGCAGGGGTGCTACCTGCAGTCCACCAGCCGGCTGGTCGCGGCGGTCGGGCTCAAGGATCACGTCGTCGTCGAAACCAAGGACGCGGTGCTGGTCGCGCCGAAAAGCCGCGTGCAGGACGTCAAGGAGCTGGTCACGCTGCTCAAGAAGCAAGGGCGCTATGAAACTTCCCTGCATCGCGAAGTATTCCGCCCGTGGGGCAGCTACGACAGCATCGACCACGGCGATCGCTTCCAGGTGAAGCGCCTCACGGTCAAGCCCGGTGCTTCGATGTCGCTGCAGCTGCATCACCATCGCGCCGAGCACTGGATCGTCGTCGCCGGCACTGCGCGCATCACACGCGGCGAGGAGACCTTCCTGCTCGAGGAGAATCAGTCGACCTACATTCCGCTCGGCACGAAGCATCGCATCGAGAATCCCGGCAAGATCATGCTGCACATCATCGAAGTGCAGTCCGGCACGTATCTCGGCGAAGACGACATCGTGCGCTTCGAGGACCGGTACGGCCGCGAGGGCCAGACGAGTTAAATTCAGACGGGTTAGACATGGCAGCCATCTCCGGCTTCAAGGCTTACGACTACCGCGGCCGCATTCCGTCCGAGCTGAATCCGGACGTCGCTTACCGCATCGGGCGTGCGTACGCGGAATTTCTCAAGCCGAAGCGCGTCGTCGTCGGCCGCGACATCCGCCTGTCGAGCAACGAGCTGTGCGCGGCGTTGACGCGCGGCCTCATCGATTCCGGCGTCGACGTGTACGACATCGGCCTGTGCGGCACCGAGGGCGTGTACTTCGCGACCTTCAACGAAGGCATGGACGGCGGCGTGATGGTCACTGCGAGCCACAACCCGCCGGACTACAACGGCATGAAATTCGTGCGCGCGCAGTCGCGGCCGATCAGCGGCGACACCGGCCTGAAGGACATCCAGCGCATCGCCGAAGCCGATGCGTACTCGCGCGCGGCGCAACCCGGCAAGCGTCACGAGCTGGACGTGCGCGGCAAGTACATCGAGCACCTGCTGTCGTATCTCGACCGCTCGAAGCTGAAGAAGCTCAGGATCGTGGTCAACGCCGGCAACGGCGGTGCCGGGCTGGTCGTCGATCAGCTCGAGGCGCACCTGCCGTTCGAGTTCATCAAGATCAATCACGCGGCGGACGGCACGTTCCCGAACGGCGTGCCGAATCCGATGCTGGAAGCGAACCGCGTCGCGACGATCGAAGCGATCAAGCAGCATCGCGCCGATTGCGGCGTCGCCTGGGACGGCGACTTCGACCGCTGCTTCCTGTTCGACGAGAGCGGCGCGTTCATCGAGGGCTACTACATCGTGGGGCTGCTCGCCTCGGTGTTCCTGAAGCGCGAGCCCGGCGCGCGCATCGTGCACGATCCACGCCTGACATGGGCGACGCTCGACATGGTCGAGTCGCTCGGCGGCAAGGCAGTGATGTCCAAGTCGGGTCACGCGTTCATGAAGGACGTGATGCGCGATGCGGATGCAATCTACGGCGGCGAGATGAGCGCGCACCACTACTTCCGCCGCTTCGGCTACTGCGACAGCGGCCAGGTTCCGTGGTTGCTGGTCGCGCAATTGCTGTGCGAGTCCGGCAAGAAGCTCTCCGAGCTGGTAGGCGAGCGCATCGCGCGCTTTCCGGCGAGCGGCGAGATCAATCGCAAGGTCGCCGACGCGAAGGCGACGATCCAGCGCGTCCTGGAGCACTACAAGCCGGCCGCGCGCACGGTCGACTTCACCGACGGTGTCTCGATGGAATTCGATCGTTGGCGCTTCAACCTGCGCAGCTCGAATACCGAGCCGCTGATCCGCCTCAACGTGGAGAGCCGCGGGGACGCGGCGCTGATGCGCGAGCGCACCGCCGAGCTGCTGCAAATGATCGGCGGCGAAGACGCGCACTAGCTCTGCGGTCGGCGCGGCTTTTGCCGGCTAGGGATATTCCCCTAAATATCGATAGCTATCTGCATGCAGCGGCTCGCCTGCCGATAATCGCGGGCTTTTCCGGCTTGCTGCGCGTCCGCCGTTACGAGACGATCCATGCGTGGCCACCGTCCACGGCGAAGGGAGTCGGCGGCTACCGGGGGAATCAACCAAAATCGACGAAGGGGCAGCGTGCGCGCGGCGCGTGCACGAAGTACGACTGCAACCCGATGGACGGGGCCAATGAGCGAGCGCTACATTCTGCTGGTCGAGGACAATCCTGACGACGAGGAGCTGACGCTGCTCAGCCTGCGCAAGAACAACCTCGCGCACGACATCGTGGTGGTGCGCGACGGCGTCGAAGCGATCGAATACCTGTTCGGCAACGGCCAGTACGCGCACCGCGACGTCTCGCACGTGCCTACCGTCATCCTGCTGGACCTGAAGCTGCCGAAGCTCGACGGGCTGGGCGTGTTGAAGCGGCTGCGCGCCGATGAGCGCACGCGCACGCTGCCGGTCGTGGTGCTGACGTCGTCGAGCCAGGACGCCGACGTGATCGCGAGCTACAACCTCGGCGCCAACAGCTATGTGCGCAAGCCGGTCGAGTTCGGTGCATTCGTCGAAGCGGTCAGCAGCCTCGGGCTGTACTGGGTGCTGCTCAACCGCCCGCCGCCGTTGCACGCCGCCTGACGGGTCCCTAAACTACACGCCCTTTTAAGGTTGGGCGGTTAGCTCAGCGGTAGAGCACTGCTTTCACACGGCAGGGGTCGCAGGTTCAATCCCTGCACCGCCCACCACCTTCAAGACTCGTCTCAATGCCCATCCGTACCCGTTTCGCGCCCAGTCCGACCGGTCTGTTGCATATCGGCGGAGTGCGCACCGCCTTGTTCTCGTGGCTGTATGCGCGCCGGCACGGTGGCGTGTTCATCCTGCGCATCGAAGACACCGACCGCGAGCGCTCCACCGAGGCAGCGACGCAGGTGATTCTCGACGGCATGCAGTGGCTGGGACTCGGCCACGACGAGGGTCCGTTCTATCAGACGCGCCGGATGGATCGGTACCGCGAAGTGCTCGCGCAGTTCATTGCGGCGGGTCATGCGTATCGCTGCTACTGCACCAGGGAAGAGCTGGAGGAGATGCGCAACCAGCAGCTCGCGGTGAAAGCGAAGCCGCGCTACGACGGCACGTGCCGCAATCGCAAGGAGCCGCGCCCCGGCGTCGACCCGGTCGTGCGCTTCAAGAATCCGATCGACGGCGCCGTGGTCGTCGCAGACGTGATCCACGGCAATGTCGTGTTCGACAATGCCGAGCTCGACGACCTGATCATCGCGCGCTCCGACGGCACGCCGACGTACAACTTCTGCGTCGTCGTCGACGACATGGATATGAAGGTGACGCACGTCATTCGCGGCGACGATCATCTCAACAACACGCCGCGCCAGATGAACATGCTGCGCGCACTCGGTGCATCGATGCCCGTGTATGCGCACGTGCCGATGATCCTGGGAGCCGATGGCGCGAAGCTCTCCAAGCGTCACGGTGCGGTGAGCGTGCTGCAGTATCGTGATGACGGTTATCTGCCCGAGGCGCTGCTCAACTACCTGGTGCGGCTCGGCTGGTCGCACGGCGACCAGGAAGTCTTCTCGATGGAGGAGATGCAGCAGCTGTTCGACATCGGCGCGGTCAACAAAGCGGCATCCGCATTCAATCCGGACAAGCTGCTGTGGCTGAATCAACAGCACATCATGCGGGCGCCTCCGGAGCGAATCGCCGAGTACCTCAAGCCGCAGCTCGCGGCGCTCGGCGTGGCGGCGACAGACGATCGCCTGCTCGTTGCCGTCGCGAAAGTGATGCGGGAGCGTGGTAAGACGCTGCGCGAAATGGCCGAGAACAGCCTGTACTTTTTCCGTGACTTCGCCAGCTACGACGAGAAGTCCGCGAAGAAGAACCTGACCGCGGAGAGCGTTGCGCCGCTGCGCTCGGTCCGCGATAAGCTCTCGGCGCTCGACGAGTGGACCGCCGCTGGAGCTCACGAGGCAGTGACTCAGGCGGCAACGGAGCTCGGCCTCGGCATGGGCAAGGTTGCGCAACCCGTGCGCGTCGCTGTCGCCGGCACAGCCGTGTCGCCGCCGATCGATGTCACTCTCGAAACGCTGGGTCGCGCGACCACGCTGCGTCGCCTCGACGACGCACTGCGCTACGCCGCGAACAGCTGAGGGCGCGCGTCCCGCTACGGCGCGAGCCGATGCATTGAATGAGGAAATGCCTTACGCAGCGCTGGGCGGCGCTGCCCTGGGCCCGCTGTTTCCATTCTGAGACACTTGGCAAGCCCGCGCGAAATCGACGATTGTTCGCGCGCGTTCAGCGCGCCGCCAAACGGGATCCGCCGCTTATGTCACTCGCCTTTCGTCTCCGCCACTGCTTTGTTTCGAGCGTGCTGCTGTCGCTCGCTTCGCTGGGCGCGCATGCAGCCACGGTCGAAGTCACGCCGTCCGGCGATCTGCGCGGCGCGATCTCGGCGCTGCGGCCTGGCGATGAGCTCGTGCTTGGCGGCGGCACTTATACGATGAGCAGCAGGTTCGGCGTCACGGTCGTCGGCACGCAGGCGCTACCGATCGTCATCCGCGCGAAGACCGGCGAGAAGCCGCGCATTCACATGAACACGACGGCGCAGAACATCATCGAGGTCGCCGGCTCGCGCTACGTCACGTTCCGCGGCCTCGAGTTCACCGGCGGCTCGCACGGCATCCGGCTGATGGACTCCGACTTCGTCACGATCGAGAGCTGCGAGATCCACGAGACCGGCGACGTCGCGATCTCCGCGAACTCCGGCGGCCAGTACGACGGCCTGCGGATCCTGCGCAATCACATCCATCACACGCATGGCACGGGCGAGGGGATGTACCTCGGTTGCAACAACAACGCCTGCCGCATCGCCAACAGCCTCATCGAGGGCAACTACATCCATCACACCAACGGTGCGGACGTGGAGCAGGGCGACGGCATCGAGATCAAGGAAGGCAGCTTCGGCAACACGATTCGCGACAACGTCATCCACGACACGAACTATCCCGGCATCATCACCTACAGCACCGTCGGCAACGGCGCGCCCAACGTGATCGAAGGCAACGTGATCTGGAACAGCAACGACTACGCGCTCCAGTCCGCCGCCGACGTGATCATGCGCAACAACATCGTGCTCGGCACGATCGCGCTGCAATCGCACCAGGCCGGCAGCCCCGGCAACGTGCAGATCGTCAACAACACGATCCTCGATCGCGGCTCCGGCATCGAGGTGCGCAACGTCGTCGGCTCGGTGCTGATCGCGAACAACGCGATCTATTCGGAGAGCGGCACGGCGATCCGCCTCGTCAGCGGCAACGTCGGTCTCGTGACGCTGGCCGGCAACGTCGGTCACGGCGGCCTGCAGGGCGCCAGCTCCGGTTACACGGAAGGCAAGGGCATCGCCGCCGACTTCGTCAACGCGCACTATGGCGTACCGCCGCTCGATGTGTTCCCGAAGAGCGGCTCGGCGCTGATCGGTGCGGCAAACGCCGCGCACGTCCCGGCGCTCGATTTCAACAACACCTCGCGCACCGGCACGACGGACGTCGGCGCCTATCGCTACAGCGCTTCCGGCAATCCAGGCTGGCCGATCGCTGCAGGCTTCAAGACCAGCGGCAACGTCCTGCGCCCGAACCCGCCGACGAACGTCACGGCCGAGTAGCGCACCGCCTCGGGCGGAGGCTTTCCGGGCTATGTTTTCTTGACAGCCTGGAACCCGTTACATACATTGCGCGCCTCTCGCGTGGGGCTATAGCTCAGCTGGGAGAGCGCTTGCATGGCATGCAAGAGGTCGGCGGTTCGATCCCGCCTAGCTCCACCAAGCCCCTCGGTTCGGTAGTGCGTCCCCATCGTCTAGAGGCCTAGGACATCGCCCTTTCACGGCGGTAACTGGGGTTCGAATCCCCATGGGGACGCCATTTCCACCCGGCCGCGCGCCTCACGCGGCCGGTAGGCGAACCTTGTCACGCTGTCGGTAAATCGCGACCCAGGTCACATTCGTTGTGCATCAGTCGGTTGCGCTCGGCAACTCACCTGCAGTGTGTCAATCCTGTCCGCGATCGGAGACTGAACAGGCTGTGCGGCGCGGCATCTTGTGCCGCTTCAACAATGTACGCGTATGATGCGTCTCGCTTTTCCTTCACGCGGTACGAAACTTGATACATGAAAGGGAGTTCTCGAAGAAGAGATGTGCCTGATGAAGTTGCAAGTGACGAAAGCCGGCTGCCTGATCGTGATCGCGTTGCTCGTCGCAGGATGCGGCGGGGGCGGTGGCGACAGCGAAACCGCCAGTGCCCCGCAGAATCCCGGGCCCGGCACCGGTAACGCAGCTCCGACGATTCAAGGTCAGCCCACCAGCTCCGTCGTCGCAGGTCAGGCCTATAACTTCCGTCCGACCGCAGCCGATGCCAACGGCGACACGCTGACCTTCACCGCGACGAACCTGCCCGGCTGGGCGTCGTTGAACGGGGCGAGCGGTGCCGTGACTGGCACGCCGACGGGTTCGGACGTCGGCACCTACAGCGGGATCACGATCACTGTCTCGGACGGGAGGGCGAGTGCATCGCTGAGCGCCTTCGCGATTACCGTCACCGACGTCGCCACGGGCAGCGCCACGCTGTCGTGGACGCCGCCGACGGAGAACTCCGATGGCAGCGCGCTGACGAATCTCTCCGGCTATCGCATCACCTACGGCCGCACCGCGAACGTGCTCGACCGCAGCGTCACGGTCACGAATCCGTCGGTGAACAGCTTCGTCGTCGAGAACCTGTCCTCGGGCACGTGGTTCTTCTCCATTGCCTCCGTGAACAGCGAAGGCACCGCGAGCAACCCGTCGAACGTCGCGCAGAAGACGATCTAATCGTCGTCGTCGGTCGCCATCTGCGACTGACAATAGTTCTCGATGCCGACGCGCTCGATCAGGCCGAGCTGCGTCTCCAGCCAGTCGATGTGCTCTTCCTCGGATTCGAGGATCTCCTCGAACAGCTCGCGCGACACGTAGTCGCCGCTCGTTTCGCAATCCGCGATCGCCTTGCGCAGCTCGGGATGCGCCTGCATCTCCAGCTTCAGATCGCACTCCAGCGCTTCCTTGACGTTCTCGCCGATGAACAGCTTGCCGAGGTCCTGCAGGTTCGGCAGCCCTTCGAGAAACAGGATGCGCTTGATCAGGCGATCCGCATGCTTCATCTCGTCGATCGATTCTTCGTAGGTGTACTTGCCGAGGTGCTTCAGTCCCCAGTTCTCGAACATCCGCGCGTGCAGGAAGTACTGGTTGATCGCCGTCAGCTCGTTCTTGAGGATGCTGTTGAGATGGCGAAGGATGTTCGCGTTGCCTTGCATGGACCGGCTCCGGATCGTGGGGGCGCCATCTTGCCCGAGGCGGGCAACGGGAGCGAGCAGCAGCCGCGAGCAGCGCTCGCCGGGACAGTGGGTCCGGGAGAGAGGTTTAGGCGGCGACCGGGGCCGACCGCGCGTCGACGTGCGACTCGATCACTTCGCGCGCCGTGTCTTCGCAGGCTCCGCAGCAGTTCGCCACGGGCAGATGCACCTGGACCTTGCACAGCGACGTGGCGCCGCGCTCGACGGCTTCGCGGATCTGGCGATCGGTGATGGCGTTGCAAAGGCACACGTACATGGGGCCGAACTGTAAATGCAAATGCGAACGATTGTCAATTGAACAGTTGTCATCGAAGGGCCTGCGTCCAGAAACCGCGATTTAACAGTAATGGCTGTGACTGCCTTCACGCGACTGTGAGGGTGAAGTAGCTAGACTTACGGCCGCTTGGAAGACCGTGCGCTTCCAGGTCTCATACGCCGGGACCTAAAGCCTTGTCCGGGCAGCATTATCGAGGTAGCGGATCGACCAGTGGCCATTCGAATTTTCCAGCACTACTGGCAGCTGCCCCTGGCGCTCCTGGCCGCCTCCGAAGGCGTTCTGTTCTTCTTCGCCCCCTACGTAGCGGTCATGCTGAACACGGGCGTCGGCTGGCACGAGCTGGGCGGCGTCGGCGGCCCGCTATTGCCGAAGGCGGTGCTGTTCACGGGCGCGATGTTCGTGAGCATGACCGCGATGGGTCTGTACAACGCCCGGCAACGCTCGCGCCTCGCGGGACTGCTCACGCGTGTCGCGGCCAGCGTGGGCGCGGGCGCCACGTTCGCGGCCATCGTTTTCTACTTCTTCCCGACGATGCAGTTGTACCGCGGACAGCTCGTCATCACGGCGGCATTGGCATTCGGCGCTGCCGTCATCGTACGCATCGCGTTCGACCGCCTGCTCGACGAGAACCTCTTCAAGCGACGCGTGCTCGTGTACGGCGCCGGCCGACGCGCCGGCAGCATCGCGCGCCTGCGCCGCCGCTCCGATCGCCGCGGCTTCATCGTGGTCGGCTACGTCGACGCGGAGGGCGACGACTCCAGCGCCGTTGAAACCAAGGACATGCTCGTCGGCGGCGACTTGCTGCAGCTGTGCCGCACGCACCAGGTCGACGAGATCGTCGTCGCGATGGACGATCGCCGCCGCCGTTTCCCGATGGACGAGCTGCTCGAATGCCGGCTCGAAGGCCTGGAAATCGTCGAGCTGATCAGCTTCCTGGAGCGCGAGACCGGCAAGGTGCGGCTCGACGTGCTCAACCCGAGCTGGATGATTTTCTCCGAAGGCTTTCGCCAGGGCCGTATCCACAGCACGCTGGAGCGCGCCTTCGACGTCGTCGCCAGCGTCGGTCTGCTGCTGGTCGCGTTGCCGTTGATGCTGCTCGCGGCACTGGCCATCAAGCTGGAAGACGGTCTGCGTGCCGACGTCTTCTACCGCCAGATTCGCGTCGGTCAGTACGGCCGGCCGTTCAAGCTGCTCAAGTTCCGCAGCATGCGCGCGGACGCCGAGAGGGATGGGGCGCAATGGGCGCAGAAGAACGACAGCCGCGTGACGCGCGTCGGCTCGTTCATCCGGCTCACGCGCATCGACGAATTGCCGCAGATCCTCAACGTCCTGCGCGGCGAGATGAGCTTCGTCGGCCCGCGGCCGGAGCGGCCCGAGTTCGTCGAGCAGCTCAACGAGCGCATTCCGTACTACCGCGAACGCCACAGCATCAAGCCCGGCATCACCGGGTGGGCGCAGCTGTGCTACCCGTACGGCTCCTCGGAGCAAGACGCGACCGAGAAGCTGCAGTACGATCTGTTCTACGTGAAAAACCACAGCCTGCTGTTCTATCTCGCGATACTCGTGCAGACCGTCGAGGTCATCGTGTGGGGTAAAGGCGCGCGCTAGCGGGTGACGCGTGCCCGGACGCCGGCAGGGGCGGCGTCTCGAACGAGGGATTGAAGCCAAGAAGTCATGAACATCTTCGCGACCCTCAGCTATGGGTGTGCGGCTGTCGCCTTCCTCATGCTGACCGTCCTGCTCATAACGAGCTGGCGCGGGCGGCGGCAGGGCGCGTTCGTGATCGTGGCGAGCGCGGCCACGGCGATCTGGGCCGGCATCCTGGCCGCCAGCGACTACCTCGGCAACGTGCCCGGCCAGGTCATCTTCTACGCCGAGATCGGCCGCAGTCTCGCGTGGATCCTGGCGCTGATCTCGATCGCCGGCCCGGCTGCGCCGCGCTGGTTGCGCACCACGGTGCTGGTCCTCGGCGGCGCCATGTTGCTCGGGCCTTTCATCGCGCCGTACTTCATCTGGCTCGGGCTGCTGCCCGACGACTCGACACTGCTGCTCGCGCGCAGCGGCTTGCTGCTGTCGTTGCTCGGGCTCGTGCTGCTCGAGCAGATCTATCGCAATTCCGGGCCCGCGGATCGGCAGGCGTTGAAGTACGTAGTGTTCGGCGCCGGCGTGCTGCTCGCCTACGACGTGTTCCTGTATTCCCAGGCGGAGCTGCTGCACGGGATCACGCTCGATGCGTGGGCCGTCCGCGGTCTCCTCAATGCATGCGCGGTGCCGCTGCTTGCTATCTCTGCGCGCCGCAACCCGAGCTGGTCGCTCGATGTGTTCATCTCCCGCCAGATGGTGTT
>CADEEJ010000007.1:20989-52880 GCA_902826315.1 uncultured Steroidobacter sp.
GTGGAAGCGCTGCCGGCCGACTGCGAGCTGGTCGACTTCGTGAAGCGCACGCAATGGGTAGTCGACATGCGGGAGTACCGGCGCGTGCCCGATCTCTACCACAACATCGTGATGCCCTCGTGGTTCGCCGCGTTGCCCGAGTTGCGGGTCGTGAGCCCGCTGCGCCAGCTCGACAAGCTGGTCGGGCTCGTCATGCTGTTCGAGCCGCCGCCGCCGTTCGACCTGAATTACGAGGATCGCGATCTGTTGAAGACGGTCGGCCGGCACGTCGCGACGCACATCGCGCAGCACGACGCCGATCGCAAGCTGGCGGAGAGCCGTCAGTTCGAAGCCTACAACCGGCTGACCGCGTTCATGATGCACGACCTGAAGAACTCGGTCGCACAGCTCAAGCTGATCGTCACGAACGCCGCGCGCCACAAGAGCAATCCCGCCTTCGTCGAAGATGCGATCGATACGATCGCGAACGCGGTGGAGCGCATGACTCGGCTGATCGAGCAGCTGCGCGGCACGCCGGACGTCTCGCGTAACGCGCGCCGCGACCTCGCAGGAATCGTGCAAGAGGCGGTCGGGCGCACCCGCGACCGCTCGCCGGAGCCGCATCTGAATCTCGATGGCAGCCCGCTGGAGATCATCGCCGATGGCGAGCGCCTGATCAGCGTGCTGGAGCATGTCATCCGCAACGCGCAGGATTCGGTCGGCGGCGGCAACGGCCAGGTCAGCGTGACTCTGGAGCGCCACGACGCCGAAGCGGAGATCGCCATCGCGGACACCGGCGCCGGCATGGACGCGCGCTTCGTTCGCGAGCGCCTGTTCCGGCCGTTCGACAGCACCAAGGGCTCGAAGGGCATGGGAATCGGCGCCTACCAGGCCCGCGAGTACGTGCGCGCGCTCGGCGGCGACGTGGAAGTGCAGAGCAGTCCCGGTCGCGGCACGCGCTTTTTGATTAAGCTTCCGCTCGCGCCGGAGCAGCGGGTTCTCGTGTCGGAAACAGCCAGCCTATCCAGCTAAGTGAGCCAACGTGAGCGATGACAAACCCAAGCTCCTGATCGTCGAAGACGACGTCGGCCTGCAGCGCCAGCTGAAGTGGTGCTTCGACGAGTATGAAGTGCTGATGGCCGGCACGCGCAGCGAAGCGCTCGCGCAGCTGCGGCGCTTCGAGCCGCCTGTCGTGCTGCAGGACCTGGGATTGCCGCCGGACGCGGCCGGCGTCAGCGAAGGCATCGCCACGCTCAAGGAGATCGTGAGCATCGCCTCGCAGACCAAGGTCATCGTGGTCACGGGCAACAACGACCGCGACAACGCGGTGCGCGCGGTCTCGCTCGGTGCGTACGATTTCTATCACAAGCCCGTCGACACCGACGTGCTCAAGCTGATCGTCAGCCGCGCCTTTCATATCTATGCGCTGGAAGAGCAGAACCGCCAGCTGCAGGCAGCACAGCTCACGTCGCCGTTCGAAGGGCTGGTCGCGACCGACGATGCGATGCTGCGGGTGTGCCGCATGCTCGAAAAAGTCGCGCCGACCCCCGCCTCGGTGCTGATCCTCGGCGAGAGCGGCACCGGCAAGGAGTTGCTGGCGCGCGCTCTGCACAGCCACAGCGGCCGGCAGGCCGGGCGCTTCGTCGCGATCAACTGCGCGGCGATTCCCGAGCAGCTGCTCGAGAGCGAGCTGTTCGGCCACGAGAAGGGCGCCTTCACCGGCGCAGTGAAACAGACGATCGGCAAGGTCGAGCTCGCGAGCGGCGGCACGCTGTTCCTCGATGAGATCGGCGACATGCCGCTGCCCTTGCAGGCGAAGCTGCTGCGCTTCCTGCAAGACCGCGTGATCGAGCGCGTCGGCGGGCGGCAGGAAATCGCCGTCGACGTTCGCGTCGTGTGCGCCACCAACAAGGACCTGCAACAGCTGATCGGCGAGCAGCGCTTCCGCCAGGATCTCTACTTCCGCGTCGGCGAAATCACGATCAACGTTCCGCCACTGCGCGAGCGGCGCGGTGCGGCGACGGTGCTGGCCTACAGCATGCTGCGCAAATACAGCGGCGCACACGGCCGGCCGAAGCGCGGCTTTACCGAGGACGCGACCGCGGCGCTGGAAACCTACGATTGGCCCGGCAATGTGCGCGAGCTCGAGAACAAAGTGAAGACTGCGCTGATCATGGCCGACGGTCCCATGATCACGGCGGCGGATCTCGGGCTGAAGCCGGGCGAGAACAGCTCCGTGACGTTCAACCTGCGCGAGGTGCGCGCGCGTGCGGAGCGCCAGGTGATCGTGCAGGTCCTCGCGATCACGGATAACAACATCTCACGTGCGGCCGACCTGCTCGGCATGACACGCCCGACGCTGTACGACTTGATGGAACGCTACGGCTTGCGCTCACCCGGGCAAGCTGCTGGCACGCGCTAGCACGCGCGAGCGCGCAGCATGGCGACGCACAGCGAACACGTAGGACAGGCATTGCGACAAGGCAGTGTCCTCGCGCCGGCGTGGGTGCTGTATGCCACGATCGTCGTGGGCGCGGTCGGTCTCTTGCCGACGCTGCGCGGACTGTTCCATACGTGGAGCACGATGTACGACTATCACCACGGATTCGTGGTGGCAGCCGTCGCAGTCGCTTGGCTGATCCACGTTCGCCGCCGCATCGACGCGAGCCCGGTGCGAGCTGTGCCCTGGGCGCTCCCGGCATTGGCCGTCGCGGTGCTAGCGTGGATGGTCACGTATCGCGGGAACAGCGAGTTGCTGCAGCAGATGCTGCTGCCCGTCGTGTTGCAGCTCGCAGTTCTGTCCGCGCTCGGCTGGAGCATCGCGCGCGTGACGCTCGCGCCGCTCGCCTACCTCTATTTCGGCATTCCCATCTGGGAGAACTTCCAGCCGCTGCTGCAGGGGCTCACGACCTGGGTCGCAGAGCACACCTTGCTGCTGCTCGGTGTACCGACGACCGTCGACGGACATCAAGTGACGATTCCCGCCGGCACTTTCAGCATCGTCGAAGGCTGCAGCGGCAAGCGGTATCTGATGATCGCGCTCGCATTCGCAACGATCGCCGGAGTGATGCACGAGCTGCGCGCCCGCGCGATGACGATACTGTTCGTCGCCACGACTGTGCTCGCCCTCGTGACGAACTGGGCGCGCGTCGTCACGGTGATCTACGCCGGCCACGCGACCAACATGCAGCACTACCTGGTCGCGGTGGAGCACAAGACTTTCGGTTACGTGCTGTTCATTCCGCTGTTGGTGGTGATCGTGCTGATCGCGCGCCGACTGCGCTCGCCGGATTCGGCGTCCGCAGATTCCGGCCGCGCCAGCGAGCGCGTGATGCAGGCAAGTCCGACCACGTGGACTGCAACTGCCGCGCTACTCGTCGTGCCGTTGCTGTTGCCTGCGAATGAGGGGGACACGCCCGCGGGCTCCGTAACGCTCGGTTCGCTGCCGGTGCTCACGGGCACGTGGCAAGGCCCGCTGCCGGCAAACGCGCAGTGGCAGCCGCTGTTCGTCAATGCGCTCGCCGAGCGACGCGCTGCCTACACGTCGAGCGCCGGCCGGGTCGAGGTTCACTACAACGTCTACGGTGCCCAAGCGCCGGGTCACGAGCTGGTTTACTTCGGCAACTCCGTTGCCCCCGCCGACCACTGGACGGTGGTGGGACATTCGCCGGCACTTGCGGGCGGACCATCCGTCACCATCGCGCGCGATGCGCAAGGGGAGCGTTGGGTGATCGCACAACTGCTCAGCGTCGGTGGCGCCGTGACTGCGCAGCCCGCGATGGCGCAGATCCTCTACGGCATGCGAGCGCTGTTGCGGCCGGTGCCGTCAGGCAGCCTCGCTTTCGCCGCCCCGTGCAAGCCCGACTGCGCCACAGCTCAGCAAGCTGTACTCGATTTCTGGACAGGCAACGGCGCCCAGTTCGCGAACCTGATTCCACAACGACTGTGATTGCTTAGGAACCGACACATGCTACGGACGACCGGTTGGTGCGCTCTCTCGATGGCTGCGCTCTGCCTGCTGCTCACTGGCTGCGATAGCTTCACTAGCCCTGACAAGCGCGTCGAGCGTGCACGCGCGCATCTGGAGCAGGCGTCCTATCGCGAGGCCATGACCGAGTTGAAGGGTGCGCTGGAACGCGACGCCAATCACATCGAGGCACGTGCGCTGCTCGCGGAGCTGTCGCTGTGGCTCGACGACCTCGACGGCGCGGACAAAGAGATCGATCGAGCGCTGCAAGCGGGCGCGCCGCTGGACCGCGTGCGCGAGACGCGTTACCGCGTGCTGGTCGAACGCAGCGATTTCGAGAAGTTGGCAGAGCTGCTGAAGGCGGATACGGGTATCGAGCCGGCGCGACGCTTCGCGTACGAGGCGCGCATCGAGGCCGCCGCGAACAACCGGGCGGTTGCCGCGCAGAAAGTTGCGAGCGGACTCGAGCAGGCACCGCAGGATCCGGAGCTCCTGTTCCTGCAGGCGCAACTGCAAATGGCCGAGAACGATACGAAGGCCGCGCTTGCACTGCCCGAGGCCGTCGCCGGCAACGACCTGTGGCAAGCACGGGCACAACAGCTGCAGGGCACGGTCCTGCTCAGGCAAGGCAAATACGCCGAGGCGCGCGATTCCTTCGCTGCCAGCTTGAAGACCGGTCGCAAGGCATTGCCGGTGCGCGAACAGCTGGTACTCGCCACGGCACTCACGGAGGTGCATCTCTCGCTGAACGAGGTGCCCGCAGCACAAGAGAGCCTCAAGGTGCTCACGTCGTGGGCGCCCAGCTCGCTGATGGCGCACTATCTTCGTGCGCGCATCGCGATGGCCAAAGGCGATGGCGCGACGGCCGTTGCCGAATCCCAGCGCGCGCTGGCTCTCAGCCCCCAGCACGTACCGTCGCAGCTGTTGCTCGCCGCAGCTCATCTGACACAGAAGTCCTACGAGCAGGCGGAAGCGGTCCTGGACGGCGTCATCGCCGTGAATCCGCAGAACGCCGCTGCTCGCAAACTGCTCGCGCAGGTTCAGCTCGGTCGCAATCGACCGGACCTCGCGCAGCAGGCGCTGTCACCCGGCGGCCAGGCCGGCGACGGCGATCCCCAGATGGCTTGGCTGATGGGTGTCGCGCTCCTGCAAGGCGGCAGCAACGCTGAAGGTATCAACTACCTGGAGCGCGGCTACGCAGGCATGCAGGGCGATGCGACGCGCACGCTCGAGCTCGCGACGGCCTATCTGGCGCGCGGCGCTGCCGACAAGGCACTGCCGCTGCTCAAAGGGATTCCCGCCGGAACTCCGGCGTATCAGCGTGCACAGACGCTCACCGTCTTAGCCGCCGCGATCGGCAAGCCGCCGGCTGAGGCGAAGCGACAGGTCAGTGCAATGGCGGCGAACTCACAGGATGCGGGAGTGCTCGCCGCCGCGGCCGCAGTGTTCGTGCGGCTCAACGACATTCCGCGTGGTCGTGAGCTGCTCGAGCGTGCGGTGAAGGTCGATCCGAAGAGTGTCCTGGCGCGCTTCACCCTCGCGGGCGTAGCCGTCGCGTCCGGCGATGTCGCGCGCGCTCGCACGGAGCTTGGCGAGATCCTGCGCATCGATCCGACATACGAGCCGGCGCACATCGCGCTTGCCGAGCTCGCCTGGCGCGATAAGGATCGTGCAGGAGCGCGCAAGCATCTCGAAGCAGCAGTCGCGGCAAATCCTGCTGCAGTAGACGCACGCATACGGCTCGCACAGATCTCATTCATCGATGGCGATGCGGCGCGTGGCAAGGATCTGCTCGATCAAGCAGTGCAAGTTGCGACGGACCATGGCACTGCTCTGCATGCTGCAGGCCGTGCGCTCGCCGCGGCGGGTTTCACCGACGAAGCACTCGCGCGCCTGCAGCAGGCCAGTGCAGCCGGCGTAGACGAGGCGCTGCTCACTGCAGCGCAGGTTCAACTCGGCGTGGGCCGCACTGCTGAAGGGCGGCAGCTCGTGCAGGCCGCTTTGGAACGCCGGCCGAAATGGATCGACGCTCAAGGCATGCTCGTCCGCATCGATGTGCGCGACGGTCAGCTCGATCGTGCACGCGCGCTCGCACGCGAGATGCCCAGACCCGAGGGCGTGACGGTTACCGAAATCGACGGCGACCTCGACATGCTCGCCGGCAAGCCCGAGGACGCTCTCAAGCTGTACGAGTCGGCACAGCGCACCGCACCGACTGCCAGGCTGGCGATGAAGATGTTCAACCTGCGTCGGGCGACGCAGGCGCCGCACCCCGAGCGCAGCCTGGTCGAGTGGTTGGAGAGGAAGCCGCAGGATCCGACTGTCCGTCGTCTGCTGGCACAGCACTACAGCAGCGCGGGCAAGCGCAGCGAAGCGATCGCGAATTACGAGCGTCTCGCGAAGGAGCCGAACGCGGACCCCGCGGTCCTGAACAACCTTGCATGGATGCTCGCGGAGAGCGGCGATGCGCGCGCGGTTGAGATTGCAAAGCGTGCACACGAAGCTGCGCCCGGCGTGCCCGAGATCGCAGATACCTACGGGTGGATTCTCGTCCGTTCGGACAAGGTCGCTGACGGGCTGGCCGTGTTAGAACGTGCCCTCGCAGCAGCACCGACGAATCCCGATGTCCAGTTTCACGCCGCGGCTGCTTATGCAAAGAACGGCCAGAACGCGCGCGCCGTCGAGCTGCTGCGCCAGGCCCTGCAGCCGGGGCGCGAGTTCGCGGGGCGCGCGGAAGCCGAACAGCTGCTGCAAAGCCTCAACGCCAAGGAGTCTTGACCGTGTTCCGACACCTCAGTCGGGTAGACTCGACAACGGCGCAGCATTCCGGATTGCAGTGAGATAAAGAGTGACCATGATCAGCCAGCTTCGAATCGGGTCTGCCGCCAGCGTGCTTGCGACGATCGCGATGTTCCTGTTCGCGTGCGTCGCGACTGCTGCAGAGGAAGCTGCTGCACCCTCCGCTGACATCAAAGCTGACACCAAGACTCCCGCCAAGAGTGTCAAAGAATCCGACGCAAAAGCCGCTGCTCAGGTCGCGCCGACTCCGCCGCCGGGCGCAGTGGTGGATTCTTCGTACGTGATCGGGCCCGGCGACACCGTACAGGTGTTTGTTTGGCGCAATCCTGAGCTATCCGTCACGGTGCCAGTTCGCCCGGATGGCAAAATCTCAACGCCGCTGGTGGAAGACATGGTGGCGGTGGGCAAGACCTCTTCGCAGCTCGCGCGCGAGATCGAGAAGGTTCTGGCGGAGTACATTCGCAGTCCGCAGGTTAACATAATCGTTACCAATCCCGTCAGCACCTTCAGTCAGGTGAAGGTCATTGGGCAGGTGACGACACCGTCATCGGTGCCGTATCGCGAAGGTCTCACTGCACTCGATGTGGTGCTCGCGGTCGGCGGCCTGACGGAGTTCGCAGCCGGCAACCGTGCCAAGATCATTCGCAAGAATGAGAGCGGCAAGAACGTCGAGATCAAGGTCAAGCTCGAGGCCCTGGTGCGCAAGGGGAAGATGGCCGAGAACGTCAACATGAGGCCAGGCGACGTGCTGATCGTCCCGGAGTCGTTTTTCTAGCATGCAAGCTCTACTACTCAAGGTTCTCGACGAGCTGCGCGGCAGCTGGCGCTTCCGCTGGCCCGCGCTCGCGGCCGCCTGGGGCGTGTGCCTGATCGGTTGGGCGTACGTGTTCAGCATGCCGAACGTGTTCGAGGCCAACGCGCGCGTCTACGTCGACTCGCAGACTGCGCTCGGGCCGCTGCTGCGCGGTCTCGCGCTCGACCCGAACGTCGAGTCCGAATTGTCGATCGTGCGCCAGGCGCTGCTCAGCCGTCCGCAGCTCGAATCGGTGGCACGCAAGACCGATCTCGATCTGCGCGCCAAGACGCCGGAAGAAATGCAGCAGCTGTTGACGAGTCTGCAGGAGAAGATCAGCGTCGCCGCCGACGTGCGCGGCGGACGCTCGTCGACCGACGGCCTGTATCGCATCTCCTTCCATGACAGCGATCGAAAGATGGCAGTGGCTATCGTCGAAACGCTGCTCAACACGTTCGTCGAAGAGACGCTCGGCAGCAAGCGCACCGGCCAGGAGTCGGCGCAGCAGTTCCTCGAAGACGAGATCGGCACGCTCGAGCGTCGCCTGACCGAATCCGAGACGCGGCTGGCGGACTTCAAGAAGAAGAACGTCGGCACGATGCCGGGCGAGGGCGGCGACTACTTCCAGCGACTGCAGACCGAGATCAGCGGCGAGCAGCAGGTGCGCAGCGCGATCGCGCTCGCTGAGACACGTCGCAACGAGTTGCAGCGCCAGCTCGCGGGCGAAGATCCGTTCCTGTTCGGCATCGACCCGGCAACCAGCGGTGAGCAGGGCGGCGAGGGCGGCGACATCACCGTTCGTATCCAGGAGCTCGAGAAGCGGCTCGAAGAGATGCTGCTGCGATATACCGAGAAGCATCCCGAAGTCCTCGCAGTGCGCAGCACGATCACCGAGCTGCAGAAGCGCCAGGATGAGGAGCTCGCGCGCGTGCGCAGCGGCGAGCGTGCGACCGGCAGCCTCAGCTCCTCGCTCAAGTCGAACCCGATCTACCAGGGCATGCAGGCCGAGCTGAATCGCACCGAGGTGCAGCTCGCCGAGCTGCGCCAGGATCAAGCACAACGCTCGCAGCGCGTCGGCGAGTTGCGGCGGCTGGTCGACTCCGTTCCGGAAGTCGAGGCGGAGCTGGTGCGGCTGAATCGCGATTACGAGATCACGCGCTCGCGCTACCTCGAACTGGTCGAGCGCCGCGAGACGGCCAAGCTGTCCGAGAGCGCGGAGAAGCGCGGCGTCGTGAAGTTCCAGATCATCGATCCGCCGATGGCGGATTTCCGCCCCGTGGCGCCGGCGCGCATTCCGATGCTGCTGGCCGTGCTCGTCGCCGGGCTCGGCGCGGGCGGCGCACTTGCGTATCTGCTCAACCAGCTGCGCCCGGTCTACCAGAACGTCCGCGTGCTCGCCGAGAACACCGGGTTGCCGGTGCTCGGCTTCGTGAGCCGCACGCTGATCCCTGTGGAGAGCGCGCGCCACGGACGCATGCGCGTGGTATTCGTCGGCAGCTTGTCGGTACTGGTCGTCGTTTGCGTAGCCGCGATCGCCTGGCGCGATGCGGCCATACAGTTTGCACAACGTCTGCTCGGGCAAGCGTGAGGTAACGTGAGTCTCGTCGAAAGAGCATTGCAGAAGGTTCAGGCGGGCGAGGCGGCCAAGCGTCTCGCAGCGAAGCCCGTCGTCGAGCCGACCATCGGCAAGCTGGTGGCCGGTACCGTGCCGCCCGCGGCCGAGCGCGAGCCGGCGTACGCCGCGAATCGCATGGTCACGCTCGATCGCGACGCGATGCGTGCCGCCGGCCTGCTGCCGCAACCCGACCGGGACCGCGAAATCGCCGACCAGTATCGCGCCATCAAGCGGCCGTTGATCCAGGCCGCGTTCCAGGCCGAGCAGCCCGAGGGGCCGCCGCAGAAACTCATCATGGTCGCGAGCGCGCTGCCCGGCGACGGCAAGACCTTCACGGGGCTGAATCTCGCGCTGAGCATGGCGCTCGAAAAAGATCATTCGGTGCTGCTCGTCGACGGCGACGTCATCAAGCCGCACGTCAGCAAGCTGCTCGGCGTCGAAGACGAGCCGGGACTGCTCGACCTGTTGACCGATCCGACCCTGAGCATCGACTCCGTGATCCTGCCGACCGATGTGCCGCGGCTGAGCGTGTTGCCGGCCGGCAGGCATACGGAGCACGCGACCGAGTTGCTTTCGAGCGAGCGCATGACGCAGGTCGTCGCGCAGCTGGCGCGTTTGTCCGCTCGCGGCATCGTGCTGTTCGACTCGCTGCCGTTGCTGTTGACCAGCGAAGCGCGCGTGCTCACGTCGCTGATGGGCCAGGTCGTGCTGGTGGTGAAGGCGAACGTCACGCCGCAGGACGCAGTGAAGGATGCGATCGAATTGATCGGCGACCGCAGGCTGTGGCTGGTGTTGAACCAGGCCGAAGTCCACGGCACGTCGGGCTATTACTACGGATCGCAGTACGGGTATCGAAAGCCCTACGGACAAGGCGGCCCGGATGCCGCAAGCTCGTCCTGAGCTTGGGGACCGCTCGCGGTCCGCGCACGAAAAAAATCAATCGAAAGACCCAATCGAAAGACCATGGGTGGGGAGTGGGGTGGCCATGCGTGATCGCAAGACGATTAAAAGGGTCGCAGTCCCGGCTGCGGCATGTTTGCTCGCGGCGAGCTGCGTCGCCTTTGCACAGGAGAAGGAAGAGCGGCTCGGCGTTTCCTTCGAGCTCGGTGCGGAGCGCTCGGACAACATCCTGCGCAGCAACAGCGACGAGCAGACCGAGACGATCGCCCTCGCGATCCTCGGGCTCGACATCGCCACCGATCGCCGGCGCGTCGACGCACGCCTGTCGACGGACCTGCAGTACCGCGACTATCTCGATACCGAGCTGGAGAGCGAGATCGCCGGCGGTGCGATCGGCTATCTCGACCTGTCGTTCATCCCCGAGCGCTTCAGCTGGATCACCGAGGACAACTACGGGCAGATCGCCAAGACCCGCCAGGTCGTCGATCGTCCCGACAACCGCCAGCAGATGAATTACTTCACGACCGGGCCGGACTTCCGCTTGCCGCTCGGCCAGCGCGCCGCGTTGCAGCTTTCGGGACGCTGGGCCGACACGTACATGGAAGACAGCAACGCCGACAACGAAGCGACGTTCGCCGACATCAGCCTGTTCCGCCAGTTGACCGACCGCTCCTCGATCTCGATCGGCGCCGGCACCTCGGAAACCGAGTTCGACGATCCGACGTTCCCGAATTTCGAAACGCGCCAGGGGACTGCCGGCTTCCGCTGGCAGGCGCCGCGCACCAGCTTCGCGCTCGACGGCGGCTATCTCGAATACGACCAGGAAGGCGCGCCCGACGTCAGCGACTTCGTGATGGTGCGCGTCGATCTCACGCGCCAGGTCACCGCGCGCTCGCGCGTGCAGGTCAATGCCGGCACGAAGCCGTCGAGCGACGGCGAGAGCTTCCGCCGCGACCAGTCGATCATCGGCATCGGCGACGGTCCGGAAGCCGCGCAGGCGTCCGGCGACTTCTTCCGCGTCGACGACGCGTACGTGCTGTGGACGACCGATTGGGAGCGCACTGCGCTGAGCTGGGTTGCGAGCTTCCGCCGCGAAGAGCACGAGGTATTCAACACGCTCGACCGCGAGCAGCTGCGCGGGCAGATCGGCTTGTCGCGCGAGCTGTCGCCCTCGATCGACCTGGAGGTCATGGGCGGCTACCTGCAGGAAGAGCGCACGCTGACCGGCTTCCAGTTCGACGACTGGTATGCGGCGACCGAGCTGAAGTGGGATTTCGCGCGTCGCTTCTCCGCGAAGCTGCGCCTCGATCATTTCGTCGGCGGCAGCGACGACGGCACTCGCGACTACACCGAAAACCGCGTTTACCTCGGCGTGGCTTACACCAACGGCAGATGACGATGGCGGCGATTCCCGAAGCAGCGGCAGCAACGGCGACGGCCACCGTCGTCAACGCGATGACGGTCGACGTGGAGGACTACTTCCACGTGTCCGCCTTCGCAGCCGCGCTCGATCGCAAAAACTGGCCGACGTTCGAGTCGCGCGTCGAGCGCAACACGCATCGCTTGCTCGACCTGTTCGACGAGCATCGCACGCGCATGACCTTCTTCGTGCTCGGCTGGGTCGCCGAGCGCTATCCCGAGCTGATCCGGGAATTGCACCGGCGCGGCCATGAAGTCGCTTGCCATGGTCTCACGCACGAGCTGGTCTATCGCCAGACCCCGGCGGTGTTCCGCGAAGAGACGCACCGCTCGAAGAGTCTGCTGGAGGACCTGACCGGCACGCAGGTGCGCGGTTATCGCGCGGCGAGCTACTCGATCACCAACGCCTCGCTGTGGGCGCTCGACATTCTCGAGGAGCTCGGCTTCGTCTACGACTCCAGCATCTTTCCGATCAATCACGACCTGTACGGCATTCCGGGCGCGCCGCGTCAGCCGCACAAGGTCGGCTCGGGCCGGCTGCTCGAAGTGCCGCTGACGACGGTCAGCGTCGCCGGCCAGCGCCTGCCGTGCGCGGGCGGCGGCTACTTCCGCCTGCTGCCGTACAACTGGTTCCGCTGGAGCCTGCGGCGCGTCAACAACGAGGGCATGGCTGCAGTGTTCTACCTGCATCCGTGGGAGATCGATCCTGGCCAGCCGCGGATCAAGGCCTCGCTCAAGTCGCGCTTCCGGCACTACACGAATCTCGAGCGCACCGAGGGGCGCCTGCGCACGCTGCTGCGCGAGTTTCGCTGGGACCGCATGGATCGGGTGTTCTTGCCGCAGGTCACGGCATGACGGCGGATGCAGCGGCGCGCACCTACACGATCGCACTTGCTGAGGACCACGACGCCGCGGCTTGGGATGCTTTCGTAAACCGCCATCCGGCGGGCACGTTCTTCCATCTGTTCGGCTGGCGCCGCGTCGTGCGCGAGGCGCTGCGACATCCCACTTACTACGTGTTGGCGCGGGGCGAGCAGGGCATCGTTGGCGTACTGCCGCTCGTGCGCGTGAAGAGCATGCTGTTCGGCGACGCGCTCACTTCGACGCCGCTGTGCGTGTACGGCGGCGCTATCGCCGACTCCGAAGACATCGCTCGCGACCTGGAGCAGTTCGCCGCGGACATGGCGACGCGCCTCGGCGTGCATCACCTCGAAGTGCGCAACCAGGCGCGCTCGCGCCCGGACTGGCAAGGCAAGGATCTCTACTACACGTTCCGCCGCAAGCTCGATCCGGATCCCGAGAAGAATCTCGCAGCCGTGCCGCGCAAACAGCGCGCGGAAATCCGCGCCGGTCTGAAGAACAATCTGCGCGCCGATCTCGACGAGGGGATCGACCGCTTCTACGACATCTATTCGAGCAACCTGCGGGCGCTCGGCACGCCGGTGCTGTCGCGCCGCTACTTCTCGCTGTTGCGCACCGTGTTCGGGGAGGCTTGCGAGATCTCGACGGTCGTTCACGAGCAGCAGCCGATCTGCAGCCTGATGACATTCTGGTTTCGCGACGAAGTGCTGCCTTACTACGGCGGCGGCCTGCCGGCAGCGCGGCCGCTGTCCGGCTACGACTTCATGTACTGGGATCTCATGCGCCGCGCGACCGAGCGCGGCACGCGCATCTACGACTTCGGCCGCAGCAAGAAGGACACGGGACCGTTCAAGTACAAGAAGCACTGGGGCTTCGAGCCCGAGCTGCTGAACTACCAGTACTTCCTGGTGCGCGCCAAGGGCGTGCCGAACCTCAGCCCGACGAATCCGAAGTACCACTTGTTCATCGAGACGTGGAAGCGCATGCCGCTGTCGCTGACGCGCTTCGTCGGTCCGATGGTCGCCAGGTACCTCGCATGAGCGGGCTGCTGTTTCTCGCGCATCGCGTGCCGTATCCGCCCAATAAGGGCGACAAGATCCGCTCGTATCACGTGCTGCGTCATCTCGCCGCGCGCTACGAAGTGCACCTTGCCGCGTTCGTCGACGACGAGCGCGATCTCGCGCACGCCGACGTGCTGCGCAGGATCTGCAAGAGCGTGCACCTCGTGCCGCTGAACCCGACGCGTGCGCGCATCCGCAGTCTCGCCGGGCTGCTCGACGGGCGGCCGCTCGGGCTGCCTTACTATCACGATCGCGCGATGTGGGATCACGTGCGCGGCCTGGCCGCGCAGCGCTCCATCGAGCGCGTGTTCGTTTTCTCATCGACGATGGCGCCGTACGCCGGACCGTTTGCCGGCATCCCGCGCATCCTCGACATGTGCGACGTCGACTCGGACAAGTGGACGCAGTACGCACGGCGGCACAGCTGGCCGCTGAGCTGGATCTACGGGCGCGAGGGCGAGTTGCTCGGCGCCTTCGAGCGACGCTGCGCGCTCGATTTCGACGCGACGCTGCTCGCGTCCGACAACGAAGCCGAATGCCTGCGCCGGCTCGCGCCGGAGTCCGCGAAAAAAGTGCACTCGATGCGCAACGGCGTGGACGTGGAGTTCTTCGACCCCGCGCGCGAGTTCGCGAGTCCGTTTGCCGCCGGCGAGGAGCCCATCGTATTCACGGGCGCCATGGACTACTGGGCCAACATCGATGCGGTGACTTGGTTCGCACGCGAAGTGCTGCCGGCCGTGCGCAAGCGTCGACCGGATGCCCGGTTCTACATCGTCGGCTCCAATCCCGCGGACGCCGTGCGTCGCCTTGCCAGCCTGCCTTCGGTCATCGTGACCGGCTCGGTGCCGGACGTACGCCCCTACTTGCGGCACGCCCGCGTCGTGGTTGCTCCGCTGCGCGTCGCGCGCGGCATTCAGAACAAGGTGCTGGAAGCGCTCGCGATGTCGCGGTTCGTGGTGTTCACGCCCGCGGCGATGGAAGGCCTGGACTACCGGCCGGTGCCCGCGACAGCGACGGCGGAGGAACCGGACCGGTTCGCCGCCGAAGTCGCGGCAGCCGTCGAATCTGCGAACGGCTCGCCGGGCGGTTTCGTCGCGGGCCGGCAATATGTCTGCCAGCACTATTCCTGGTCGACCAGCCTGGCGCGCCTCACGGGGCTGCTCGCGGCGTGAAGCCGCCATTTGACAATGAGCGAGCGTGAACGCGAGATTACGTCGCATCGGCGGGACCCGCGCATCCTGGTGGCGCACGTGGTCAACCAGTTCGATGTCGGCGGTCTTGAGAACGGCGTCGTGAACATCGTGAACGGTCTGCCAGACAATGAATTCCGGCATGCGATCATTGCGATGACCGATCGCACGGCGCTGCGCGGCCGTCTGGAGCGACAGGATGTGCCGGTGCGCACCGTCGACAAGCGGCCGGGCAAAGATTTTGGTGCGTACGCGCGACTGTACCGGGTGCTGCGCGAGCTGCGGCCGACGGTCGTGCACACACGCAATGTCGGCACGATAGATTGTGCCGCCGTAGCGCTCGCAGCCGGCGTGCGCTGGCGCGTGCACGGCGAGCATGGCCGCGATGAGATCGATGCGGATGGCGCGAATCGCAAGTTCCTCGCCATCCGCAAGGCGTTCAACCCGATGATCCATCAGTTCGTCGCGGTGTCGCAGGACATCGAGCAATGGCTGAAGACGATGGTCGGGTTGCGTGCGGCGAAGGTGCGCAGGATTTGCAACGGCGTCGACGTGGCTCGCTTTCACGAGCGCAGCGGCACGCAGCAGCAGGTGCTGCCGGAGCAGTACTTTCCTGCGGGCTGCGTAGTCGTCGGCAGCGCGACGCGTTTTTCGGGGATCAAGGACCCGATGAACCTGGCGCGGGCTTTCGTGCAGGTGCGCGAGCGCCTGGGTGCCAGCGGGCCCGACGTGCGATTGCTGATGATCGGCGACGGCGAGCTCAAGGGCGAAGTGGAGCAGTACCTCGCCGCGGCATCGCAGGCGCACGCCGCGTGGTTGCCGGGGAACCGGGACGACGTCGCGGAGTTGCTCCGCGGCATGGACATTTTCGTGCTGGGATCGAAGCGCGAGGGCATCTCGAATACGATCCTCGAAGCCATGGCGAGCGCTCTGCCCGTCGTGGCGAGCGCGACCGGCGGCAATCTGGAGCTGGTGTTGCCCGGGCAGACCGGCGAGCTGGTCGAGCAGGGCAATTCGGCGGCGCTCGCCGCGGCGATTCTGCGCTACGTGCAGGATCCGGCGCTGCGCGCGCGACACGGCAGCGCGGCCCGCGAGCGCGCCGTGCGGGAGTATTCGATCGAACGGATGCTCGCTGAGTATCGAAGCATGTACCGCGACCTGTGCGCGCGGCGCAAAGAGGCAAGCTGATGTGCGGCATAACCGGAATCGTCGACCTGCGCGCGAAGCGGCCGATCGCGGCTGACATTCTGCGCGCGATGAACGGCAGCATCGGTCATCGCGGACCGGACGGCGACGGCTTTCATTTCGAGCCGGGCGTCGGCTTCGGCCACCGCCGGCTGTCGATCATCGATCTCGAAGGCGGCAAGCAGCCGCTGTACAACGAGGACAACACGGTCGTCGTCACCTACAACGGCGAGATCTTCAACTTCAAGGAAATCGAGAACGAGCTGATCGCGCGCGGCCACAAGTTCCGCACCCGCTGCGACACCGAAGTCATCGTGCACGCGTGGGAGGAGTGGGGCGAGCGCAGCCTGGAGCGCTTCAACGGCATGTTCGCGTTCGCCGTGTGGGATCAGCGCCGGCAGCGCTTGTTCGTCGCACGCGACCGATTGGGCGTGAAGCCGCTGTACTACGCAGTGCTCCCCGACGGCATGCTCGTGTTCGCGTCCGAGCTGAAGGCGATCCTGGTGCACCCGGGCGTTCAGCGCCGCATCGACCCGCAGGCCGTCGAGGAATACTTCGCGTTCGGCTACGTGCCGGATCCGAAGACGATCTACCGCGACGTCAAGAAGCTCGAACCGGGTTGTTATCTGAGCGTCGAGCGCGGCAAGTCCGCGGTCGAGCCGGTGCGTTACTGGGACGTGCCGCTGTTCGGCGAGCGCCATCCGGGTCCGGAAGGGAAGTGGGCCGAGGAGCTGCGCGCACGGCTGCAGGAGAGCGTGCGCAAGCGCATGGTTGCCGACGTGCCGCTCGGCGCGTTCCTGTCCGGCGGTATCGATTCCAGTGCCGTCGTCGCAGCGATGCGCGAGCTCGGTGCCCAGAACCGCATCCTGACCTGCTCGATCGGTTTTCGTGAATCGCGCTACGACGAGTCCGCGTTCGCCAAGATGGTCGCGGACCAGAAGCACACCGACCACAAGACCGAGATCGTCGAAGCTTCCGACTACAGCCTGCTCGAAAAGCTCGTCGGCGTGTACGACGAGCCGTATGCCGACAGCTCGTCGATTCCGACGTATCGCGTTTGCCAGCTCGCGCGCCGGCACGTGACGGTCGCCTTGTCGGGCGACGGCGGCGACGAGAACTTCATCGGCTATCGCCGCTACCGCTTGCTCGCGGCAGAAGAAGCGCTACGCAAGCGGTTACCGGCAGGTCTGCGCAAGAGCATCTTCGGGCCGCTGGGCCGCTTGTATCCGAAGCTCGATTGGGCGCCGCGATTCGTGCGCGGCAAGACGACGTTCCAGGCCTTGGCGCGCGACACGGTCGGAGCGTACCTGCATGCCGTCGGCATCTGCTCCGACGAGACGCGCGCGCAGTTGTTCTCGAACGAGTTCAAGGGCGAGCTGCACGGCTACGATGCGCTGGAAGTGTTCAAGCGCAACCTCGAAGGCAAGACGTTCTCCGATGCGCTCGCGATGGTGCAGTACCTGGACTTCCGCACCTATCTGCCCGGCGACATCCTGACGAAGGTCGATCGCGCCAGCATGGCGCACAGTCTCGAAGTGCGTACCCCGTTCCTCGACTACGAGTTCGTCGAGTGGTCGGCACAGTTGCCGACGTCGTCGAAGCTGACTGCGACCGAAGGCAAGCACATTCTCAAGCAGGCGCTGGAGCCGTGGCTGCCGCGCGAGATCCTGTATCGCAAGAAGATGGGCTTCGCGGTGCCGATCGACATGTGGTTCCGCGGCTCGTTGCGCGATCGCCTCGCCGAGGCCGTCACCGGCCGTCGTCTAGCGGAGAGCGGCTTCTTCGACCCGCAGCAGCTGCGGCGCATGGTCGCGCAGCATCACAGCGGCCGCCGCGATCACAGCGCGACGCTCTGGGCGCTGTTGATGTTCGACGGTTTCCTCGCGATGGATGCCCAGCGCCCGGCGCTCTCGCCGGAGCCGTCGGTCAACGTGGCCTGAGATGGAGTCGCAGCTCGAAGTCGTCAGCGTCTGCCGCTCGCTGCCGTCACCCGTCAATCCTTCGGACGGGATCTTCGTCTTCAATCGCCTCAATGCGCTCTCGCGCCAGGCGCGCGTCAGCATCGTGCAGCCCGTGCCGTGGTGCCCGGTGCTTGCGCCGTTGCCGGGCTGGGCGCGCGAGCCGGCGCATCGGGTACAGGACAGGACGATCGAGCACGCGCCGATGTTCTACGTGCCGAAGATTCTGAAGTCGCTCGATCCGTTCTGGCTGGATCGCTCGATCGCGCGCATCGTGGCGCGCAAGCATGCGCAGCGCCCGATCGACGTACTCGATGCGCATTTCGGTCATCCGGAAGGCGTTGCTTGCGTGCGCCTGGCGCGGCGTCTCGGCATCCCGGTATTCATCACGATCCGCGGCTTCGAAAATGAGTACGTGGACAAGCCGGTGATCGGACCGATGCTGATCCAGGCCATGCGCGATGCGACCGGAACCATCGCGGTGAGCCATTCGTTGCGCGAGCTTGCGATCCGCTGTGGCGTCGCGCCGGAGAAGGTCAAGGTCGTGCACAACGCGATCGATCGGGCCGTGTTCCGGCCGCGCGATCGCGCAGCGTGTCGCAGCGAGCTGGGCATCCCGCAGCAAGGGCGCGTGGTCGTGAGCATCGGCCACCTGACCGCTCGCAAGCGTCATCACATATTGATCGACGCCTTCGCGCGCGTGCGGCAGGAGTTTCCGGATGCGACACTGGTCGTGATCGGCGGCAAAGTGTTCGAGCGGGAATATCCGCAGCAGCTCGCCGACCAGGTGCGCCGGCTCGGGCTCGAATCCGCAGTGAAGTTCGAGGGCAATCTGCCGCCGGCGAAAGTTGCTACGTGGCTGGCCGCAGCGGATGCGTTCGCGCTCGGCACCGCCCGCGAGGGCTGTTGCAACGCTGTGCTCGAAGCGCTGGCCTGCGGGCTGCCCGTCGTCACGACACCGGTCGGCGACAACGCGTACTTCGTCAAGGACGGCGAAAACGGCTACTTGTCCGAGGTCGACGATTCCGTCGCGATGGCGGCGGTGCTGGTGCGCACGCTGCAACGCTCGTGGGATGCGGGCGAGATCAGCAGGCGGCTTGCGGTGGGAGCGTGGGACGACGTCGCCACGCAGGTTCTCGAATTCTTTCGCGCGAGTCTGACGGGCCGGCACGGCACGCAGCAGGCGCGCGTACTGGTCGGCGGCGCGCCGTCCATCGAATCGAATTGACGCTGAGGAGCGGGGCAATGCGGATCTGTGTGATCGGTTTGGGATATGTGGGCGCTGTCACGGCAGTGTGCCTGGCGCGCGACGGCAACCAGGTGCTCGGCATCGACCTCGACCCGACCAAGATCGACCTGCTCAAGCGCGGCCAGGCGCCGATCATCGAAGAGGGGTTGCAGGAGGTCACGCTCGCGGCGGCTCAGAGCGGACGCCTCGAAGTCGCGTCCGAAGTCGACGCGCGCATCGCGACGTGCGATCTGATCTTCGTCTGCGTCGGCACGCCGTCGGCGCCGAACGGCAGTCAGAACCTTGCGGCAGTCGAGCGCGTCGCGCAGCAGATCGGTGCGGCTCTCAAGTCGGCGAGCGGCTTCCCGATCGTGGTCATGCGCTCGACGATCTATCCGGGCACGACCGATACGTTCGTGCAGCCGCTGCTGGAAGCGAGCTCGGGCAAGAAGGCGAACGTGGACTTCGGCCTGTGCTTCCAGCCCGAGTTCCTGCGCGAAGGCAGCTCGATCAAGGATTTCTACAAACCGCCGTTCACGATCGTCGGCTCCAATTCCGACAAGCCGGTGGCCGTGGTGCGCGAGCTGTTCAAGGCTCTGCCGGGCGAGTTCATCGTGACCAGCACGCGCAACGCCGAGATGATGAAGCTCGCTTGCAACGCCTTCCACGCGATGAAGGTCTCGTTCGCGAACGAAGTCGGCCGGCTCGGCCGCAGCCTCGGCGTCGACGCGCGCGCCGTGATGGACCTGCTCTGTCGCGACACCAGCCTGAACATCTCGCCGGCGTACCTGCGTCCGGGCTTCGCGTTCGGCGGCTCCTGCCTGCCGAAGGATCTGCGGGCACTGCTGTACATGGCGAAGCGCAACGACGTCGAGCTGCCGCTGCTGAAGGGCATCGCGGACAGCAACGTCGATCACATCGACCACGCGCTGACGCTCATACGCGCCAGCGGCAATCGCAAGGTCGGCATGATCGGGCTCAGCTTCAAGGCGGGCACCGACGACCTGCGCGAGAGCCCGCTCGTGACGCTCGCGGAACAGCTGATCGGCAAAGGCTACGAGCTCAAGATCTACGATCCGGCCGTGAGCCTCGCGCGGCTGATCGGCGCGAATAAGCGCTACATCCAGCAGACGATCCCGCACATCGAATCGCTGCTGACCGACGACTTGGCCGCGACCGGTGCGTACGGCGAGGTGATCGTCGTCGGCCATCGCAGCAATGAGATCGATGCCGCGGTGGGCGGTTGGCTCAAGGCCGGCAAGCATGTCGTCGACCTCGCCGGAGTGAATGGTGCGGGCAACGCGAACTACGCTGGAGTGTGCTGGTGAGTCGACGGCCGACGCTGCTGTTCGTCTCGCTGCAGTTCCTGTTCCCGCTGAACGCCGGCGGGAAGATCCGCACCACCCAGGTGCTGCGCGGGATGAAGGGCGGTCAATTCCGCATCGTGCTCGCCACGCCGGCGAGTCCCGAGCTGCTCGCGCAGCATGCTGCCGAGCTCGACTCGATCGCCGACGAAGTCGTGTGGTGGCCGCAGGCCGAGCGCTCGCCGGCATTCCGCTACACGCGCCTGCGCTATCTGCTCGATCCGCTGCCGATCCCGATCCGCACCGACGTCGATGCGGCCGCGGCACACGTCGTGAGTGCTGCGCTGGCCAAGCGTCCGGATGTCGTCGTCTTCGATTTTCTGCACGCAGCAGTGCTGGCACCGGCGAACCTCAGCGTGCCCTCCGTGCTGTTCACGCATAACGTCGAGGCCGAAGTGTTCCGTCGGCATTACGCAGTCGCAAAGAATCCGCTCATGCGCGCGATCTGGAAGAGCCAGTATCGGAAGATGACGGCGTTCGAGAGCAGCTCCGTGCGACGCTTCGATCGCGTCGTCGTCGTCGCTGAGCGCGACAAAGAGCAGCTGGCCTCGCATTGCGACGCTGCGCGCATTCACGTCATTCCGACCGGCGTCGATCTCGACTACTTCGACTTTCGCGAGTCGGGCAAGGGCCGCAAGGTCGTGTTCACCGGCTCGATGGACTGGCTCGCGAACATCGATGCGATGAGCTATTTCATGGACGAAGTGTGGCCGCTGGTGATTCAGTCCGAGCCGGACGCACGGATGGTCGTCGTCGGCAGGAATCCGCCGCAGAGTCTGATCGCGCGCGCCGATGCGCGTGGCTACTCCTGGCAATTCACCGGTCTCGTCGACGACGTGCGCCCGCACGTGGAAGGCGCCTGCGCATTCGTCATCCCGCTGCGTGTCGGCGGCGGTACGCGTCTGAAGGTTTATGAAGCGCTGGCGATGGGCTCGCCGCTCGTGTCCACGACGATCGGTGTCGAGGGGTTGCCGCTCACGCCGGGCGACCACTATTTGCTGGCGGACGATGCGAAGGGTCTCGCCGCCCAAACGGTGCGGTTGCTGCGCGAGCCGGACGCTGGACGTGCGCTTGCCCGTCGCGCCCGCGATTTCGTGGACGCGAATTTCTCCTATGTGAACGCGGCGCGAGTGTTCGAAGAGGCTTGCGTCGAGGCCATGCAAGCGCATGGACGCCATGCCACAGCGAGTGTCGCGTGATGTCGGCCCTCAGGCGCAGCGCGTTGTCTCTGTTGTCGCCGTCCGGCGGTCGCGCACGACTCGCGATCCTGACGTATCACAAGGTGATGCAGGAGTCCGATCCGCTCCAGGCCGACGAGCCCGATGCCCGCATGTTCGATCAGCAGATGAGCTGGCTCGCGCAGAACTTCCAGGTGCTGCCGCTGCCGGAGGCGGTCGATCGCCTGCGACGCGGCGCGTTGCCGTCGCGCGCTGTCGCCGTAACTTTCGACGACGGCTACGCGAACAACCTCGACGTTGCGCTGCCGATCATGAAGCGTCACGGCATTGCCGCGACGGTGTTCGTGGCGATCGACGCCGTGCAGCGCGGCGTGATGTGGAACGATCTCGTCATCGAAGCCGTCCGGCACTGCAAGAGCGATGCGCATCTCGCGCGTGCCGGATTCGAAGGACTGTCCGTCGCCGACGACAAGGCGCGTGCACGTTGTGTCGATGAGCTGCTGAAGAAGTTGAAGTATCTACCGCTGGCCGAACGCTGGGAGCGCGCCGCGCGCCTGTTCCGCGAGCTGGCAGACGCCGATCCGCCGCGCCTCATGATGACGCCGGAAATGGTCAAGAAGCTGGGACAAGCCGGCGTGGATATCGGTGCGCACACCGTCAATCACCCGATCCTGATGAAGCTCGACGACGATGCGGCACGCACGGAGATCGTCGACAGCTGGCGCTGGGTCAAGGACGTGACGGGCGCGGCGCCGCGCTCCTTCGCGTACCCGAATGGACGACCGGGGCTGGACTACGATCGCCGACACGCCGCCATGGTGCGCGAAGCCGGATTCGATCTCGCGGTGTCGACGCACTGGGCCTGCGCCTCGCAGCGCTCCGACGTTTACGAGCTGCCGCGCCTGTCGCCGTGGGACCGCACGCGCGACCGCTTCGTCGCGCGTATCGCGCGATCTTATCTAACGTCTTACCTGCGCTGACTACCTGGGGATCGCATGCGCCTGGAGCCAGGCTTCGAGCATGGCGAAATCCCAGATCGCGTAGCCGTAGTAGCTCGCGTGACCGCTGCGCTGGCTCTCGATCAAATCGTCGAGGAAGCGCGCACGCACGATGCGCCGGCTCTTGAGATCGGTGAGATAGCCGTAGATCAGCTGCGCCAGCGGCTCGTGCGTTTTCAGCCAGTCGCCGAACGGCAGGCCGAAGCCGTGCTTGGTCTTGCGCAGGATCTGCTCGGGCAGGAAGCCTTGCATCGCGCGCTTGTAGAACGAGCGCAGCTCCAGTCCTGCCATCTTCTGCGACGGCGTCACGCGATTGGAGAGATCGACCACGCGCGCATCGAGCATCGGATACGAAACCTTGACGCCCGCGAGCTCGCACATGGTGTTGACCTTGCGCAGATCGTTGTCGGCCAGCGTGAACTGCCAGTCGTAGTACAGCATCTTGTTCAGCGTGGAATCGCACGGCGCGGCGGCGTACACGTCGTCCATCAGCTTGAAGGGGACGCGCGGATCGACCGTCGCGGCGAAGTCCGGCTCGAGCATCGTGCTGCCTTCGCGGTACGCAAAGTTCCAGGTCTCGAGTCGCTCCGGCAGCGGGATGCGCGCCTGCTCGACGTAGCTGCGAATCTTCTGCAGCAACTTCGGCTTGCCGGGCAGGTGAGTCGCGATCGGCTCGACCAGCCCGCGGCGCAGGAACTGCGGGATGCGAAAGTACGCGTCGAACACCTTGTGGCGCGCGTAGCGCTCGTTGCCGCCGAAGATCTCGTCGCCGCCGTCGCCGGCGAGCAGGTGCGTGACTCCGCGCTCGCGAGCGCGCAACGCGCAGAAGTACGACGGCACGGCGCTCGAGTTGCCGAACGGCTCGTCGTAGATGTTTGCGATCAGCGGAAACGCAGCGACGATGTCCTGCGCCGTGACGTGATACTCGAACGCGTCGCACTTGAAGTGACGAGCCGCGACCTGCGCAAACTCGATCTCGTTATAGGCCTCGACACCGAAGCCGATGGAGAAGGTCTTGGCGCGGCCTGCGACCTGCGCGAGCTTGCCCGACACCGTGGAGCTGTCGAGACCGCCGCTCAGGAACGAGCCCGTGGCTTCGTCGGGACTGCAATCGCGGACGGCGGCTTCGAGCGAGCTGTGCAGGTCATCGCGGAGAGTTTCGAAGCGCTCCGGCTGCCGCTCGCGGAACTGCGGTTTCCAATACGTGTACACGCGGTGACTGCCGCGCTCGATCACTACCGCGCTCGCCGCAGACAGCTTCTGCACCCCCTCATAGACGGTCTGCGGTGCCGGGATCATGTGCATCATCAGGAAGTCGTAGAGCGCCTGCGCGCGCACGCGGCGCGTGAGCCCGGGGAACCCGACCACCTGTTCGGCCGACGTGCCGAACAGCACACGCTCGCCGTCGATCGCGTACGTCAGCCGCTCGATGCCCATGCGGTCGATGGCCAGCAGCACGCGTTCGTTGTTCTCATCGTGAATGACGAGCGCGAACGCGCCGAGCAGGCCCGCCAGGAACTGCGGTCCCTGGGCGAGGTAGGCGCTGTGGATTGCCTGCGCAGAGGGCTTGCCCTGGACCGCGACCGTGACTCCGCCGCCGCCATGAATGGACGGCGCGGCAAAATAGGCCGCACCCGCGGCGAGTGCCGTGCGCCGTGTTTCTCCGGTGTTTTGCGCGTGGCGAGCCGCGTGGTCGGCGGCAGCGGTGAGCGTATCCGCTGCCGCTCGATGCGCTACGAACCCGAGGATCGCCATTCCAGACCTGCTATCTTCTGCATGCCAGGCGCGAGTCTAGCAGCCGTCGCGGCGGCAAAGTTTGAACCGTATCGAGTGTTCGTCATCCCGGCGCGGCTAGAATCAACCGTTTTTTGAAGGACCCCGAATGACTGTCGAAAGACTTAAGGCGATCCTGCGCTCCGCGTTGCAGCTGGGCGAGCGTGCCGACGCGCTCACGCCGGCGAGCCGGCTGCTCGGTGCGATCCCGGAGTTCGACTCCATGGCCGTCGTTTCGGTCCTCACGATGATCGAGGACGAGTTCGACATCACCATCGCCGACGATGACATCAGCGCCGACACGTTCGAGACGCTCGGCAGCCTGACTACGTTCGTCGACGGCAAGGTGGCCGATTGAGCGACGCCGAGCTGTGTGCACGCTTCGTCGCAGGCACGCGCGGTCGCATCTTCTGCCTGCTCCACAAGCCCGCCACGCCGGCCGGCTCCGCGGTGCTGATCGTGCCGCCGCTCGCGGAGGAGATGAATAAGTCACGCAAGATGCTGGCGCAGGTCGCGCAAGGTCTCGCGGCCCGCGGCCGCGCCGCGCTGATCGTCGACCTGTTCGGCACCGGCGACAGCGAGGGCGAGTTCCGCGACGGTGAGTGGGCTTGCTGGAAGAGCGATCTCGCGGCGGCGGCGGACTGGTCCGCATCGTTGGGCTGGCCGGTGCGCAGCATGCTTGCGACGCGTGTCGGCTGCATTCTTGGCGGTGAGATGGCTCGCGAGCGCGATCTCGCGCTCGAACGTACGGTGTTCTGGCAACCGATGGGCAGTGCCTCGCGCTGGCTCGATCAATTCTTACGGCTGCGGGTCGCAGCGAGCATGGTGGATTCTGCAACGCCTGAAACCGTAGCAGCGTTGCGCGCACGGCTGAAAGCCGGAGAAGTCGTCGAGGTCGCGGGATACGACATCACCGGCAAGCTCGCAGACGCGCTCGATGCCGCGCAGCTCGCGCCGAATCTCGGCGCACAGCTCGGCGAGGTGCGCTGGATGGAGATCGTGCGCTCCCCCGATGCTCCCGTTCCCGGCGCATCGACAGCCATCATCGACAAGGCACGCGCGCAGGGACGAGCCGTGGACGTGGAGACTTTCGTCGGCGAGCCGTTCTGGGTGTCGACGGAAATCGTGTGCGTTCCGTCGCTCGTCGAGCGCACGGTCGCAGCGTTGGGAGCCGCATAGTGACCGACGCGAGTCGCGAGCACGCCGTCGTGGGTCAGTGCGCCGGCGACCGCTTCGTGGCCATCATGCATCCTGCAAACGGTCCGACGCAGCGGCTCGGTGTCGTCATCGTAGTCGGCGGGCCGCAGTATCGCGTCGGCAGTCATCGGCAATTCGTGATCACGGCGCGCAGCCTCGCAGCAGCCGGGTTCGCGACGCTCCGATTCGACTATCGCGGCATGGGCGACAGCGACGGTCCCTTACGCACGTTCGAAAGCGTGCGCGACGACATCCGCTGCGCGATCGACCTGTTGCTCGCGCAAGCTCCAGGGCTGTCAGGCGTCGTGCTGTGGGGCCTGTGCGATGCCGCTTCCGCCGTGCTCATGTATTGTCTCCACGATCAGCGCGTGCACGGACTCGTCATCGCGAATCCGTGGGTGCGCACCGAGCAGGGGCAGGCAGCGGTGCATCTCTGGCATTACTACCCGCGTCGCGTGTTACAGCCTTCTTTCTGGCGCAAGGTGCTCAGCGGTGGCTTCGGCTTCGGGCGCGCCGCGCGTGAATTTGCCGGCACTGCACAGCGTGCACTGGATCAGCCGGACACGACCGCGGCGAAGTCGACGGCATTCATCGAAGAGATGGCGCAGGGCTTTGCGAGGTTTCGCGGTCGCATCCTGCTGTTCATCAGCGAGCGTGACCTCACGGCGAGCGAGTTCACGAACCTGTCATCGAGCTCGCGTCGCTGGCGCTCCGCACTGGGGCGCTCGACGGTGGAGCTGCGCAAGCTGTCCGGCGCCGACCACACTTTCTCCATTCGCCGCCATCTCGACGCAGCGAATGCAGCCTGCATCGACTGGTTGACCCGGCTCGCAGGGTAGAGGGTAAGAAATGCAAAGCGCGTATGCCTATCGACCCATCCGAGACTCGCTGCGCGTCGTGCGCGCCATCGCGACCAATCAGCTCGCACGCGTGTGGCCGCGCGCTTACATGCGGCTCACGAGCGAGACCGGCCGCGGACCGGACAGCGCCGGCGACACGGCCGAAGAAACGGCGCGTTACTTCCTCGAGTCGGTGTACGAGTACATGGACCAGCTCGGCGTCGCGCGCAGCGAAGTGGGCACGTTCTGGAAGGGTCGCAGAATTCTCGAATACGGCCCCGGCGATACGCCGGGAGTCGCGCTGCTGCTGGCCGGACTCGGCGCGCAGTCAGTGCTGTGTGTCGATCGCTTCGCGCTGGTCAGATTCGACGACTATCAGCAGAGCGTCATCGCGGCGCTGTGCAAGCTGCTGCCTGACGATGCCGCGCGCGACCGCCTGCGTGGCTGCTTCCGCGAGCCCGGCAATTTCGCATCGGGTCTCGCAGATGGCGCAGTCAGCTATTTTGTGACGCAGTCGGGATTACTCGGCCGCACAGCAGTCGTGGACATGGTGATCTCCCGTGCAGTGCTCGAGCACGTCGACGATTTGCCTGCGACGCTGCGCGATATGACTGCGGCGCTGGTCAACGGAGGTGTTGCGGCACACAAGGTCGACCTGCGCAGCCACGGCCTGCATCGAATGAATCGACTCGATTTCCTGACCTGGCCGGATTGGCTGTGGCGCCTGATGTTCAGCGGTAAGGGCGTACCGAATCGCGTACGCGTCGATCGTTATCGCGTCGAGGCGCCGCGGGCCGGCCTGGTGCTGCAGAAGCTCGAAGTCTGCGAGCGCGCGACGCAGGACGAGGTGGCGCAGATCCACCCGCACCTGGCCCGCGAGTTTGTAGACATAACGAAGGAAGATCTGGCCTGGTTGAGCTTCTGGATGGTGTGCCGACGCGCCTAAGTCCGATAGTCCGCAGGGTGGGGGGTCGGTTATGTTGACCCGGATGTCAGGACGATTTTCGAGCGGATTTGTCTCTTCCATCAGACAGGATGATCGCGGCTCGGTGAAGCCGTACTCTCCGCCCGGGCGCGCCGCGTGTCGGCGCCTCGAACGATTCACCTCCTTGGGGTAGTAGCGATGAAAAACGGCGATTCGTCCAAGTTCGGCAGACGAGACTTCCTTGTATCGGTCGCGGGCGTGGCCACTGCTGCGGCGACTGGCAAGGCGCTCGGTGCGACGCCGTGTCCTCCTGCAACGCTTTCCGTGGAAGGCGGCACCACCGCCAACACGACGTGCGAACAAGCGCAGCCCGGCCGTTTGCCGGATCTCACCCTGACGAGCGGCGCAGCATCGGGCACGTACGCGTGGACGTTCGGCCAGGCATTCAAGAAGGGTGACGTGCCGAACGGCTCGTTCATCACCACCAACGCAGCGAACTCGCAGGCGTGGATCCGCAATCGCTGGTCGGACGGCAGCGCGAAGTTTGCAGTCATCAGCGGCATGAGCAGTTTCTCGCAAGGCAACGCGCAGCGAGTCACGCTCTCGACCACCGGCTCCGCGCCGGGCGGCTCGAACGTCGCCGAGCCGACTTCGCTCGATGCATCCGTTACGTTTTCCGGAGCAGTCAGCGGCACGTACTCCGTGCAGTCGGCGCTCGGTGTGAACAAGGGAACGTGGAATGGTCGCGGCAGTGCAGGGCGCGTGCGGCAGTTCCTCGGTCCGGTCATGTCGGAGTTTCATTACTACGTGCCGACTTCGGACGCGCACATCACGGTGTGGTTCTACGTGCGTCGTTATGCGAACGGCGCGACGCACGTCGAGACCGCCGTCGAGAACGGCTGGGCGCGCGTCGCCGGGCCGGTGGAGAAGTCGTATCAAGTCAGCGTGAACGTGGGCGGCTCGCAGCGCTTCTCCGGATCGGTCGCGCATCGCCATCACGCGCGCTGGTCGCGCCAGGATTGGATCGGCACCGATCCGCAGGTCACTCCGCGTCATGACGCCGCGTATCTGAAATCGACGAAGCTCGTACCCAACTACGCCGTCTTCACGCTGTCGAGCTCGATGCTCAACGAGCTGGTGCAGTCGGCCGCGCCGATGACGCGCGGTGATTTCGACGAAGCAGGACGCAGCGGCGGTTACCACGGTCACCTCGGTCTGCTGCCCGTCTGGGATGCCGCCTACGTCGTTTCAGGCGACGTGCGCGCGTATCGCGCGATGATCGCGAACGAGCAAGCCTCGAACTGCTGCCGCGTCGGACCCGGCCAGGCCGGCTTCAACACGCGCGACGAGAACACCGGCCTGCCGATGAATCTGGTCGACTTCTACGCCGACAGCTATTCGAACGGTTACAGCCCCGACTACGGCTCGGGCAAGGTGTATCGCGGCAGCGATAGCAGCTCGCCGCCGTGGGCGACCGATCCGGCGCACGGTTGGGCCGCAGGCTATCTCGCGTATCTCACGACCGGCCGCTGGTTCTCGCTCGAGACGGCGCAGTTCGCCGTCGGCGCCGACTTCATGGCGTGGGGCACGAGCGGCAGCAACGACGGTCAGCGCTGGCTGTCGGAAGAGCGGTTCGCTGCCTGGTCGATGCGCATGAAAGCGTGCGCGCTCGCGATCACGCCGGACTCGGGCGCCGGCACCGACACGCTGCGCGCCGGCTATATCCGTCACCTGGAAGAGTGCTGGCAGCGCTGGCGTACGTCGGAAGTCGGATTCAACAACCTGGGCATCCGTCGCAATCTCTACAACTTCACCGCCTACGCCGCAGCACCGTACCTGTCATGTGGAGCGTTCCAGCAAAACTTCGTCGTGCAGGCGTTCGGCTTTGCCTACGACGTCGCGTCCGAGCTGGTGAATGCGACGGCGCGCCAGCAGTGGCTGGAATCTGTTCGATTTCACGGTTTGTTCCCGACCGGGTTGCTGGGCACGCGACCGAACGGCTATTGTTATCGGTACGCGGGTTTGTATGGCCTTGCAGTCGGTCCGGATCGCAGCAACGAGACGAATTTCTATTCGAGCTGGGCCGAGGTGTACGACGTGTCAGTGCAGACCGGCGCGATTCCGGCGGGCGATTCGTGCGCCAGCGGCAGCACGCTGCAGGGCGGCTACTTCCCGAACGCGTCCAGCTACTGGGGCAATCTCTATCCCGCCGCGGCCTATGCGAAGGACTTCGGCGTGGCCGGAGCCGACGCGGCCTGGGCAAGAATGGTGGGTGCTTCGAACCACTCGCAGTTCGTGGCGACTTTCGTGGACTACCCGCAGTTCGCGATCGTTCCGCGGTGAGGTTGACGGCGACGTCGGCCGCGCCGCCTTAGGCGGGCCGAGTCGCCAATGACAGGTGTCATCTTTCTTGCGCTGTTCGCGGCCGGTCTCGGCGCCGCGCTGTTCAAGCACCCGCGCTGGGGCTTGTACACCTACGTAGCGCTGTTCTATCTCCATCCGCCGTCACGCTGGTGGGCCGCGAGCCTGCCGGACTTGCGCTGGTCGTACCTGGCCGCGCTGGTCACGGTGATCGCGACCTTGATGCTGCCGAAGGACACGTCCGGGCGCACCGAGTGGTATGCGACCAAGCCGGCGAAGCTGCTGATCGCGTTCACGGTGTGGGTGTGGATCCAGCTGCCCTGGGCGCTGGCGCCGGAGACGCACTTCTATCTGTGCACGCTGTACCTCAAGTACATCGTCATCTTCTTCCTCATCTACCGGTTGGTCGACACGCGCGAGCGGGTCGTCGAGTTTCTGATGTGCCATCTCGCCGGCTGCCTGTACCTGGGCTACCTCGGCTTGAGTGCGCGCTATGCGGGTCGTCTGAACGGCCTCGGCGGACCGGGCATCGACGAAGCGAACCTGCTCGCCGCGCAGCTCGCGACGGCGGTGGTCATCGGTGCGATGCTGTTGCTGAGCGAGAAGGGCTGGCGCTGGTGGTTCGTCGGCGCGGCCGTCGCGCTGTCGATGAACACGATGGTGATGGCCGGCAGCCGCGGCGCTTTCATCTCGGTCATCGCGGCGGGCCTGGTCCTCTGGTACATGAAGCCGAAGGCCTACAGCAAGATGTTTTACGTGTACGCCGCGCTCGCCGTGTTCGCGATTCTCTCGGTCGCGCAGCAGGCGTTCTGGGATCGAATGACGACGATCGGCAACGCCACCGAGTTCGAGACGGCAGATCTCAGCGCACAGAACCGCATGCAGGGATTTACTGCGCAGCTGCGCATGGCCGCGCACTTTCCGCACGGCACGGGTCACCGCGGCACGGCGGTGCTCAGCCCGCAGTACATGGATCCGATATGGCTCACCGGGGATCCGCCGCAGCGCTCGTCGCACAATACGTTCGCGACGGCGCTGGTCGAGCAGGGCCTGCCGGGCGTGTACTTCTTCCTGGCTTTCTGGTGGTACGTCTTCAGGTCGGCGATCGCGCGCCGCAAGACGCTGTCGAATCCCGACGATGCGCAGCTCAATGCGGTGTTCGCCGCGGTCACCGCGGCGTTCGCCACCGTGTTCATCGCCGGCAACTTCGTCGACTTCGTCAAGGCCGAGATCATGATCTGGCTGCTGGGCGCCACCGCCTGCCTGAACGAGATTGCGCGTCAGAAGGCAGCCGCGGCGCCGAACGCGGTGCTTACACCGGCAGCCGCGAGGGCGAAGCGCTGGCAGCGTTACGCAACGCCGCGGCAGCAACAGCCCTCCGCGAAGCTCAGGAACTGAGCGCGCGTGAAGACGAACGCGCAGCTGCGCGCGATCCCAATGCTGCCTGTTTTCGAGTTCGCCGCTTGCCTGCGGCCCGCCGGCGTGCGCGAGAAATCCGTGCTCGATGTCGGCACGCCGCGCAACGTGGTGAGCGGATCTGCGGCGATCAATCTCGCGCTGCTGCACGCCGGCGTACGCGGCGGCGACGAAGTGCTCGTGCCTGCTTTCAATTGCCCGTCCATGGTCGTGCCGGTGCGTGCGCTCGGAGCGACGCCAGTCTGGTACGGGATCGAGGAATCGCTCGAAGTGAATGTACGCACGCTCGAACGCGCGATCACGCCGCGTACGCGCGCGGTGCTCGTCCCGCGTTTGTTCGGAATCGTGCAGGACCTCGCACCGATCCGCGCGCTGTGCGATGAACGCTCGCTGGTGATGATCGAAGATTGCGCGCACGCGTTCTTCCGTCCGCGCGGCGCCGAGCAGGCAGGGTCTGTCGGTCACTACACCGTCGCCAGTACGCGCAAGTTCTTTCCGGTGCCCGAGGGCGGAATCCTGACTAGCGCGTCACGCGATCTCACATCGCTCGACGTCGCCGGAGTCTCGTGGCTGCAATCGGCGCGTGCGCTGTTCGACACTGTCGATATCGCTGCCGGCTATCACCGGCTCGGCGCGGCCGGCAGCATGTTGCGAGCGGCGAAGGCTGCACGGCGTCGCGCTCCAGCCGCAGTAGTGGACAAAGTGAACTCTACCGACGTTGCGGCCGAGCCTGCGACAAGTCTCCCAGTGCGCGCTGCGGCCGGCGTCGCCCGGTTGATCCCGGCGCATCTGGCAGATGCTCAGTTGGTGCAGGCACGCCGCCGCAACTATCAGCGGGTCGTGCGCGGACTGGAGTCGATACCCGCGCTCAAGCTGTTCGCAATG
>CADEEJ010000008.1:0-3796 GCA_902826315.1 uncultured Steroidobacter sp.
TACATCCACTACCGCAAGGGCTCGCTGGTGTTCTATCGGCTGCGCGAGGAGATCGGCGAGGACAACCTGAATCGCGCGCTCGCGGCCTTCCTTCGCGACAAGGCGTTCCAGCAGCCGCCGTACACGACCACGCTCGAGATGCTCGATTACATTCGTGCGCAGACGCCGCCGGAGAAGCAGCGGCTGATCGACGAGCTGTTCGCAAAGATAGTGCTGTACGACATCAAGGTTGTCGCCGCCACGTCGAAGCAGCGTGCCGACGGCAAGTTCGACGTGCACATCGAGTATGCGACGCAGAAGTCCGAGGCCGACGGCGTCGGCAAGGAAACGCCGCTATCCGTCGACGATTGGATGGACGTTGCTGTGTTCGCGCGGCGTCCGGGTGAAGGCGAGCACACCGAGCGCGCGCTTTACCTGAAGCCGGAGCACATCACGCAGAACAAGGGCAAGATCGAAGTGATTGTCGACGCTGCGCCGTTCGAGGTGGGCCTGGATCCGTACAACAAGTTGATCGATAGGAATCCCGACGACAACCGGAAGCGCGTGAACTAGGCGATCACGTGCGCTGTGGTATCACTCCGAACCGTCCGCCCTGGTAATCGCGAATCGCCTGCTCGATCTGCTCCGGCGTATTCATGACGAACGGGCCGTAACGCGCCACCGGCTCCTTCAGCGGCTTGCCCGAGAGCAGCAGCAACTCGGCTGCACCCTTCGTCGCGGCGTCGACTGCAATCTCGACGCTGTCGCCCGATTCGAGCAACGCGGCCTGACCTTCGCGCACTTCACGGCGATCGCTGCCGATCCACGCCGTGCCCTTGAACACGTAGATGAGTCCGCTCTGCTCCGCAGGCACCGACTGCGTCAGTGCGCCGCCCGGCTGTATCGTGAAGTGCAGCATCTGGATCGGCACGCGCGTGTCGATAGCAGCCGTGTGGCCGAGCGACTCGCCCGCGATCACGCGCACTGCGACGCGTCCGTCCGCGCTCGTCGCCCGCGGAATGTCGTCGGCGCGCAGCGTCTGGTAGCGCGGCGTCATCATCTTGTCGGTCGCGGGCAAGTTCACCCAGATCTGGAATCCTTCCTGCACGCCCCCTTCACGCTGAAAACGCTCAGTGGGCATCTCCGAGTGAATCACGCCGCCGCCGGCCGTCATCCACTGCACGTCCCCGGGACGCAACACGTCGGCGTTGCCGAACGAGTCGCGATGCTCGTTTTCGCCGGCGAGCACGTACGTGACGGTTTCGAAGCCGCGATGCGGATGGTCGGGGGCGCCGAGCGCGGCGCCCGGCTGCCAGCGCACCGGGCCGAGATGATCGATCAGCAGGAACGGGTCGAAATGGCTGAAGCCCGCGATCGGGAACGGCCGGCGCACCGGAAAGCCGCCGCCTTCGATCGTGCTCTGGGCCTGGATGACGCGGGCGACGCGCCGGGTCTGCAAAGCGGTAGAAGCGTTCATGTTCGCATTCAGGGACGTATTCATGGGCGTGTTCATGGGGACGTAGGGTGGCATAGCCAAGGTGAGGGATCTGCGCTCACCCAGGAATGAGAGTTATTCGGCGGGCACGGGCGTAAACTGGCCACGCACGTGGGTCTGGGCGGGATTGGGGGCGATCATGGCATTCGTGGCACAAGCTGCGGACGGCAGCACGATCCGATACGTCGACGGCAAGCGTTACCTGTGGCTGGCATCCCTGACCGGCCCGCTCGTGCCCATCGTCGGCGTCGCACTGTACTTTCTGAGCGGCGGCAATCCGCTCGCCTGTGTGTTCCCGCTCGCTTACACCTTCCTGTTCGTGCCGCTCGCGGACGCGATCTTCGGCGAGGACACGCACAACCCGCCGGAGGAAGTCGTCCCGGCGATGTCGCGCGACAACTATTACCGCGTGCTGCTGTATTTCGCGATCGCCCTGCTGTTCACGCAGTTCTTCGTGGTTGCCTGGTTCATCGGCACGCATGCGTTGCCGTGGTGGGCGTTCCTGACGCTGATGCTCGGTACCGGTTTCGCCAGCAGCGGTTCGCTGCTGATCGGCCACGAGCTCGGCCACAAGGCGAGCCGCGCGGATCGCGTCGCCGCGCAGGTCGTGAACGGCCTGGTCGGCTACGGTCACTTCTGCATCGAGCACAACCGCGGCCATCACGTGCATGTCGCGACGCCCGAGGACAGCGTCAGCTCGCGCATGGGCGAGTCGATCTACAAATTCGTGTGGCGCGAGATTCCCGGCGCGTTCCGCCGCGGCTGGGCGCTGGAGCGTGAGCGCCTGCAGAAGCTCGGCAAGCCGGTCTGGTCGCTCAGCAACGAGATCCTGATGTCCTGGCTGCTCACGGTCACGATCGGCGGGGCGCTGCTGGCGACGTTCGGCTGGATCATGGTGCCGTTCCTCGCGATCCATCACTTCTACGCCTGGTACGGCCTGACGCAGGCGAACTACGTCGAGCACTACGGCCTGCTGCGCCAGAAGGTCGCCAGCGGCCGCTACGAGCTGCCGGAGCCGCGCCACTCCTGGAACACGAACCACATCTACTCCAACCTGATCTCGTTCCACCTGCAGCGCCACTCGGACCATCACGCCAACTCGCTGCGGCCTTACCAGTCGCTGCGCGACTTTGCCGACCTGCCGCGACTGCCGAGCGGCTACCCCGGCAGCTTCGGCCTCGCGGCGATCCCGTGGCTGTGGTTCCGGGTGATGGACCCGAAGCTGCTGCAATGGGCCGGCGGCGACCTCAGCAAGATCAACGTGGACCCGGCCAAACGGGCGAAGCTGTACGCGAAATACGGCGCACGGCAATGAGTCGGGATTCTGCGACGCTGTAAGCAGCACGCGGAGGCGCTACTCTCGCTCACAGGCACGCCAGCACGAGCGAGGTTCGGAATGGTCATGACGTTGCTCGTCAACATCGACGTTGACGACTTGCACAAGGGCATCGACTTCTACACGAAGGCTTTCGGCCTGACGATCGGCCGCCGCTTCGGCGCCGACGCCGTGGAGCTGCTCGGTGCCACCTCGCCCATCTACTTGCTGGCCAAGCCGAACGGCACGGTCGCCTCCGCGACCAGCCGTCATCTGCGCTCGTACGCGCGGCACTGGACCCCGATCCATCTCGACATGGTCGTGACCGAGATCGAAGGCGCGGTCGATCGTGCGCGCAACGCCGGCGCGCGGCTCGAAGGGCCGGTCAAGAGCAACAACTGGGGCAAGATCGCCATGCTCGCCGACCCGTTCGGGCACGGCATCTGCCTGATCGAATTCGTCGGCCGCGGCTACGACGAGATCGCGACCGAGAAAGCGAAGAGTTCCGGCGCGCGCGGCTGAGCGCGGGAGTCGTATGTCGGCGCTGGTCTGCTGGAAATGCGGTACGTCGCTCGCGGACTACACCTTGCCGCTGCGCCGGCTCGAAGAGTGCCGCAAGTGCGGTGCTGAGCTGCACGTCTGCAAGCTCTGCGAGTGGTACAGCGTCGCCGTCGCCAAGCACTGCCGCGAGCCGATCGCCGAGGAAGTGAAGGACAAGGAGCGGGCGAACTTCTGCGACTACTTCAAGCCGCGTGTGGGCGCGTACGTGGCGGCGGATGTAGCAGCGTCGGGCAAGGCGCGCTCCGATCTCGACGCTTTGTTCGGCGGCGGCAAGAACGCGGCAGCGGAGCCGTCGGCAGCGGATCGCGCCAAGGCTGAGCTCGACAAGCTGTTCAATAAGTAGATCAAGGCGCCGGCGGCGAGGCGTCGGGCGACAACTGCGCTTCGCGCACCAGCCAATCCATCGCGCCGGAAATCAGCGGGTCGGTCAGCCGCCGCGGCAGGCA
>CADEEJ010000008.1:3896-14540 GCA_902826315.1 uncultured Steroidobacter sp.
TCGTCGTGCAGCAGCGTGTGCCCTTTGAGATCGGCGAACGTCTTGATCGGCGGACCGCGCTTCAGCAGCGCGGGCGAGGCAACGACGATTTCCTTCGGGCTGAACAGCGGCCGCACGTGCAGGCCCGGGTACTGACCGCTGCCGAAGCGCAGCGCGATGTCGACGTCCTCACGCGCGAAATCCACCAGCCGCGCGGTCGTGCTCACTCGCAAGTCGGTGTCCTGAAACAGCTCCGAGAACGCCTGCACCCGCGGCATCAGCCAGCGCGTCGCGAGCGACGAGAACGTGGAAACCGTCAGCTTGCGACGTACGGCTGGCGCCGAGACATCCTCGATAGCGCTCGACAACCGGTCGAATGCCTCGCGCGTGCCTTCCGCCAGCAGCGCGCCGTGCACGGTCAACTTCAGCCCCCGCGGCAGGCGCTCGAATAGCTGCACGCCCAGGCGCTCCTCCAGCTGCTTTACCTGCCGGCTCACGGCGGCATGGGTGACGTTCATCTCTTCCGCCGCCGCGGTCAGGTTGAGGTTGCGGGCTGCCACGTCGAAGGCCCGCAGGGGGCCGACCGGTATGCGTTTCATAGGGTTACGAGTGCCTCAGACACGGCCAGAGGTATAACAATTAGTCATGGTTCAGAGGCAGTAAGTGTCGCTGTTCGCCTCCCAGGGGCAGGTCTACCCTACGCCTCCATTACAGAAGTTCATAGCTAACCGAGGAGAGCGCGATGGATGAGTACCTGTTCATAGAGCTGGCGAAGTTGCAGGCCGACCGACGCCGCCTGGCGCGCGAACAGCGCGAGCAAGAGCAGCGGCAGTTCAATTCGGATGCGCGTCAAGCGAACGAAGGTCATCGCGAGCCGCTGCGCCGTCAGTGGTTCGCCAATTCCTGGAGCAAGCAGTCATGAAAACTTTTATCGGTGTAGTTGCGTCGTTGCTGGTCAACGCCGGTGTGCTGGGTGGTCTCGCGTACAGCTCGTACGAGCAGACGTTGCCGCCGCTTGGCGAAGTGCTGGTCGTGCAGTTGCCGGATGATTCGACGATCCCCGCGATCGCCGATGTCCGGCAGGTCGGCCCGTCGGCAGCGCGTGCGCTGTAAATGTTGAGTCGGGACGTGAACGCGCGGTCAGACAGCTCGAGCCATACCGGCAACCAGCCGGCCGAGCTTCTCGATCGCGCGTTCCAGCGTCGGCGTCCACGGCAGGCCGCAGCTGAGACGAATGTAGTTGCGATAGTCGGCCTTGGCGGAGAACACGACGCCCGGCGCGACACCGATACGACTGGCAGCGGCTGTGCGAAACAGCTCGGCGCCGTCGACATTACGCGGCAGCTCCACCCAGAGGACCACGCCGCCCGGCGGCTGCGCGACCCGCGTGCCTTCCGGAAAGAATTTCGCGATCGCAGCGATCGCATGCTGGGAATGACCCGCGAGCGTGGCACGAACCCGCCGCAGGTACCGGTCATAGCCGCCGCTCTCGTAGTAGCGAGCCAGCACGAGCTGCTGCAGCGTCGGGCAGGCAACCGACGAATAGAATTTGGCGCGCGCGATCTCCGCGTGGAATTGCGGGCTGACCGCCCAACCGATGCGGTAGCCGAAAGCGATCGTTTTCGACACCGAGCCGCACGAGATCACCAGGCCGGAGTCGTCGAACGCGCGCATCGAAGAGGGCCGCGTCGCGCCGTAATGAATGTCGCCGTAGATGTCGTCCTCGATGATCGGCACTTCGCAGCCGGTCAGGATCTCGACGATCTCGCGCTTCGCGTCGTCCGGCGTGAGGCTGCCGCAAGGATTGTTGAAGTTCGGCATCAGCACCGCCGCGCCCAAGCGCGTGCTGCGCGCGACCGCGCGCACGGCCTCGACGTCGATGCCGGAAACCGGACAGTTCGGCACTTCGACGACCTTGAGATTCAGATGCTCGATCGCCTGCAGCAAGCCGAAGTAAGTCGGCGATTCGACCAGCACGGTATCGCCGGGACGACACACGACCCGCAGCGACAGCGTGATCGCATCCATCGTGCCACCCGTGATCACGACGTGTGCCGGATCGGCGGGCGCGCCGGCGAGCGCCATGCGCTTCGCGATCTGACGACGCAATTCCTCGTGGCCGGGCGGCAGGATGCATTGACCGGCGTTGAGCGGATGGTCGCGCAGGACTTCGCGCATGAGATTGTTGAGCCGCTGCGTCGGGTACATCGCCGGCGAAGTGAACGCACCGTTCAGCGGTACGAAGTCGCTGCGCTCCAGCGCTTCGCGGCACATGTCGAGCATTTCGTTGGCGATCGACGCGGGCCGCGGTGCGCGGGCGGGCTTGGGTCGCGGCTCCGGCAAGCGCTTGAGCTGCGGCGCGCGAACGTAGAAGCCGGATTGCGGCCGCGCTTCGATCAGTCCGATGTTCTCGAGGTGCACGTACGCCTGCACGACCGTCGAGACGCTGACCTTCGCCGTGCGGCTCATGGCGCGCACGGAAGGAATGCGCTCGTTCGCACGCAGCGCTCCGTTGGAGATCTGCGATTCGACGAGCCGCGCGACGCGCTCGTAGAGAAGAGGGGCCTGCGATGACATGGCGTCAACTGTATCGGTCGTGGCCTAGTCTACCTGAATCTGTACTGCTTGCCAGTCCAGCAGGCACAGTGAGCCATGCAGCAAGCCGTTGAGCCAGTCTCCAGTGGTGCGCGCCTGTCGCTCGCGGTGCTGGCCGCGTTCGCGGGTATTTACATCATCTGGGGTACGACCTATCTCGCGATCGCTTTCGCGATCCACAGCATGCCGCCGTTCATCAGCGGCGTGGCGCGCTTCGCGCTCGCCGGCGGTGTGATGTATGCGTGGCTGCGCGCACGCAATCCGCATCCGTTCGCGGGCGTGAACATTCCAATGATGGCGCTCTCCGGCGTGTTGCTGTCGGGCGTCGGCAACGGTTTCGTGCTCTGGGCACAGCAGGGCATTCCGAGCGGTATCGCCGCGCTGTTCGTTGCGGCCGTGCCAGTGCTCGTGCTGATTTTCGATTGGGCATTCTTCAGCAAGCGCGCGCCGACGAAGCAGGCGCTGCTCGGCATTGCTGTCGCAGTTGCGGGCGTCGTGACGATCGTGATGCACACGCGGACGCTGTCCGGCAACGCGCACCCGTTGTACGTGCTCGCGATGTTCGTGGCGACGACCGGCTGGAGCCTGGGCACGCTGTTGCAGAAGCGCTCCGCCAACTCTGGCACCGTGCTCAGTTTTACGTGCGGACAAATGCTGTTCGGCGCGGCCTTCCAGCTGCTGATGTCGGTTGTGACCGGGGAGTGGGCGCGATTCGATCCTTCGGCAATTTCCATTCAGGGCGTGCTCGCGATCCTGTACCTCGTGGTGTTCGGCAGCATCATTGCGTTGAATGCCTACCTGTGGCTGCTCACGCGCGTGCCGGCGCCGAAAGTTGCGACCTATGCGCTCGTGAACCCCGTGGTTGCCTTGATTCTCGGCTCGGTCGTGCTGGGTGAGCGCGTGACGCCGCTCGCCATCGTCGCGGCCCTGCTGGTGCTGTTCGGTGTCGCGATGATCGTCTTCCAGGACTTGCCGCTGGTGCGCACGCTGACCTCGCGCAACCGCAGGCAACTATCGAGGTAGCGCGCCATGCGCATCCCGCCGTTTCTGCTCGATCAATGGCTCGCCACTTACGAGTTCGCGTCGCCGCCGATCCGCTACAACCTCGCCTCGAGCACCGGCCCTCGCTGGGCGTTCGGCGATCTGCTGGCGCTCGGTGACGGCGCGGGTCTGAAGGATCTCGGCGAGTTGCGGCTTTCGTACGCGCCGCCGCAGGGAACCGCAGCGCTCCGCAAGCAAGTCGCGGCGATGCACGACGTCGATCCTGATTGGGTCATCATCACGACCGGCGCGTCCGAGGCGCTGTCCGCGCTGTACTGTCTCGCGTCCGAGCCAGGCGCTTCGATCACGCTGCCGTTTCCCGTGTTCCCCGCGATGCCTGTCATGGCGCGCGCGTGGGGCTTGAACGTCTCGACGTACGCGCTCGATCGCGACAGCGGGTTCAAGCAATCTGCAGAGCGCGTGCTGGCTGCGGTGGGCGAGAGCACTCGCCTGGTGCTGGTCAACACGCCGCACAACCCGACCGGCTCAGTGATGCCCTATACGGAGATCGCACGCCTCGCTGCGAATCTGGAGCATCGCTTGATTCCGCTCGTGGTCGACGAGGTGTATCACCCGCTCTATCACGGCGCGCCTGTGCCGGCTTCGGCCGCGAAGCTGCCGAACACGATCGTCGTCGGCGATCTCTCCAAAGCGTTGTCGCTGCCGGGCCTGCGCATCGGCTGGCTGATCGATCGCGACGCGAGTCGGCGCGAGCGACTGATCGACCTGCGCAGCTACTTCACGATTTCCGGCTCGCCGTTGACCGAAGCGATCGCCGCGCACGCGCTCGCCAATCGCGACGAGATCATCGGACGACTGCGCGCCGTCGCTGCCGCCAATCGTGTCGCGTTGACCGATTTCATGAACGCTCACGCAGACACGTTGGGTTGGGTCGCGCCCGCAGGCGGGACGACTGTGTTCCCCTGGCTGCGCGACGGCAGCGATGCGCGTGAGCTCTGCGTAGCGCTCGCCAACGCCGGCGTGCTGTTCGCGCCCGGTTATTGCTTCGACGCGCCGGAACACTTCCGGCTCGGCTTCGGTATGCAGTCCGAAGGCTTCGCGCAAGCGCTGAACATCGTCTCCGACGTGCTGCGTGCTCCGCGCGAGCTCAGTGCTGTTGCTGGAGCGCGGCGCTAGTAAATCGCTCGCGGCTGATCACGTAGATGCCGCTGGCGACGATGATGAACGCGCCGGTGAGCATGCGCATGCCGGGAGCCGTGGCCCACAGTAGCCAATCGAACAACAGGCCCCATGCCAGCGCCGTGTATTCGAGCGGTGCGACCACGGGCGGCGCGGCGAGGCGGAACGCTTCGGTGATGAAGTACTGGCCGAGCGCGCCGCTGATCCCGAGTCCGACGATCAGCGGCCAGTGCTCCCAGGGCACGGGCACCCAACGCGTGCTCACGATGACCCCGCTGATCAGTGTCAGGAAAACGATGGACCAGACGACGGTCGCCACGCTCGTGTCCGTGCGTATCAGAATGCGGATCGTGATCGCGTTGAGTGCGTAGCCGATCGCCGACGCGAGCGCCGCCAGTCCGCCGATCGTGACCAGGCCGGCGCCAGTGGGCTTCAATACGACCAGCACGCCGATGAGGCCGACGAACACCGCGATCCACTGCTGCCAGCCGACACGCTCGCCGAGCATCGGCACCGACAGTGCCGTGATCAGCAACGGCGCCGACATGAAAATGGCGTACGCGTTCGTGAGCGACAGCTGACTCACGGCGTAAACGAAGCACCACAACAGCGCGACGCTGAGAAAACCGCGCAGCACGTGCAAGCCCCAGCGCTTGGGCTTCAGGTCGCTCCAACGACCGAACACTGCGTTCGCCGCGAGCAGCAGCGGCAGCGCAGCGGCACCGCGCAGGAACGCCACCTGCATGGCAGGGTAGTGTTCGGAGAGCCGCTTCAGCAGGACATCCATCACCGCGAACGTGGTGACGGCCGCGAGCATCCAGAGGATGCCGCGGAGATTGTTCGTTGGCATGTCGCATGCTACGGACGGCGCGAGTTGACTGTCCAGTGCACGCAGAGGGAACCGTGCGGCCGCTTGTGGGTTTCAGCTGGTGACGTACCGACGAGTGCCAGAACATGACCAGTTTCAATCCTCAGCAATCGACCTCCATGAAGGCGCGCCTGCGCGAGCGCGCCACTCAGCTGCGCGGCGAGATTCAGCACACGCTCGAGCGCTCCGCCGACGAGACACACGTGCGGATCGCCGAACAGGCGCGCGACACCGAGGACGATTCGTTCTCGAACCTGGTCGTCGATCTCAATCTCGCCGAGATCGACCGCGATGCAGACGAGCTGCGGCGGATCGATACGGCGCTGGCGCGCATCAACGAGGGTAGCTACGGCCTGTGCGAGAGCTGCGGACAGGACATCCCGGAAGCGCGCCTGCAGGCCGAGCCGACGGCCCTGCGCTGCGTGAAATGTCAGGAGCTGTACGAGCGGACGCACGCAGGCAACGGCACGCCCAGGCTTTAGCGACAGGGTGACTTGTGTCACTCTGTCCGCATGCGCCAAGTCTTCATCTGCGACGCGATTCGCACCCCCATCGGCCGCTACGGCGGCACGCTCGCTGGCATTCGTCCTGACGATCTCGGCGCGATTCCCTTGCACGCGCTCATGCAACGCAATCCGCGCGTCGATTGGGCCGCGGTCGACGACGTGTACTTCGGCTGTGCCAATCAAGCCGGCGAGGACAATCGCAACGTCGCACGCATGTCGGCGCTGCTGGCCGGCCTGCCGGACAGCGTGCCGGGCGCGACGATCAATCGTCTGTGCGGTTCCGGGCTCGATGCCGTCAATCTCGCCGCCCGCGCCATTCGCGCCGGCGAAGCCGATCTCGTGATCGCTGGCGGCGTCGAGAGCATGACGCGCGCGCCGTTCGTCATGGGCAAAGCCGACAGCGCGTTCTCGCGTACAGCCAAGATCGAGGACACGACGATCGGCTGGCGCTTCGTCAATCCGTTGATGAAAGCCAAGTACGGCATCGACTCGATGCCGGAGACTGCCGAGAACGTCGCGCAGGAGTTCAACGTCGCGCGCGCCGACCAGGACAAGTTCGCTTTGCGCAGCCAGCAGCGCTATGCGCGTGCACACGCTGCGAGGTTTTTCGAGAGCGAGATCGTCCCGGTCGCGATTCCGCAGAAGAAGGGCGAGCCGCTCAGCTTCGCGGCCGACGAGCACCCGCGCGCCGACACAACCTTGGAAGCGCTCACCAAACTCAAAGGCGTCGTGCGGCCGGACGGTACCGTGACTGCGGGCAACGCTTCGGGCGTCAACGACGGCAGCTGTGCGCTACTGTTGGCGAGCGAAGAGGCTGCCGGGAAACACGGTCTGCGGTTACGCGCTCGTGTGATCGCGACGGCGACAGCTGGTGTGCCGCCGCGAATCATGGGCATCGGCCCCGTGCCGGCGACACGCAAGGTGCTCTCGCTCGCGAAGCTCTCGCTCGGCCAGCTCGACGTCATCGAGCTCAACGAAGCTTTCGCCGCACAGGGGCTCGCAGTGACGCGTCAGCTCGGACTCGCCGACGACGCGGAGCACGTCAATCCGAACGGTGGCGCGATTGCGATCGGTCATCCGCTCGGTGCGAGCGGCGCGCGGCTTGCCACGACTGCGCTCAACCAGCTGGAGAGAACCCGCGGGCGCTACGCGCTGTGCACGATGTGCATCGGCGTGGGGCAGGGCATCGCGATGGTGATCGAGCGCGTCTGACGCTCACTGACAAGAAGCTTTGCAGTCGCGCAGATCTTCGCGGCACTGATTGTTCGCGTCGCGTTCCGTGCGAAAGCAGTCGTAGCGCATCGAAGCGATGTTGTTCATCGCATCCAGGCAAACGCCGTGGCGATACGCCAGCCGGCGCTGACAACTGGCGCTGTAATAGCCTGAGCGGCAATTCACTTCCGGATTCGCGAAATAGCTGCAGAACGCGCCGTAGTCGATGCCGTTGTACGAGTCGCCTGTCGGCCGCCCGCTGAACACATCGCGCCCACCGTTGGCGGCGACGCGCTGGCAATCCGACCGTGCAAGACGGACTTCGCGCGAGCAGCGCTGCTCGTTTGCTGCACATTGAGTCATGCAGGACGTTTGCGACGGCGGTGCGTCCTTGCCGCTTTGCGAGCCCGCCCCCTTGTTGTTGTTGTCGGCTGAAATCGCGGCCGTCGCGAACAGAATCGCGAGGACGTAGACGAGGTTTCGCGCGTTCATGGCCGCACTTTTGGCCAGCAGACACATGCCCGTCAAGCAGCCTTGCGCAGCTGACGCTCTGCTTGCCGCCCGCCTTGTCGGCACGCAACGCCGTCCGTGCTCTGAGTACAGACGCGCCGCTTTATTTTCAGCAACTTAGCGCTGCGCGCATCGCTGTGCGGGAACCGCATCGAGCACGGTCGGTCTTCTAGTCATACCGCCCGCACGCCGGGTTACACTCCCCTCCGTCCTCCCGATCTTCGAAGCGAAGCGCCCCCTAATGACCCAACACTCCGAAGAACGCCTGCCCGAAACGGAAGGCGCGGCATCGGTGCGTACCGGTGCGCGCATCCTGCCCTTCGAACGCCCCCAGTCAGAGCTGCAGCGGGCCATTCAGCAACGCGCGCAGGACGCGCTCGACCGCGACCGCGAGCTCGATCGCGAGAAGCGGCGTCCGCAGCCGCTCAAGTGGCTGACGATCTTCGCGCTCGCGTGCATTCCCGTGATACTGACGATCGGCGCGGTGGATGGCTTCCTCCGCGTATTTCACAAGGTGGCTGCGACTTTCAGCGCCGAGCCGCCAGCGCAGGAGCAGCAAGCCGAACCGAACGACGTGCAGTCCACGCCTGGCGTGGTGATGCTGGAGTCCTACGACGCTCCGTCAGACGCGCAGCGCAGTGCGACAGCACCGGCCGCGAGCTCTCCGCCTGCCGCCGCACCCGCGACGCGCCAATAGAGCCGCCACGCGTCCGCGGGATCAGACATAAAGGGGAAGACCCGCACCCGTTTGACGGCAACAATGCGTATTGCCGCGCATTTTGTCGCCGTCCAAAGTTGCGTTTCTGAGGCGGCCGGGGCCAGGGGGGCACACTATGTCGCGATTGGTATTTCGCGATTTCGATGAATTCGCCGACTCGATCGCCGGGATCGCCGGTCGTTTCGTTCCGACAGCACGCTCGAGCGCCGAATGGTGGGTCGATGCAGTGCCGGCCGGTGTCCTGTCGCTGCAGCAAATTCAGATAGGCGGATCCGCGACTTTTTGCTGGCGACGGCCAGACCGGCTCGTTCACGCTCGGCATCCCGATGACGAAGCCGCAGAGCATCCGCATCGACGGCCAGCGGCTCGACTCCAACTCGTTCATCGTGCTCAAGCAGAATCAGCCGTTCACGTTCGCCGGCCAGGACGTGACGCGCTGGGCCGGCGTTACGCTGCCGGTAGATCATCATGCGCTCGGCCCGGAGTTGCTGGAGAAGCTGCACGCGGGCGAGGGCGCTTGTACGCGCACCGAGCCGCTGCGTCTCGAACAGTTGCGTTGGCTCGTCGGCCGGATCTGCTGCGGCAATCCGACGATCGACCTGACGGATCCGGCTGCCGCGAAAATGGCGGAACAGGAAATCAGCGCGGTCGCAGTCCGTGCACTGGAGCGCAGCTTGCGCTTGCAGCTGCGTCCTATCGGTCGTCCGCACTTGTCGCGCGAGCGTGTCATCGCACGCGCGCTCGAGCTCATTCGCGCGCATGAAGGTCAGCCGCTGTTCACCAGCGACCTGTGCCGGGCGGCCGGCGTCAGCGAGCGCACGCTGCGCAACACGTTCAACGAATACTTCGGCGTCGGTCCGATCCGCTTGTTGAAGATGCGTCAGCTGCGCGAGATTCGCGCGGCGCTGCTCGCCGCCGATCCGGCGCACGAGACGGTAGCCAGCATCGCCGGTCGTTTCGGGGTGTGGGATTTCAGCCTGTTCGCTCGCAACTACAAACGGCTGTTCGGCGAATCGCCGTCGCAGACCTTGCGCACGCCTGCCGGCAGCAGCGAGCACGCCGACGACACTTCCTGGCTGGGTTACGCGGTCCGCAAGTTCACGGACGACTTCGTGTATGCGGCGCCGCGCTCGTTGTCGGCAGCGGCGACGCCGCTACAGACTGGCTCGAACGAACAGTAGCGGCCCGTCGACCGACAGGTCGACGAATCCCGGCGTGTCCTCGTTGGCCGAGTCGACGTCGATCTGGAACGTGCGATAGCCGAGCCCGACCGCGAGATAAGGATTCACTCGCCAGGTCAGGTTGAGGCGCGCGTCGAGAATCGAGCCGTCCACGTCGTCTTCGTTGACAGTCAGGTACTGGACGCGTGCTTCGACTGCCAGGCGCGGCGTGAAATCGAACCGGCCTTCGGCACCCATCAACGGCAGCGGTGCAACGCCGCTCTCGCTCTCGCGCACGACGCGGCTGCGAACCACGGCATTCGCTTCGACGTCGGCGATCTGAATGCCGAAAGTCGCGCTGATCTCGCCGCGCTGATGCACCACGAAGCGATAGCCGTAAGTCAGGCCGAACATCGTCAGGTTCAGCAGGCTGTCGACGCGCTCGCCGATGCGGTAGTCCTCGTTGTCGAACGAGATCGGCCGTTCGATCCGCTTGTCCGCCGAGCGGTGGATCGCGAACGCGCTCAGGCGCACCAGGTGACGCTCGCCGGGCAGCAGCGTGAGCTCGACCTGCGGCAGCAGTTTGAAGTCCTCCAGGCCCAGATCGTCTTCGGCGTTGATCTCGGTGCCCGGCAGCGTGGGCGTCTCGTCGACGCGCAGCGTCGTCGACGGGCTGGCGCCGAGCAGGTTGACCTCGATGCGGAAGCGGTCTTCGACGACGTGCGGCTTCGGTTTGGGTGCCCAATCCGGCAGTTTGGCCGGTAGCGTGCCCGGAGCCGCAGCAGGCGCCGTGGCTTCCGCGGCCAGCGTGAGCGCCGGTGCGAGCGCGAGGATCGGGATCACCAGAAGGAATCGGCAGCTGTTTGGCATTCGGTGCTTCCTGTGGCGCGCCGATTATGCCAATGCCCGCGCGAT
>CADEEJ010000008.1:14640-16188 GCA_902826315.1 uncultured Steroidobacter sp.
AAATCGCGGCCTCGGCGTGTGTGTCTTTCTGGTAATGCACGACAGCTTACTCTCGGGGGATGGTGCGAGCGTCGCGCCGTGAGATAAACCTGCAGAAATACGGATCGGAGTTGCGGCCACCGCAAAGGGGAGCTTCCTGCATGGCGGACGAATCGAGTGACATCGCGCGGCGAGCGCGAGTGCGTACGCGCTGGTGCCTGCTGCTGGCCGGCGTGTCCTGCGCGGTCTTTCTGGTTTTCCTGGTGCTGCTCCACCGGTCGGTGCAACACGATCCGCTCGGACCGCTGCGCGACGTGCGCTTCAGCGTCATCGGCGTCGGCATCAATTTCGCGCTGGCGCTGGGCAGCGTAGCGGCCTTCGGCTACTGGCGACGCGTCGAGCGCGCGCGGGCCGCGCGTCCAACGACTGGCGCGGGGCGCTGAGCATGCGCAGCCCGATTGCCATCGCACTTTTCCTCACCGTCATCGTCAGCACGCTGCTGATCACGCGCTGGGCCGCGCGCCGGACGCATTCGCGCTCGGAGTTCTATGCGGCAGGCAGCTCGATCACCGGCACGCAGAACGGGCTGGCGATCGCCGGCGACTTCATGTCCGCCTCGACGATCCTCGGCGTCGCCGGGCTCGCGTTCATGGGCAACTCCGACGCTGTCTTGTACATCGTCGCGCCGTTGGTCGGCTTCACGGTCATGCTGCTGTTCATCGCCGAACCATTGCGCAATCTCGGCCGCTACACAGTGCCGGAGGTCGTCGCGCTGCGCTTTGCCGGGCGCAGCGTGCGTGCATTCACCGCCGCTGCGTCGTTGGTGGTCACGATCTTCTACTTGATTGCGCAGATGGTCGGCGCGGGCGCGCTGATCGAGATCCTGCTCGGTGTTCCGTATTCGCTCGCGGTGGTCGTCGTCGCGACGCTGATGATGCTGTACGTCGCGTTCGGCGGAATGCTTGCGACTACCTGGGTGCAGATCACCAAGGCGGTCGTGCTGATCGTCGGCGTGCTGCTGATGACGATCCTGACGTTCGATCGCGTCGACTACGACATCGGCTCGCTGTACCAGATCGCTCGTGCGCAGATGGACACTGTGTTCACCGGCAACAGAACCGCTGCGCTCAATTCGTTGTACTCGACGCTGTCGCTCGGCCTCGCGCTATCGCTGGGCGTGTGCGGACTCCCGCACGTGCTGATGCGCTTCTTCACCGTGCCCGATGCGCGGCAGGCGCGCCGCTCGATCGTCGTAGCGATGGTGCTCATCGCGGTCGTGTTCCTGATCGTGCTGTTCGTGCTGAGCTACGCCGCGATTGCGTTCGTGTACGGCAAGCCGGAGTTCTTCGACGACGCAGGCGTCTTGCGCGGCGGCGCGAACATGGCGGTCGTGCACCTTTCGCGGCTGCTCGGCGGCGACGTGCTGATGGGCATCGTCTCCGCGGTGACGTTCGCGACGATCCTCGCTGTCGTCGCCGGGCTCACGATGGCGAGCGCGGGCGCGCTCGCTCACGATCTCTATGCGCAGGTATTCCGGCGCGGCGCTGCGACCGAGGAGCAGGAGCTGCG
>CADEEJ010000008.1:16288-27117 GCA_902826315.1 uncultured Steroidobacter sp.
GAAGCGCATCAACGCCACCTTCGGCTCGCTGGAGACGTTCCGCGACCGCTTCGTCGAGGCCTCGGTCGATCATTTCGGCAGCGGTTGGGCCTGGCTGGTCGCGAAGGACGGCAAGCTCGACATCGTTACGACTCACGATGCCGATAATCCGCTGACGTCCGGTCAGCATGCGCTGTGGACCTGCGATCTGTGGGAGCACGCGTACTACCTGGATTATCAGCAGGAGCGTGCGGCGTTCGTGAAGGCCGTGATCGACAACATCGCGAACTGGCAGTTCGTCGGCAAGCGCCTGGTCGAGCTGGATCGTTAACCGACGACCCGCACGCCGACCAGATCCCTCCGCACGAACTCCGGCGTGCCGTACACGCCGCGAGTCGATGTGACGTTGATGGTGTACACCGTGACCTGCACTCCATTGACGAGATACTGCACGCGCGTGCACGCGCCAGGGAACGTCACCTGAAAGCCGGCTGAGATATTGGCCAACGCTGCCAGGTTGCCGCAGTTGTCGGTGGCGGGTGAAACGAGCAGGCGCGTGGCGGCGAACTCCAGGCCCGTGTTCAACGCTGCCTGCGCACGCAGCTGCTGCAAATCCAGATCTGCACCGTGTTGCTGCGTCATGTTGATGCGGACGGCAAACGCGCCGAGCGCGGCGAGCACGACCAACACGAACAGCGCGCCGATCAGGGCGAAACCGCGTTGTTTGCGCGGCGCGCGTTGCACGCTCATGACGCTTCCTCGACCTTCAGCTGTTTCATGATCCGCAAGGAGTCGGTCGCGCCATTGGTCACGCGCGAGATCGTGACTCGTATCCGCATCAGACCACCGTGATCCTGGTTGGCGACGGGCGCCGGCGGAGCCGTGAACGTACACGCCGTGACATCACGAGCGATGAGTGTCGACGGCGTGCCGCCGGGCACCGCGGCCATCGCTGCGGTCACTGCCAGTCCGTCGTAGCGTCGCAGCGTGCGCGCGACGAGATCGCACTCGTAGCGGATGACCGGCGCCGCCGGCACCAGGAATGCACGTCGACGCGGCGACTGGGCCACAAAGTTGAACGCCGGATTGAGGCCGATCGTCGTGTTGCCGACGACGACTTGCGCAGTTGCGCGGACTCGGGTCGCCGCCGCGTAAGCGCTCTGGATGCCCGTGCCAAGATTGTTGATGACCACGAATTGCCCACCCACGGCCGGCGCTGCGACGACGTCGAACGCGTTGTCCGCCGTGCCGGCGGTCAAGGTGTCGTCGCGATAGATCGAGACCTCCTGGAACGAGATCATTTCGACCGACGGACGACCGCCGACCGTGGCGACTCGGACGCTGTTCGGCAACGCACGGCGCACATCTCTCGACATCCAATGCGTCACGGCTTCGGCGGATGCTGCCAGCTCCGAGCGTCGTGCCTGCCCGAGATGCGCCTGCACCGGCACCGCGATGAACGACGCGATGAAGCCGACGACGATGACCGAGATCGTGATCGCGACGACCAGCTCGATCATCGTGAAGCCATGCTGACGCGCGCTCATGGCCGGATCACCTGGCCCGCGTAATTGGTACGGAAGCCGGTGAGCTGCGTCACCGTGCCGTTCGGTGCCGTCACCGTCACGTCGACTTGAATCGCATCGGGTATTGCGCCCAAGGCCGCGAGGTTGGCGCTGATCTGCACCGTGTACAGATTGAGGCCCGGGACCAGGGTGTTGCTCGCGTCGCGCGCGCCATTGTCGGTGAAGTTGTAGTCGAGCACGTCGTCGAAGTTCGCGCGCCCGGCCGGACCGACCGTGTGGACGTACGCTTTCGACAACGCTTCGTCGAGATACGCGCTGGCGATCGCAGCCGATTGCGTCGACGTCAGCGCGCCGGCGCTGCGCATCGCGATGGAAGAGAGCAGGCCGAGCACCGACGTCACCGCAATCGCGATCACCGTAATGGCAATGATCAGCTCGATCAGCGTCGTGCCGCGTGAGCGATGTGCGATGTGCGCGGCGCGCGTCATTGCACGGTGACCTCGCCGGTCACGGAGTTCACTGTCACGGAGTGCGCGCCGACATTGAGCGGCCCAGCAGGGTTCAACAAATCCCCGGCCGCACGAAACTCGAAGACTGCCCCGCCGACTGCAATGCCTGCAGGCGTCGCGTTCGCCAGCACTCTGCGATCGGGCGTTTGCACCGCAGTGCCCCAGGCGCCGCCGGTGACACACCTCACTGTCGGCTGCGTGGCGTTATACCCGGCGGCCGTCACGGTGAGGCGCACGTTGCAATCCGAGGCGATCGCGATGCGCCGGGCGTAGCGCAACGAAGCGCCGATCTCATCGGCATAGCCGCGCTCGTTGAAGGCTCCCATGTCGAACAGTCGCGGTGCCGCGACCGCTGCGACGATGCCGAGAATGATCAGCACCGACACGACCTCGATGAGTGTGAAGCCTCCAGAACGAAAAAGGCGCCCGCAGGCGCCTTTCCGTGATTGCAGTCTTGCGATCACTGACAGGGGCTGGTGTTGGTCGGGTTGTTGATCGCACCCGGCAACGTAATCACCGGGCCCGTCGCCGCGACGCCGTCCCACACGTACTGCACGAAGCAGTTGGCCGGGGTGACCGCGCCGTTCAACTGGAACCGGAGCGTGGTGGCGTTGATCACTACGGCGTGCCAGCGGCCCGGAGTGAGGTTGGCGGCAGGTACGACCGTGCCGGTCGTGAGCGTGTTGCCGATGCCGCCTGCGGTCGGCGCCGGATAGCCGGCGGTCATGGCGACGGCCACGCCTTCCATGTTGACGGTGGCCGCGCCAGTGCCCTGGGCGAGCCAGAGCGAGCGGGCCAGCGCGTTACCGCTGCGCAGCGAGCCTTCCAGCGCACGCACCGAGGCGACGCGGGCCGACGTGTCGAGGCGCGCGAAGCGCGGGAGCGCGAACGCAGCCAGAATGCCGAGGATGACGATGACGACGACCAGCTCGATGAGCGTGAAGCCGCGCTGCGATGACTTGACCATGTTCAGCTCCGAATCCAATAGATGTGAAGACAACCCTGTGCCATGAAACCGTTATCGACGCGGTGCACTGCACGCTGGAGCGCCCCGGCCGCAATTCGGGGCCGAATCGTCAAGATTTGTGACCGCGGTCTCATACCTGCACCCGCGAGATCATTTCCCACATCGGCAGCATGACGCCGAGCGCCAGGATGCAGACGATGCCGCCGACCGCGATGATCATGAACGGCTCGATCGCCGAGCTCAGGTTCTTCAGCGCGTAGTCGACTTCGCGCTCGTAGAAGCCCGCGACTTCATCCAGCAGCGCGGACAGATCGCCGGTCTCTTCGCCGACTGCCAGCATCTGCAGCACGAGCGGCGGGAACATGCCCACCGACGCCGCAGCACGGCTGACCGGATCGCCGCGCTCGACTGCCTCACGCAGGCGTCCGACGCGCTCGGCCATGTATTGATTGCCGGCTGCCTGGGCGATGATCTTCAGCGTCTGGATCACCGGCATGCCGGCGGTCATCGAGATCGACAGCGAGCGGGCAATGCGCGCGAGCGAGCCTTCGTGCACCAGCTTGCCGATCACCGGTATGCGCAGCTTCCAGGTGTCCCAGCGGAACCGCCCATTCTCGGTGCGCACGTAACGGCGAAATGAGAACAGCGCGAGCCCGAGCACGCCGAGGACGACATACCAGAACTGCTGAACGAATTTCGAGAGGCCCATGATCGCGAGCGTCGGCCACGGAATGTTGTCGCCGAGCGTCTGGAAGATCGGCTCGAACTTCGGCATCACGAACAGCGTCAGCACTGCGATGGCGGCGGCGATCACGCACATCACGATCATGGGATAGCGCAGCGCCGCCTTGATGCGGTCCTGCATGTCCTGATCCTGCTGGATGTATTCGGCGAGACGCCGGAACGATGCTTCCAGCGTACCGGTCTCTTCGCCGACGCGGATGATGCTGACGTACAGCGGCGGAAAAATTCGCGGATGACGCGCCAGGCTGCCGGCGAGATCGCGGCCGCCTTCCAGGTCGCGCAGCACTTCCTCGAGCACCTCGCGCAGCACCGCGTTGTGCGTCGAGGCTGCCAGGCCCTTGAGCCCGCGCAACAGCGGGATGCCGGACTTGGTGATCGTGTACATCTGCCGCGAGAACAGTACGAGGTCCGACGTGCGCGGCTTGCCGAGACCGAGCTTGCGCAATGCCTGACCGATGTCACCGGCGTTCTCGACCTTTGCGGGGGCGACTTCGATCGGCGTGATGCCGTTGCCGAGCAGGCGCGCAGCGACGGCGTCGGGCGTGTCGCCTTCCATCAAGCCGCTGGCCAGCTCGCCGCCGCGTACGCGACCGGTGTAGCTGTAGACCGGCATCAGCTCACGCGCTCAGCGTGCAGGGCTTCGTTCAGCAGCGAGTCGACGTCATCCTGCGAGACGGCCTCGATCTTCGGCACGGCCGGCTCGTCGTCGTCCAGACCGCTGGTGACGCTCATCGCTTCCGCGACGCTGGTGACGCCGGTCGCGACGAGGTCCATGGCTGCATCGGCGAGCGTGGTGAAGCCTTCGCGCTGGCGCACGATGTTCGCAAACTCCTGAGAATCGCCGCGGCGGATCGCGTCCGCGAGCGAGCGGTCGATCTGCAGCAACTCGTAGATGGCCGCGCGTCCGCGGTAGCCGGTCAGGTTGCAGTAGGTGCAGCCGACGCCCATCTGGAAATTCATCTTCGCGACGCGCGCCGGCTCCGTCAGCGCACTCAGCCATGCGCGCTGCTGCGGCGACGGCTCGGTCGGCTGCGCGCAGTTATCGCAAACGCGGCGCACGAGGCGCTGCGCGATGATGCCGTGCAGAGCGGCCGCGATCATGTAGCCGGCTGCGCCCATGTCGAGCAGACGATGGATCGTGGCTGCTGCGTTCATCGTGTGCAGCGTCGAGAACACGAGGTGGCCGGTGATCGCCGCACGCAGGCCGATGTCGACGGTTTCGCGGTCGCGCATTTCGCCGACCAAGATCACGTCCGGGTCCTGGCGCAACGTCGTGCGCAGCACGCGCGCGAAGTCGAGCGAGATCTTGGTGTTGACCTGCACCTGGTTGATGCGGTCGAGCCGGTACTCGACCGGATCCTCGACGGTGATGATCTTCGTGTCCGGCTGATTCAGGTGACTCAGCGCCGAGTACAGCGTCGTAGTCTTGCCGCTGCCGGTCGGGCCCGTTACCAGCACCATGCCGGCACTGCGCGCGATCAGCTCGACGAAGCGCGCGAGCATCGTCGGCGCCATGCCGAGCTTGTCGAGCGTCATCAGGCTGCCGGACTGGTCGAGCAGTCGCATCACGACGGACTCGCCGTGTTGCGTCGGCATCGTCGAGATACGCACGTCGAGCACTTTGTCCTTGACCTTGAGCGAGAAGCGGCCGTCCTGCGGCAGGCGCTTCTCGGCGATGTCGAGGCCGCTCATCAGCTTCAGGCGCGTGACGAGCGCGCTGGCAACGCGCCGGCCGTCGATCTTCTGTTCCTGCAGTACGCCGTCGACGCGCTGGCGAACACGCAGCACGTTCTCGCCCGGCTCGATGTGCAGGTCCGAAGCGCGCACCTGCACTGCGTCCTGGAACATCGATTGAATGAGCCGGATGACCGGCGCGTCCGGCGACTGCTCGTCGGCGCTCAGCAATTCCAGGTCGATGTCGCCCTGGTGCAGCTCTTCGCGCACTTCCTGCGCGATCGAGGCGATTTCGTCCGTGCGCCGGTAGACCACGTCCATGGTCTTGAGCAGATCGGCTTCCTTGACGAGCGCGATGCGCAACGGCTGCTTGAGCCGGGCCGACAGCTCGTCGTACGCCATCAGGTCGGTCGGATCCGCCATGCCGATGAGCAGGCCACGCGCGTCCGATTGCAGGACGAGCGCACGGAAGCGGCGAGCTTGTACTTCCGGCAGCAGCCGCACGGTCTGGTGATCGAGCGTCAGCTGACGCACGTCGATGAACGGGATCTGCAGGTTCGCGGCGAGCAGCTCGTGCAGCTTCTCCTCGCGCACCAGGCCCATGTCGGTCAGTACGCGGCCGAGCTTGCGGCCGCTGCGCTTCTGTTCGTCGAGCGCGCCTTGCAGCTGCTCGGTCGTGAGCAGCTTCTGCTCGACCAGCAGCTCGCCGAGGCGAACCTTCTTGCGCCGAACGTCGCTCACTGCAACTTGCCCTTGCGCGCCAGCTCGTCGACGCGATCGTTCGAGTCCTGCACGATCTGCGGCCAGTCGCCGTCGTTCACGACCATCGGGCGCAGCAGGATCACGAGCTCCACGGTGCTGTTCTGATTGCGCTCGCTGCGGAACAGCTTGCCGAGCCCCGGGATGTCGCCGAGGATCGGCGTCTTGTAGTCCTGCTCCTTGCGCGTCTGGCGCATCAGGCCGCCGATCACGATGACCTGGCCGCTGCGCGCGCGCACGATGCTGTCCGACTCGCGGATCTGGCTCAGCGCGAGCGGCAGGGAATCGGTCTGGCCGCGCACCGACAGCTCTTTCTGCTGATCGGTCACGTCGCTGACGGTCGGGTGGATGTGCATCAGCACGTCGCCCTGATCGTTGATCTGCGGCGTGACGTCGAGCGCGACGCCGGAGAAGAACGGCGTCAGCTCCACGTCGACGGTCGTCGTGGTCGCAGTGCCCGTCGTGGTATTGCTCTGCACGCCGGTGACGAAGAACTCGTCCGAGCCGGCCTTGATGACCGCCTTCTGATTGTGGATCGTCGAGACGCGCGGGCTGGACAGCACGCGCGTGCGGCCCTGCAGGCCGAGCAGCTCGATGAAGGCGTTGAAGTCGCCGAAATCGGCGGCCAGCGTGAACGCGCCGCCGAGCGCGTTCGCGAGGAAGCTGTTCATCGTGTTGCCGGGGCCGACCGGCACCTGGGTGTTCGGCGGTGCGAGCAGATCGCCGTCGAAGCCGCCACGCGGCGCAGCCTGTCCCAGGAAGTACTGGCGGTTGCCTTGCGTCAGCACCGTCGCCCAATTGATGCCGGCCTGATACGCGTCGCTCAGCTCGACTTCGACGATCTTCGCTTCGAGTACGACCTGGCGCGTCACGGTGCTCTCGGTCTTCGCGAGATAGTCGGCGACGTTGCGCAGCTCACTCGGCATCGCGCGCACGACGACTACGCCGGACTGGCTGTTGACGACGACGCTGCGCTCGCCCGTCTTGTCTTCGGCGGCGCCGATGATCGAGCGCAGGTTTGCGGCGATGGAGACCCAGAAATCGGAGGAGTTCTGCGTGACCACGGACGTGCCCGTCACGTCGGCGCTGCTGCTCGTCGTCGTACCGTCTTCCGAGCTGCCCGAGGCACTCGGGCTCATCCCGGAAGACGACGAGTCGTCCGAGCGGTTCTGCGTGATCTGGCCCGAGCTGACACGCGTCTTCGATACGCCGATGCGCTTCAGGTCGAGATAGTTCAGATGGAACATGCGGGTCTGCAGGCTCGCCGGCAGCACCAGGAAGCCGGTGCTGACGCGTCGATAGTCGTAGCCGTACAGATCGCGGGCCGCGTTCAGGACTTCCTCGACCGTGACGCGTTTGAGCTGTAGCGAGACCCGGCCCTTGACGTCCGGATGCACCAGCATGTTGTAGGGCGTGCCGTCCACCAGCCCCATGAAGAATGCGCGCGCCGACGCATCGTCGACGTTTACATCGAAGCGCGGCTCCTGTTCCTGCGCCGCGGCGATCGTGGGCGTGGCGACCCACAGCGCGACCACGCAAACCATCAGGCGAATGAACGTGCTCATCGGCGCACCGGGATCGAGTTCGGCGTCAGTCGCGCGACGTGCACTTGTCCATCGCGCACGTAGCGAACGCCGTCGACGAGAATCTCTTGGATCTGCACGCCGCTCACGCGATCGCCCGCTCGCACGATCTTGCCGTTCACGATTGCGAGGTCGCGGTCGGCGGAGCGCAGCACCGCTTCGACACGCACGCCGTCCGGCGCCGGGCGGCTGTTCGCATCCGACGCTTGCGGCGGACGGGTCGGATCGACCAGGCGGTCGGCGGCAGCCTTCGCGCTCATGGTGAGCAGCAGCGCTGCGAGATACGGGTGGTGCATGGCTTTCATGATCAGTTGCGTCCTCTACTTTTCCGGTCGAAAGCGCTACACGCCGATCCAGTCCTTGTCGAGGCTCAGCGTGCTGAGCTCGATGCGGACCCGGTTGCGGGGATATGCGGTGCTTTCGAGCTCGAGCAGGCGCCAGTAGAAGCGCCACTCGAGGCTTTCCAGTGCGTGCAGGTAGGCGAGCACGTCGAGGTAGGTGCCTTCGACGACGATCTCGACCGGATGAACGTACGGGCCGCCCGATGGCGCGTTCTGACCGCCAGTGGCGGGCACGAGTGTGGCGACCGGCGAGTTGTGCAGGCTGACGAGCGTGACGCCGTGCTGGCGCGACAACACGTCGTGGATGACCTGCACCATGCGCTCCGGCGGAATCAGCCCCGCGGACTTGGTCGCGAGCTGCGTGTTGACCTGCGCCAGCTGCGTCTTGAGCTTGTCTTCTTCGCGTTGCGCGACCAGCGCCGGGTCGGCGGCGGTCGTTTCCTGGATCGTCAGCGCGTTCACCTGGATCGACTGCCGCAGCGTCGTCAACTCGGCGCTGAGCGCGCGCTGCTGGGCGTTCAGTGGATCGAAGAACACTGCGAACCACAGCAGCACCGTGCCGATGAGCGCGGCACTCGCGACGAGCGAGCGTTCGCGCATCGACAGGGCATCGAAGCGTGCGAGCAGCTGGGCGATTGCGACGGGTAACTTCATGGCGGCGCTCAGGTAGCCGGCGTCTGCTTGACCGGCAGCGACTTGCTGCCGGCGCGGAAGCGGACGTGGGCGCCCTTCTCCGGACGCTCGATGACGAAGTCGTCGAAGCGCGTGCCGCTCAGGACGGTTTCGCTCGACAGGCTGCGCAGGTAATCGGGCACGATGTCCGCATCGACGCTGCCGCCGCTGAGGCTCATCGTGCTGTGCGTGCCCGACATCGCCAGGCCGTCGATCCACAATCCGTTGACGTGCCGGCGCGCCAGGGCTTCCAGGCGGGAGGCGAAGCCGCTCGTCTGGCCGGCGGCGCCGGACTGCAGTACCTGCAGCGCTTGCGTGCGCTCATTCAACGTGGTCGTGAGCGCCTTGACCCGCGACTCGACATCCGAGCGGCGCGCGTGCTTCGAGAACATCTCGCCGACTCTCGTCAGCTCGGTCTGCTGCTCTTCCTGTTGCTTGGTCAGTTGCGCGACTTCGGCCTGCAAGCGTTTCACGCCGGTCGCCGTGTACAACGAGAACGCCGTCAGTGCGAGCACGACGACGCCCAGCGTCGTCACGACCGTGATCGCCGAAAACGACTTGCGCTCGCGGCGGAAGATCGGCTGATGAAGGTTGATTTGCTGGCGCATCGGCTTACTCCGCGGACTCGGTCCGCAGCGCTGCACCGAGCGCCATGAGCGACGGCCAGTCCGTCACCAGCTCGCCGCTCTTATAGACGTTGCAGTGCTCGCGTACGTCGAGCACGGAGACGCGCAGGCTGGTTTCGTCGCGCAAAGCGGCCGCGAGGCGCTGTGCACGCTCGCCGCCCGGCGCGATCACCAGGTCGCCGATCGGCGTCTGGTCATAGTGACTTTCGTAGTAGTCGAGGGAGCGCTGCAGCTCCAGCGCGATGGCGCTTGCATCTACGTCGGCCTCGCCGCGCCCCTGCGCATGCGGCTCGAAGCGGCGTGCAGTGTCGATGCGACGTGTGAGATACAGCACGCCCTGACGTGTCGTGACGAGCTGCGCGTAGTTCTGGTTCAGCGCAAGCATCGCGACACCTTTGTCGTCCTGCGGCAGCAACGCGCTCACGTTGCGCAGGCAGAGCTCGGGAATGTCGATGGCGTAGAAGCCCTTCGCGGCCGGCTGCAGCGTGCTCGTCAGACGCTCGATTGCTGCCGAGCGCGCCGCCACGGCAAAGAGCATGCGGGTCTGCGCACGACGCGCGGGATCGGGAATCTCGAAGACGTCCACAGCGGCGTCGTCGACTTTGAAGCTGATGGCATCGCGCAGGCGCCAGCGGACCGCGGCGCGCATTTCCGAAGGCAGCACATCGGGAGCCTCGACCTGCACCACCTGGTAGTCGTCCGGATCCACGACCGCACAGGCAGCTGCCCGGCTTGCGCCTAGCTTGTCGAGAACCGTGCGCAGCCTTGCGCCCGTTGCGCCGTGCGCGGGGTGGACGCGGCAATGGTCGATCGACGGCTTGCCGGTGCCGTCCCGGCGCACCAGGACGAGCGCAAAAGAATCCTCGCCGAGCACGACGCCGGCATTGCCCGCACTACTGCGACGTGCGCTTCGGGGCAGGACTTTCCGCAGCAACGACAACACGAAAACCTCGCTCGACGCGTGATGACTCCTTCCTGATAGCGGGCCCGCTCCACCAAACTTGACTTAGCGAGGCCCGAACCGCGGATTGGCGCACAGCTTGGTGGGGGCGCTGCCGCATCCGCGCTTGCGGTGATGTCGTACGTGTGTAGGCGGCGGAGCGCAGCGGCTGCGCGAAGTGTGATCGCCGTCACATGTGCGCGCGGGCGCAAGAGGGTCTATATTTCGTGCCGCAGCGCGGACGTTGACAGTTCATTACAGTAAAGTCCGGCGCGCGCGGGGTTGGGCGAGGGGGTTGGTGGCGTCGGCGCGGGCGGGCGCCGGAGGGGTAGATTCGTGAGCAGAGCGGCGCAGATCGCAGCTTTCATTTTGCTGGGTTCGATAGCGGCTTCGGCCGGCCTGGAGGCAGCCGACGACGCGCCGGCCACGTTCGTCTCGCTGAAGCTCGAAGGCGCCTGCGATGCGCAGAACAATCGCCTGTGGCTGACGAACACTCACACGTTCAAGAC
>CADEEJ010000008.1:27217-30843 GCA_902826315.1 uncultured Steroidobacter sp.
CCCGCCCGCCACGTTTTCGACGAAGAAATACCGGCCTTCGAACACGATCGTCGTGTCGTCGCCGGCCTCGTCCAGGTCGCGGTAGTCGAAGCCGCCTTCCAGCTCGAACTTCGGCGCCACTACGCCGCGCACGCGCGCGCCGAGCAGGAAGCCGTCGTCGTCGGCGTCGAACGGCCCGAAGTCGATCTCGGCCTTGACGATGCCGAGCTTGCCGATCACGTCGACCTTGTCGTTGAGCGGCCAGTGGCCGCCGCCGCCGACTTCCAGCAGCGAGGAGTCGACGTTGAAGTCGAAGCTCAGGTCCTGGTAGTTGGCGAACACGAAGAAGTTCGGATGCACCGCCAGCGAGCCGCGCAGGCCGAAGCCGTCGCCGTCCACGTCGAAGCCGTCGCCGTCGAGCTCCGTGTCGATGTAGCCGAGCTCGGCGTAGGAATAGTCCATCACGTCAGCGTGACTCGCGAGCGGCAGCGCAGCTGCCAGGGCCGCCAGTCCGCTCAATATGCGTCGTTGCATGCAGGAATCTCCGAAGGGTGGAGGAAAACACCGGCATCGTTGCCGGCGGCCGACATCATACAGGCGTGATTTCGGCTTTGGCGAGCAGACTGTCGTCTATTAGCAACAGAGACTGCAGCGCAATTGCCGCGACTTCAGCGGGTGCCGCCGAGCGCTCTGCGGAACTGGTGCAACGAGACCGACGACGACATTCCCTGTATTCGAATCCAGGCCTACGGCTCGTGACGTATTTGGACGGAGTAACCAAAAGCGCATACTTCAGCTTCGAACGAGACTGTGGACATGCGCCACAGATCGACGGTGCGGCTTCCGATCAAGGCGAGCACGTATCGAGCTTGATCCGGGATCCGTCAAGCACAACAGCAAGAAGGAGTCACAGATGAGCTCGGGGGATCACATCCGTGTGCGAGGCGCGGCTGCGCTCGCGTTCGCCATCGCTGCTACTTTGGCTGGTGCGCGTGCTGGGTACGCCCAGACGCCGGCAGCCAGGGACACGCAGGTCATCGACATCGTCATCGTCACGGCGCAACGGCGCGAAGAAAATCTGATCGACGTGCCGATCGCAGTCGCTGCGTTCAGCGGCGAGGCGCTCGAACGCCGCCAGATCGACCAGGCGACCGACCTGCAATTGAACGTGCCGAACGTCTCGTATACGAAGACGAACTTCACCGGCTCGAACTTCCAGATCCGCGGCATCGGCGTGTCGTCGGTCGCGGCCAGCGGCGACTCCGGCGTCGAGACGCATTTCAACTCGATGCCGATCAAGAATCCGCGGCTGTTCGAGACCGAATACTTCGACGTGCAGCGTGTCGAAGTGCTGCGCGGGCCGCAGGGCACGCTGTACGGGCGCAACGCCACCGGCGGCGCCGTCAACATCATCGCGCGCAAGCCGGAGAAGGAGTTCAACGGCAACGTCGAGCTCGAGGCCGGCAACTACAACGCGCTCAAAGTGAAAGGCATGGTGAACATCCCGCTCGGGGACACGCTCGCCGCGCGCTTCGCCGGCATCAGCTTCAAGCGCGACGGCTTCACCGACAATCTCGCGACCGGCAACGACATCGACGACCGCGATCAGTGGTCGGCGCGCGGCGCGCTGCGCTTCACGCCGAGCGATGCCACCGACATCACGCTGATGGTCAATCACTACAAGGAGGATTCGAACCGCTCGCGCGTCACGAAGCAGATGTGCCATCGCGATCCGGGCGGCTCGCTCGGCTGCCTGCCCGACCGGCTCGCGTTCGAGGCCGGCAACATGCGCGGCACGCTCGGCGGCATTCTCGGCGAGTGGGGCCCGTTGCTGCTCGATCTCGGCGACGGTACGCCGGACGGCTCGTTCGCGGGCTTTCCGCTGCCGCCGGCGCTGATCAACACCGGTACCGACGTCAACACCGGCTCGCCGGTGCCAGCGGATCTGCACAAGACCTTCGCCGAGTACGACCCGACCTATAAAGCCGACGAAACCGTCGCGACGCTGGAGTTTTCGCACGACTTCGGCCCGATGACGTTCACGGCGATCGGCGGCTATCAGGAGACCAGCTTCCAGTCGCAGACCGATTACAACTGGACGATCGCCGGTCTGCCGTACAACGGCCCGGCGGTGCCGGCGTTCGGCGGCGGCATCCCGATCAGCGAGATCGACTCCGCCAGTTTGCTCGGCTCGCTCGCCGGCAGCATCCGCGACGCCGGTGTGTTCTCGCGCAACTACGACCAGTCGGACCAGGAGGCGGATCAGTGGTCGGCCGAAATGCGGCTGGCCTCGGAGTTCGAGGGGCCGATGAACTTCCAGGTCGGCGTGTTCTACTTCGACACCGACGACAACACCAACTACTACGTCGTCACCAGCGAGCTCGACTACTGGGCGCAGGTGACCGCGCCGTTCACGCCGTTCCTCGACTCGGCGCCGCCGTACTACATCAACGCCACGCCGAGCGCCTCGCTCAAGTCGGGCGCGTTGTTCGGCGAGCTGTACTACGACGCGAGCGAAACGGTGCGGGTGACCGCGGGCATGCGCTTCACGCACGACAAGAAGGGCGTGAAAGACCGGCAGATGCTGTTCTCGGTGCCGGTCGGCGTGCCGCCGACGGCGACGCAGTTCAACGAGTTCCGCGTCGACGAAACGACGTTCGACGAATACACCGGCCGTCTCGGCTTCGACTGGAAGCCGGGCTGGTTCGACGACTCGACGCTGTACGCGTTCTATTCGCGCGGCTACAAGGCCGGCGGCTTCAATCCGCCGCTCGATCGCACGCGCGTGGAGTTCGCGGGCACGCCCGAGGTCTACGATCCGGAATTCGTCAACGCGCTGGAAGTCGGCTCGAAGAACGTGCTGGCCGGCGGCCGCGTGCAGGCGAACCTCACGGCGTTCTACTACCAATACGAAGGGCTGCAGGTGTCGAAGATCGTCGCGCGGACCTCGGTCAACGAGAACGTCGACGCGAACATCTACGGCCTGGAAGGCGAGTTCGTGTTCAGCCCGGTGACCGACATGCTGATCGACGCGAACTTCTCGTACCTGAAGACGAAGATCAAGGATTTCAGCAGCGTCGACCCGCGCGATCCGAGCAACGGCGATCCGAACTGGACCACCATCAAGGACATCACCAACGGCGCGAACTGCGTGCTGGCCACGGCTGCGCTGCCTGCTGCACGAGGTGTCGGGCTGGTGCTGCCGGCAGTCGTCGGCGGGCCGTTCGGCTTCTGCGACACGATGGACAGCGTCGGCTTGCCGGTGCAAGAGGGCATCGCCGCGGACCTGGACGGCAATTCGTTGCAGGGCACGCCGGAGTGGTCGTTCAAGGTCGGCGCGCAGTACACGTGGCACCTCGGTACCGCGATGAACCTGACGGCGCGGGCCGACTACTATTGGCGCGACCAGTTCTACTCGCGCATCTTCAACCGCCCGATCGACAAGATCGAAGCGTGGGATGTCGTGAACGCGCAGGTCGAGCTCGGTTCCGCCAGCAACAGCTGGTTCGTGCGCGGCTACGTCAACAACCTGACGGACGACGACAACATCACGGGCATGTATGTGACCGATCCCTCGTCGGGATTGTTCACGAACGTGTTCGCGCTGGATCCGCGCACGTATGGGCTGGTGCTGGGGTTCAGGTTCT
>CADEEJ010000008.1:30943-43831 GCA_902826315.1 uncultured Steroidobacter sp.
ATAAAAATAACGTGCGCGATGTCGCCATCGCGCACGTCTGCATCCGAAGTGGCTCAGGGGGATCGTCAACCACCTTCGTCAGCAAGTTTAAATCGGTCAGACTCGCTGACTTCAATGCACATGCTGTGCCAGCACGGCAGCCGCGAAAATACAGGGACTTGGCCGCTGCGAGCGGCCGCGACTGCACTCGCGATGTGCAGTGCGCGCACGACGCGCACGATTACAGATCAGACGGAGCGGCGGGCGCGGCCTGAAGTCGTGTCGCCATGACGCGCAGAGCGACCGCGAGCGAGCTGACGATCAACACGGCGGAGAGCAGGAACGGTGCGCCCGGCAGATGCCAGTCGCGATGTGCGCCGATGAACGCGGCGAATATTTGCGTGAACAGCAACGGCCCGATCAGCGTCGAGATGCCGAGCACGCTGCTGTTCGCGCCTTGCAATTGCCCCTGTTCCGACGGCGTCACGAGCCGCGTCATCAGGCCCTGCAGCGCCGGGCCCATCAAGCCCCACAGCGACATGAAGATCACGCCCGTGGAATAGATCGCACCGTTCGGCGCCATTGCCTGGATCGTGAAACCGGCCGCACCGCAGACGAGCCCGACGATGATCGTCTGGCGCTCGCCGAGCGCTTTGACGACGCGTCCCACCAGAAAGCCCTGCACGATGATCTGGCACACGCCGACGCCCGCGAGCAGCAGACCTACGGCCTTCGTATCCCAGTTGTAGCGGTAGCTCATGTAGAGCACGGCGACGCTCGGCAGTGCGGCGTGCGCGAGATTGCTGAGGAACGTCACCCAGGTGAAGCCCCACAACTCCGGATGCGAGCGCAGCAGCTTGAGCGCGCCGATCGGGTTCGCCTTGCGCCATGAGAACGGCATGCGCAGCTCACGCCGCAACGACTCCGGCAGCACGAACAGGCCATACAGGCCGTTGGTCAAGCTGAATCCCGCTGCGACCCAGAACGGCAGGCGCGGGCTGATGTCGCCGAGCACGCCGCCGAGCGCGGGTCCGACGACGAAGCCTGCGCCGAACGCCGCGCCGAGCAGGCCGAACTTCGCAGCACGTTGCTCGGGCGGTGTCACATCCGCAATGTACGCACCGGCCGTGCTGATGCTCGCTGCGGTGATGCCGGAGATGACGCGGCCGACGAACAGCCAGCGGATGTTCGGCGCGAGCGCCATCAGGATGTAGTCGAGGCCGAGTCCGAAGTTCGACAGCAGGATGACCGGCCGCCGGCCGAAGCGGTCCGACAGCGAGCCGAGCACCGGCGAGAACAGGAACTGCATCAGTGCCCACGCGGTGCCGAAAATTCCGTAGATGATCGCGGCGCGCGCCGTGTCGCCGCCCATGAAATCCTCGACCAGCTTCGGCAGCACCGGAATGATGATGCCGATCGCGAACATGTCGAGCAGGACGGTGACGAAGACGAACGCGAAAGCCGCGCGGCGCGGCCCGGGAGCAGTGGGTTCGGTCATGGGGGCGGAGCTTGCCACAGTCAGGTGAGCGCGATGTGATCGCTGTCGCCGATGCGTCGCGCCGCCAGCTCGGTCGGCGTGAAGCCGGACAGCGAGCGGCAGTCGCGGATCAGATGCGATTGGTCGAAATAGCCGCAGTCCTGCGCGACTTCAGTCCAGTCGCGCGCAGCGGAGTCCTGCATGCACTCCAGCACGCGCTGAAATCGCTGGACGCGTGCATACAGCTTCGGCGTCAAGCCGACCTGCAACGAAAACAGTCGTGTGAAGCGCCGCGCACTCAGCCCGACGTGCTCGCTGAGCATCGCGATGGTGTAGTCGTGCGGCGCCTCATTGAGACGCGCGACCGCGAACTCAACTTCCGCGCGCCGCTGCAGCGGCCGGATCACTCGTTGCAGCAACTCCGCTTCCAGCAGCAGTAGTTTTGCTCGCGGAGTCGGCGCCGCGAGAATGCGCTCGCGCAAGGTGTCGCCGGCCGAGCCCCACAGCTCGCGCAGCGCGACGTGCTGGTTCTGCAGTTCGTCGCCCGCGGGATCGAAGAACGGCCACGTGCCGCCGGGACGGAATCCCACGCCGACGTTGGCGCGCTGCTCGCGCGTGTCGATGACGAAGTACCGGGAGTAGGGACCGCACAGCACGGCACCGGGATAGCGCTGCATGACGTCATCGTCCGGTCCGCTGTAGCTGCGCGTCTCGTCCTCGACCAGATTGACGATCAGGCCGCACTGGCCGTTCGGCAGCAGCCGATCCTTGGCATGCGCGAGCGGCGCGCCTTCCCAGTACCACAGCTGCTCGACGAAGCGGTCGAGCGGTGGAGCCGGGCGCAGCGTGTAGTACAGGAACGGTTGATAGCTCACGGCTTTCGCTGGTTTTCCAGCGCCTCGATCGTCTTCGGCCAATCGTCCTTGAGCAGCCGCGATAGCGAGCGGTCGGCGAGCAGCTTGCCGCCGGTCTGGCAGCGCGGGCAATAGTTCGTTTCGTTTTCTGCGTAGCGAATCCTCTGAATCGCCGTGCCGCAGACGGGACAGGGCTGGCCATAGCGGCCGTGCACCGCCATGTCCTTGCGGAAGGCCGTCACTTTCTCCGGAAACTTCCCGGCCGCGTCGGCGCGCAATCGGTCGATCCAGTCGGTGAGCGTCGCCTGCGTTGCTGCGTAGAGCTGCTGCCATTCGGCATCGCTCAGATGGCGCGTCTGCATCGTCGGCGAAAGTCGGGCGCGATGCAGGAGCTCGTCGGAGTACGCGTTGCCGATGCCGCTCAGGATCGTCGGATCGGTCAACGCACGCTTCAGCGTGTGATTGGTGCGCGACAGCCGCTCGCGAAATACGGCGGGATCGATGCCGAGCACTTCTGTTCCGCCGCGATCGTGATCTGCAAGCTGCGCGGCGCTGCTCAATACATGCAGCGACGCTCGCCGCTTGGTGCCGGCCTCAGTCAGTGTGAGCGTGCCGTTCGTGAATTCGAGGGCGAGCAGCGGCGGGCGTACCTTGCCGGTATGCGTCTTGTCGTACCAGTGCAGGCGCCCGGCGATCATCAGGTGGATGAGCAGCCAGCGGTCGTTGTCGAAGCCGAGCGCGATGCGCTTGCCGACGCGGCGTAGCGCAACGACACGATGTCCCTCGACCGATTGCAGCGGCGGATCGGCCGTGCGCAGCAGGAAAGGATTCTTGAGGACGACGCGCTCGAGCGTTTGCCCGAGCAACCGCGTCTCGAGCGCTTCGAGGTAAACGGTGACGTCGGGTAGCTCGGGCATATGACCCGAGTCGGGCTGCAGCCCGACCTAGAGCTCTCGCAGTCCGGTCGTGATCGGCATGCGCGTCGCGCGCCGCGCCGGCAGCAGGCTGGCGGTGTAGGCGAGGCCAAGTGCGTACACCAATCCTTCCCACATCACCCGCGGCGTAACCTGGAACGCGAACGTGATCTGGCTGAAGGTCGAGAAGTTCATCGTCGAGGCGCGCATGCCGTTGAACCCGAAGTACGCGATCAGGATGCCGACGAGGCCGCCGACGGCGCCGATCAGCAGCGCTTCGGCCATGACCGAGACGCGGATGGGCATCCCGCCGAAACCCAGTGCGCGCAACGTCGCAATCTCGCGCGTGCGCGACGAGACCGCCGAGTACATCGTGTTGAGCGCGGCGACGATCGCGCCGAGCCCCATCAAGGATGCGATCGTGACGCCGATCGTGCGCACCAGCGTCTGCAGCGTTTGCGACTGCTGCTCGTAGTACGCCTTCTCGGTGAAAGCTCGCACGTTGAGGCGCGGATCGGCGGTCAGCGTGTCCTTGAACGTCTGGAAGGCGCCCGGGCTGGTCAGCCGGACACGCATCGATTGGAAGGAACTGCCGCGGTTGTAGACACCCTGCAGCACCGTGGCGTCGGTCCAGATCTCCGATTCGGAAACGCTGCCGCGGTCCTCGAAGATTCCGACGACGGTCCAGTCCGTCGTGCCCCAGCGCACGTGGTTGCCGACTGTGAGGCCGGCGAACTGCTGGCTCGCGCCGCTGCCAACCATGATCTCGAACGTGCCGGGTGTGACGGCGCGACCCTCGACAATCTTGAAGTTCCGCCGCAGCTTAGCAGCCTGCGGTGAGACACCGCGCAACGGCACGTTGGCGACGGTGCCAGTGCGCAGCAGCGGCACGTCGACCACGACGTACAGCTCGGGCGAGACGATGACGCCGTTGGCGTCGCGCGCCACATCTTTGGAGTCCGAAATGATGCGCGCCTGCTCGTTGAGCAGCGAGCTGCCCATTTCGTCGGTTGCGCCGCTGCGCAGGACGATCGCCACGTCTGCCTGGCCCGATTGGTCGAGCACGGCACGAAAGCCGGCGGCGATCGACAGCACGCCGATGAGCACGACCACGACGCCGGCGATGCCGACCAACGCCACGACCGACGAGGCCATGCGCTCCTTGACGTTGCGCAGGTTCATCGCGGTGATGGCGATAGTCTGGGAAATCACGTTGCCGGCCATGTCACACCTTCCTCAATGCATCGACGATCTTCAGCTGCGAGGCCTGCAGGCACGGCAGTGCCGCGGCGACCGCGCCGAGCAGCAGCATGAGCAGCGCGCCGATCGCAAACGTGCTTGGCGGCATGCCGAGCACTGGGAAGAACTGCGCGACAGCGTTGCCGATGGCGGTGGAAAAGGCAGCCGCGAGCAGCAGGCCGATGGTGCCGCCGAGCACAGTCACCAGCAGGGCCTCGCCGAGCACCAGCGCCGTGACGCTGAAGCTCGAATAGCCGAGCGTCTTCATCACGCCGATCTCGTTCAGGCGCTCGCGGATCGACTGGCCCATCGTGTTCGCGGTGACCAGCAGCATCGTGAAGAACACGGCGGCCGCGATCCACGTCAGCAGCGCGCCGATGTTGCCCATCTGGTTGGCGAAGCCCTGGATGAAAGCCTTCTCGGTCGCGGTCTTGGTCTCGGTCGAGGAGTTGGCGAACATCGCGTCGATGGTGCGTGCCAGGTCGGCCGAGCGCGCCGGGTCCTGCACGCGCACGACCACCCAGCCGATCGTGCCCTGCGGCACGCCGCCGCCGCGCGACTCATCGAGATATTCGTGGTGGAAGTACAGCGTCTGGTTGTCGCCGTTGCCGGCGTCATAGATGCCGACGACCTTCATCGGCCAGACGTTGCCGCCGTCCTTCTGCACCCAGATGTTCGAGCGCATCGGGATCGTGTCGCCCACCTTCCAGCCGAAGCGCTGCGCAATCAGCTTGCCGACGATGACTCCGGTGCGATCCTGCTCCCACGCCTTCTTCTGCTCAGCCGGCAGCGAGTACTCCGCGTACACCTGGAAGAACGTGGGCACGTCGACGGCGATCACCGCTAGCTGGTTGCGATCTTCCTGGTAGACACCACCGAACCAGTCGTGCGAGCACGCGACCTTGACGCCGTCGACCGCACGAATGCGATTGAGATAGCTCTCGGGCAGCGGCTGGATGATCGCGATCTTGTGGATCGTGACCAGGCGGTCGACACCTGCGAGCTCGGGATTACCCGTGAGCGCGACGCGCAGCGTCTGCATCAGGCCGAACAGCAGGAACGCGACGATGATGGAGGCGAGCGTCAGCCCGGTGCGCAATTTCTTGCGCCCGAGTTGCGCCCAGAGCAGCGGGAGATACTTGAACATGGCAGTCTCGTCGCGAAGCTAGGCGACAGCCTCGGTGGTGAGCTGTCCCTTGTTGAGATGCAGCACGTGCTTGGCGCGCGCCGCGGCGTGCGGATCGTGCGTGACCATGATGATGGTCTTGCCTTGCTGCGTATTCAGCGCTTGCAGCAGGTCGAGAATCTCGTCGCCCGACTTGCGATCGAGATCGCCGGTCGGCTCGTCGCACAGCAGGAGCGTCGGATCGGAGACGATCGCGCGTGCGATACCGACGCGCTGCTCCTGACCGCCCGACAGCTCGCGTGGCTTGTGCTTGGCGCGCTCGCTCAAGCCGACCAGGCTGAGTGCAGCGCCGACGCGCTTGTGACGCTCGGCCGCGGATAGCGAAGTGAGCAGCAGCGGCAGCTCGACGTTGCGTTCGGCCGTGAGCACCGGCAGCAGGTTGTACATCTGGAACACGAAGCCGACGTGATTCGCCCGCCACTTGCCGAGTGCGCCGTCGCTGAGCGAGTCGGTGCGCTCGCCGGCGATCTCGATCGTGCCGCCGCTCGGCCGGTCCAGTCCGCCGATCAGATTCAACAGTGTCGATTTGCCGGAGCCGGACGGCCCCATCAGCGCGAGGAAATCCCCTTTCGGGATGTCCAGGTCGAGCTGGTGCAGCACGTGCACCGTCTCAGCGCCACGCTTGTAGTCCTTAGCGACGGCCCGCAGTCGTACCAAAGTGTCCACGATTCACCTCAACCGTTCTTGCTTTTGACCTTCACGCCTTCGCTCAGCCCTTCGATCGGCGCTGCGACCACGACGTCGCCAGGATTGATGCCGGACAGGACTTCGACCTGGCCGTCTCGCTCGCCGCCCGTGCGCACCGCGACGCGCTCGAGCTCGCCGTCCGTCACGCGCCAGACGTAGCTCGTGTCGCCATCGCGAATCACAGCCGCGGAAGGAATGCGCACCGACGGCCGCGGCGCAGCTGCTTGCGCGCCTTCGACCGGGCGGTCTTCGAGAAAGCTGACCTTCACACCCATGTCCGGCAGGATGCGCGCCTCGAGCGCGTCGAAGCCGATGCGCACGCGCACCGTGGCCTTCTGGCGGTCCGCGGTCGGCACGATGTTGATCACATGGCTGGCAATGACCCAGTCGGGATAGGCGTCGAGCACCGCCTCGGTTTTCTGATTCGCCTTGACGCGGTTGATGAACGCCTCGTTGACGTCGACTTCGATCTCGCGCGAATCCATGTCGACGACGGTCGCGATGCCTGTGCGCGTGAAGCCGCCACCCGCGGAGATCGGCGACACCATCTCACCGGGCTGCGCGTCTTTCGAGACGACGACGCCGTCGAACGGCGAGCGCACCATCAAGTCGTCGAGATCCTGCGCGCGCACGCGCACCGTGCCTTCAGCGACCTGTACTTCGCTACGCAGCGCTTCGAGGCGTGCGTTGAGCGCTGCCGCTTCCGACTGCGCCTGGTCGAGTTGCAACTCGCTCACCAGCTTGTCTTTGCGCAGCTGTTCGGTGCGACGCACGTTGCGCTCCGCCTCGGCGACGCGCACTTCGACCTCGTTGAGATTCTTGCGCGTCGCGTCGAGCTGACGCTGCGCGAGCGCGTACACCGGCTTCATCGTCGTGTCGTCGAGACGCGCGAGCAGCTGGCCCTCTTTGACGGCCATGCCTTCCTCGATCAGCACTTCAGCGACTTTGCCGGTGACCTTCGACGAAACAGTCGCTTGCCGGCGCGCTACGACGTACCCGGACGCATTGAGCACCGCGGCGCCGCCGCCACCGCCGCCGCTCGATGAGGACTGCACGGCTGTTGCCGTTTCCACTTCGATGGCCTTTTCGTGCAACAGCGCATACAGGCCGATGGCGACCGCGAGCACCAGCACGCCGATGACCGCCCACTTGTAAAGAGGGCTCGGCCCCGAGCTGCGGGGCTCGTTGTTGCGTTCGATGCGCAGACTGTCGAGAGCGTTCTGATCGAAGGCCATGGGAGCGTTCGCACGTTGCGGGTTGTTGGACCGTGCCGGATGGCGCGGCGCATTCTAATCAGGTCGCTGGCGCCGTGCGAAGCGGGACCGGCGAAAAGCCGCCGGATGCCGGTCAACAATCGACCGGCCGATCGTGCCGGCCGAGTCGGTTCAGGCCAGTGCGCGGTGATGGACCATGAACGGGTCGGTGATCGGCGCCGTCGGCAGCGTGAAGTAGAAGACCGCGCCGGCGTTCGGCTTGCCCTCGGCCCAGATGCGTCCGCCGTGGCGGTCGACGATGCGTGCGACGGTCGCGAGCCCCACGCCGGAGCCGTCGAATTCGGCCGAGCCGTGCAGTCGCTGGAATGGCTTGAACAGCTTCTGCTCGTACGCCATGTCGAAGCCCGCGCCGTTGTCGCGGATGTACAGCGTCGCCAGCGAGCCGCCGCTCGACTGGCCGATCTCGATGCGCGCCTCGACGGTCTTGGACGTGAACTTCCACGCGTTGCCGATCAGGTTCTGGAACAGGTCGCCGACCAGGCGGCGGTCCCCGTGCACGGCCATGTTCGGCTGAATCACGACTTCCACGTTACGCGCCGGATCCTTCTGGCGCATGTCCTGCACGATGCTTTCGGCGAGCGCCGTGACGTCGACGATCTCACGATGCAGCGTCTGTCGCGAAATGCGCGACAGCACCAGCAGCGCCTCGATCAGCTCGGACATCTGCCGCACGCTGCTCTGGATGCGCGAGAGCCGGCGCTTCTGTTCGTCCGTCGCATCCGGCAGCGACAGTTCCAGCAGCCCGGCCTGGCCGGCAATCGTCGTGAGCGGCGAGCGCAGATCGTGCGAGACCGAAGCCGTGAACGCTTCGAGCTCGCGATTGGCGCGTGCCAGCGATTCATTCGCGTCGCGCAACTGACGCTGGCTCGGCAGCATCAGGATGCCGGGCAGGAAGCGCCACAGCAGGATCGCAGTGGGCACCGAGGCCGCGGCCGTGAGCAGTTTGACGACTCCTTCGAGCCAGTAGTGCGCGTGCCAGACGTTCCAGACGTCCATGACGTGCGTCAGGCCGCACGCGACGATGAAGATGCCGAAGCAGACGACGAGCCAGTCGAAGGGCAGATCGCGGCGCCGCCGCGCTATGTACAGCAAGGCGAACGGAATCGTGAAGTACGCCATCGCGATGAGGATGTCGGCGACGACGTTCATCCACAGCACGCCCGGGCTCCACATGTAGCAGTGCCCATGTGGGAGGAACTGCCCGCTCGAGAGCCAGGACGTATCGAGTTCGGTCATGCGGGCTCCTGAATAAATAATCCCTGATGGCGGTGACGGCCTGACCAGAGGCGTAACCGCTCATTCGTTCCCCGCGCGGCTGGCGATGATACAGAAGAGGAGGTTGCGTGCGACTAAAGCCGCAACCACGGCACGTTCCTGGCCCCCTTTTCCTTGAACTGTACCGGCTGGACGGTTAGCATACCGTCCAGCCGGTACAGTCCCCGGACTTCCGATCCGTCCAATTCAAGGAAAACCTCCGATGGTAGAAGCACATGCGGTACCAGGCCCGGCTCGCGACCGGATCCTGGAGGCCGCTGAGAGAGTGGTCGCCGAGGTCGGCGCGGCCCGTCTGACCCTCGACGTCGTGGCCCAGGCGGCCGGCGTCAGCAAAGGCGGGTTGCTCTATCACTTTCCGTCGAAGGAATCGTTACTCGGCGCGCTCGCGCAGCGTTACGTGCAAAGCATGGAGCAGTGTATCGAGACCGCGAAGGGCGGCATCAGCGAGCAGGATCACAGCCGCGATCTGAAGGCCTGCATCGTCGGGATTCTCGGCACCGATCCGCGCTCGAAGGCAATGGGCGCCGCGCTGCTCGCGACCGCAGCGAACGACCTGACGCTGCTCGAAGTGATCCGCGAGCGGCTCGTCGCCTACAACCAGGAGCTGGCGGCATCGAACGCCGATTTCGCGCGTGCCGCGATCGTCACGCTGGCGATCGACGGCTTGATGATGCGCGAGTCGTTGCGCATCTCGCCGTTCTCGGAAACGCAGCGCGTCGAGGTCGTGCGCGAGTTGATGAAGATTGCTGACGAGTCTTACAGGTGAATCGTATGTCGAGTGCAACGAAGCGAGTCTTGAAAACTGCTGCCGTCAGCATCGCCGCGGGCCTCGCGCTCGCCGGCTGCGGCAAGAAACAGGAGAACCAGGCGCCGCCGGCGCCGGAAGTGACGGTGCAGACGGTCGACAGCCGCGCCGTGCCCCTCGAATTGACCTATCCCGCGCGGACCTTGGGCTCGCGCGAGGTCGAAGTGCGTGCGCGCGTCGGCGGCATCGTGCTCAAGCGCCGCTTCCAGGAAGGCAGCCGCGTCGTGCAGGGCCAGCCGATGTTCCTGATCGATCCGGAGCCGGTGCGCGCGCGCGTTGGCTCGGCGCGTGCGGAAGTAGCCGTTGCCAAGGCAAGGGCGGACGAAGCGCGCCGTCAGCGTGATCGTGTGTTGCCGCTGTTCGAGAAGAACGCTGTCAGCCAGAGCCGGCGCGACGAAGCAGTGTCTGGCTTCGAAGTCGCGCAGGCGAATCTGCAGTCGTCCGAGTCGCAGCTGCGCATGGCGGAGCTCGATCTCGGATACACCGATGTGCGCGCGCCGATCACCGGCCTGACGAGCCGCGAAACCCTCTCCGAGGGCAGCCTGATCTCGACCGACCAGGCGTCGAGCCTGCTGACGAAGATCGTGCAGGTCGATCCGTTGTACGTCGAGTTCGACGTGCCGGAGGCCGAGGCGGCGATGATCCGTGGCGGCCTCGCTCCTGCCAACAAGAGCGCGCCGCCGCCGGAGGTGAAGCTGATCCTCGAGGACGGCACCGAGTATCCGCAGCCCGCGCAGGTCACGTTCGTCGACAATTCCGTGGACCGCAACTCAGGGACCGTGCACGTCCGCGCCGTGCTGCCGAACAAGGAAGCGCAGCTCTTCCCCGGCCAGTTCCTGCGCGCCAAGGTCGAAGGCATCGAGCTTGCGAACGTCGTGTCCGTGCCGCGCAAGGCCGTGATGGCCGGGCCGCAAGGCTCGTTCGTCTGGGTCGTCGGTGACGACAACAAGGCGCAACAGCGACCGGTGCAGATCGGCCGCGGCCTCGGTAACAACGTGATCGTGACCCAGGGCCTGCAGACCGGCGATCGCTACATCGTCGAAGGCGTGCTGAAGGTGTTCCAGCCGGGCACGCAGGTGAGCGCCGTGACAGCCGAGGAGGCGGCCCGCAAGCCGCCGCAGCCCGAGCCGCCGCGTAAGGAGGCTGCATGATCTCCAAATTTTTCATCACGCGGCCGATCTTCGCCTGCGTCATCTCGGCGTTCATCGTGATCGCCGGGTTTGGCGGCATGCGCGCGCTGCCGATCTCCGCCTATCCGGACATCGTGCCGCCGATGGTGACGCTGGCCGCGCGTTATCCGGGCGCGACCGCCGAGACGATCGCGGAAACCGTCGCGGCGCCGCTGGAGCAGGAGATCAACGGCGTCGAGAACATGCTGTACATGCAGTCCGTCAACTCGGGCGACGGGCAGCTGACGATGAACATCACGTTCGCGATCGGCTCCGATCCGGACCTGGCGGCGATCAACGTCAACAACCGCATCCAGGCCGCAGTGCCGCGGCTGCCGGAAGAAGTGCGGCGCCAGGGCGTCGTGGTGCGCAAGGCCTCCACCAGCATCCTGCAGGTGGTCGCGATGTATTCGCCGGACGGCAGCCAGGATCCGCTGGCGCTGACGAACTACGCATCGCTCAACATCCTCGACGAGATCCGGCGCGTGCCGGGTGTCGGCGACGCGCAGATGTGGGGTCAGGAATACTCGATCCGCATCTGGATGCAGCCCGACAAGCTGTCGCAGATGGGACTGGCCGCGTCCGACGTGACCAACGCCGTGCGTGCGCAGAACTCGCAGTTCGCCGGCGGCCGCGTCGGCGTCGAGCCGATGAACGAGGCCGTCGACTTCACGTTCTCGGTGCAGGCGCAGGGCCGGCTCGCGACGCCGGAAGAATTCGAGCAGATCGTCGTGCACACGACCGACGCCGGCTCGATCGTGCGGCTGAAGGACGTCGCGCGCGTCGAGCTCGGCGCGCAGACCTACAACTCGGCGCCGAAACTCAACGGGCAGCCGACGGTGCCGATCGCGATCTTCCTGCAGCCCGGCGCGAATGCGCTGCAGACCGGCGGCGCGATCAACGCACGTCTGCAAGAGCTGCAGGCCGACTTCCCCAAGGGCATGGCGTACACGATTCCGTACGACACGCTGCAGTACGTGAAGATCTCGATCAAGGAAGTCGTCAAGACGCTGATCGAAGCGATGATCCTGGTGTTCTTCGTCGTGCTGCTGTTCCTGCAGAACTGGCGCGCCACCGTCATCCCGATGCTCGCCGTCCCCGTGTCGCTGATCGGCACGTTCGCGGCGATGTACCTGTTCGGCTTCTCCATCAACATATTGACGCTGTTCGGCATGGTGCTGGCGATCGGCATCGTCGTCGACGATGCGATCGTCGTGCTGGAAAACGTCGAGCGCATCATGACGACGGAGAAGCTGCCGGCGCCCGAAGCGACGATGAAAGCGATGGAGGAGGTCACTCGGCCCATCATCGCCATCGTGCTGGTGCTCACGGCAGTGTTCCTGCCGGTCGCGTTCCTGGGCGGACTGGTCGGCGAGATGTACCGGCAATTCGCGGTGACGATCTCGGTGTCGGTCGTGATCTCGGGTTTCGTCGCCCTGACGCTCACCCCGGCGTTGTGCGCGCTGATGCTGCGTCATCACGACTTCGTGCATAGCGGCATCCTGCAGCGCTTCAACGACTGGTTCGCGCGGATGACCGGGCGTTACGAGCAGGGCGTGCAGTTCATCATGAAGCGTGGCGCGCTCGCGGCCGGCGTGTTCGCGGTGATGATCGTGGCGATCATCGGCCTGTTCAACAAGGTTCCGACCTCGCTCGCACCGACCGAAGACCAGGGCTACGTCTTCGTCATCGGCATGCTGCAGGACGCAGCGTCCTTGCGCCGCACGACCAAGGCGTTCGATACCGTCACCGCGGAAGTGCGCGAGCATCCCGCCGTTGCGAATGCGATGTCCGTGTCGGGCATGGATCCGCTGACGTTCTCGTTCAAGACCAACGCCGGCCTGGTGTGGGTGCCGCTCAAGCCGTGGGACGAGCGCACCGGTGACGACTCGAAGTCGCCCGGCGCGGTCGTGCAGGCGGTGATGGCCGCCGGCTCGAAGGTCAAGGATGCGTTCTTCTTCGCGGTCGAGCCGCCGCCGATCGAGGGTCTGTCCAACATCGGCGGCTTCGAGATGTACATCCAGTCGCG
>CADEEJ010000008.1:43931-49398 GCA_902826315.1 uncultured Steroidobacter sp.
TATCCCGAGGACATCCGCAACGTCTACGTGCGGGCGAAATCGGGCGAGCTCGTGCCGCTGACGGCACTGGCGAGCATCCGCGAAGTGAAAGGCCCGGAGATCGTCGAGCGCTTCAACGTGTTCACGTCGGCAAAGATTCTGGGCAGCGCGGCCGAAGGCTACAGCTCCGGCGATGCGATCCAAGCGATGGAAGAAGTGGCGAAGGAAGTGCTGCCGCGTGGCTATACGTTCGCCTGGACCGGCACCGCTTACCAGGAAAAAATGAGCGGCGGCGCTTCGAATGGCGTCTACCTGCTCGGCGTGCTCATGGTGTTTCTGATCCTCGCCGCGCAGTTCGAGCGCTGGACGTTGCCGCTCGCGGTGATTCTCGCGGTGCCGTTCGCGGCGTTCGGCGCGTTCATGGCGGTGTTCCTGCGCGGTCTGGAGAACGACATCTACTTCCAGATCGGCATGCTGACGCTGGTCGGGCTCGCGGCGAAGAACGCGATCCTGATCGTCGAGTTCGCGATGATGAAGTATCACGAGGGCATGCCGCTGGCGCAGGCCGCGGTCGAGGGCGCGAAGCTGCGCTTCCGTCCGATCATCATGACCTCGCTGTGCCTGATCTTCGGCGTGCTGCCGCTCGCCATCAGCTCGGGCGCGGGCGCTGCCAGCCGCCATTCGCTCGGCACCAGCGTCATCGGCGGCATGCTGGCCGCGACGTTCATCGCGACCTTCTTCGTGCCGCTGTTCTTCCGCTGGATCGCCGGCCTGCGTCGCAAGAAAGGCGAGCAGCACGGGACCGAAGTGAGTGAAGCCAATGCGTAGTCGTTTGTGGGTGCTGAGTGCTCTCGTGCCGCTGGTGAGCGGTTGCATCGTGTCGCGCGTCGACCCGCAGAAGCCGGAGCTGCCGCTGCCGGCCGCGCTGCCCGACCAGGGCGCCGAAACCGTGCAGCTGCCGGATCCGTGGTGGACGATCTTCCACGACCCGACGCTCGATCGGCTGGTCGAGGAAGCACTCGCGCACAATCCCGACGTCACAGTCGCTGCCGGCCGCGTCGCGGAAGCGCGCGCCGGCCTGCGCATCGTGAATGCGGATCGCCTGCCGAGCCTGGACCTCGAAGGCGACGCGACGCGCTCGAAGAGCAGCTCGCTCGTGAACAACTTCCCGGGCGTGGAGCTGGAGCGGACGACCTACACGGTGCAGGGCGCAGTTGGCTTCGAGCTGGATCTCTGGGGCCGCTATCAGCGCGCTTCCGAGTCGGCCCGCGCGGCGTTGCTGAATACCGAATATGGCCGCGAAGCGACCAAACTGAGCCTGACCGGCGAGGTCGCGCGCGGTTACTTCGGGTTGATCGCAGCCGCACAGCAGCTCGGCCGTGCGCGCGAGACGCTGTCGACGCGCCAGGAGTCGGTGCGGCTCGAAAAGGTCCGCTTCGACGCAGGCGAGAGCGACGAGTTCACGTTCAAGCGCGCGGTGGCCGATGCGGCCGCGACGCGGGTTTCCGTGCACCAGCTCGAGCTCGACGTCGTCCAGCTCACCAATTCCCTCGGCATCTTGCTCGGACGCTCGCCGAAGGATCTGGTCGACGCCGCCGTCTCCGTGCAGGGCGTGTCGTTACCGGGCGCGGTGACCTTGCCCGCGGCGTTGCCTTCATCCGTACTGGAACGGCGTCCTGACATCGGCGCCGCCGAGGCCTCGCTGGAATCGGCAGCGGCCGACATCGGCGTCGCGCGTGCCGAGATGTTCCCGCGCATCAGCCTCACCGGCCTGTTCGGCTCCATCAGCACCGAGCTCGGCGACTTGTTCACCAAGCCGGCGGAAGCGTGGTCGGCGTCCGGCGGCATCGTGCAGCCGCTGTTCGAGGGCGGGCGGCTCGCCGCGAATGTCACGCGGGCCAAGGCGGTTCGCGAGCAGCGGAAAGCCGAATACGCGCGAACCGTGCAGTCGGCGTTCCGCGAGGTGCTCGATGCCTTGCAGGGTCAGGCCTTGATCGCAGGCGTGCGGGATGCGAACGCGGAGCAGGTCGCGGCGCTGGCGCGTGCGACAGAGCTGGCGGAGTTGCGCTACACCCAAGGCGACATCGCATACATCGACTTGCTCGACGTGCGACGCGGCTTGTTCGCGGCCGAGATCGATCTGGTGGCAGCGGAGCGCGACGCGCTGCTGAACACGGTCGACCTCGCGCTCGCCGTCGGCGGCGGGCTCGGCGACAAGGCCGAGCCGCTCAGCGCGAAGCGGTAGGAGTCAGGCTGAAACCTGACCCTCGGTCAGGCCGGCTCCGGCATCGATGCCGACGCGACCTGTCTGTCCGGCAGCGCGACGGACAGCTCCAGCAAGTCCTGGTCGCCCTCGCGCTCGAAGTTGACCTGGATCGCTTCGACGTCGACGTTCACGTACTTGCGGATGACGTGCAGCAGCTCGGCGCGCAGGACCGGCAGATAGTCCGGGCCGCCGCGCGTGCTGCGCTCCTGGGCCACGATGATTCGCAGGCGTTCCTTGGCGATGTTCGCGCTCGGCGGCCTGCGGCGAAAAATTGACAGCAGGTCCATGGTGCTCAGCCTCCGAACATGCGGGCGAACAGGCCCTTCTTGGGTTCTTCGATGAAGCGCAGCGGCACCGACTCCCCGAGCAGCCTGGTGACTGCATCGTCGTAGGCGCGCGCCACGTCGCTCTCCGCATTCAGGATCACCGGCGTGCCGGCGTTCGACGCCGTCAGCACGTCCGGGGACTCCGGGATGACACCGACCACGTCCAGGCCGAGGATCTCCTTCACGTCGCCGACGCTCATCATCTCGCCCGTCGCGACTCGCCGCGGGCTGTACCGCGTCAGCAGCAGGTGCTCGATGATGCCTTTGCCGCCTTTCTCGGCGCGCTCCGTCTTGCTCGCCAGTAACCCGAGGATGCGATCGGAGTCGCGCACCGAAGAGACTTCCGGATTGACCACCACCACGGCACGGTCGGCGTAGTACATCGCCAGGTGCGCGCCCTTCTCGATGCCGGCGGGCGAGTCGCAGATGATGTAGTCGAAGCCGTCCGCGCTCAGGTCGTCGAGCACACGGCGCACGCCTTCAGCCGACAGCGCGTCCTTGTCGCGCGTCTGCGACGCGGCGAGCACGAACAGCGTGTCGATCCGCTTGTCCTTGATCAGCGCCTGCTTCAGCGTGCAGTCGCCGTTGATGACGTTCACGAAGTCATAGACCACGCGCCGCTCGCAACCCATGACGAGGTCGAGGTTGCGCAGGCCGATGTCGAAGTCGATGACCGCCACGCGCTTGCCGCGGCGAGCGAGACCGCACGCCAGGCTGGCTGACGTGGTCGTCTTGCCGACACCGCCCTTACCGGACGTGACCACGATGATTTCGGCTGTGCGCGCCTCTTTACGAGCCGCTGGTCCATCGGCTGCGCGCGACCGTTCGACCGGACGAGGGGGCGCTACCGCCACGTCCTCGGACGTCTCGTCGATCACCAGGTCGGTTGCGCTAGTCGCTTCAGTCATGGCCTATCCTCCCAAAACGCAGGTCGTCGCCGTCGAGCCACGCCTGCACGGGTTTGCCCGCCAGGTCCGGCGGGATGGTCTCGAAAACACGGAACACGCCGGCGATGGACACCAGCTCGGCATTGAATTCGTGGCAGAACACGCGGGCGCTCACTTCGCCTTGCACGCCCGCCATCGCGCGGCCGCGCAGCGAGCCGTACACGTGCAGGCAACCGTCGGCCATCACCTCGGCGCCGGCGCCGACTGCGCTCGTCACGACGAGATCGCGATTGCGCGCGTAAATCCGCTGGCCCGAGCGCACAGGGCGGTGGTGCATGAGCGTCGGAAGGGCAACGAGCGGTTCCGCGGCGGGAGCAGCGGCTGCCGCTGGCGTAGCTGCCGGGGCAGGTGCCGGTGCGGCCGGTTGCGGCACGGATTTCACTGCGGCGACGGCTGCGCCATAGCTCTTCTGCGCGCGGAATTGAGTCAGAACCGGCAGGCTGAGCTCGCGCGCGAGCGCATCGACCATCGCCGTGCCGTGAGCGAGCCCGACCGGCAGCATTCCGGTGCGGCGAACCGCATCCAGCAGCGCGCGCAGCTCCGCGGCGGAAATATCGTGATCGAGGGAACTGAGGTCCAGGCAGAGCGCGGCGCGCTCGAACAGGGCTGGAGCACTCGCTACACGCGCCGTCAGCTGGGCCTGCACCGCTTCGGCGTCGGTGCTGCGGATCCGCATTTGCGCCAGGCCCACCTGGCCGAATCGGATCTCGAATGCTGACTCGTGCGCGGCAGCAGCAGGAATATTCATCTATAGACGGCGAGCTTGGCTCCGTTCACGCGCGGAGTGTACCCATCTTCGTACTTCCTCGCATGTCCGTTTGCGTGAATCGTGCTCGATACTTCGACACGCATGGGCAGCGGGGGCGAATCGTTGCACGTCAGCCGCATGCCGGCGCTGCGGCGGTTGTCCGGCGCACTCCTCACCTGCGCGGTCCTGTTCGCCGGCGGCGCGCTCACCTGGGTCGCCGCACGCTCGGCGATCGAAAGCGAAAAGCAACGCGCGCGCGCCGAGCTGCAACTCCTCACGGCCGATATCGAATCCGCAATCGGCGATCGTCTGCTCGCCTACGAGGCGCTGTTGCGTGCCGGCGCCGGACTGCTCGACGCCTTCTGGCCGGTCCAGCGCGATGACTGGCAGCGCTTCACCGCTCAGATGCGTCTCGCGGCGGTCTATCCCGGTCTGCAGGGCGTCGGGATCGCCGCGCGTGCCGAAGAGGGCGGCCAGGTCACGACCAGGGTCGTATTGCTGGAGCCGCTCGACGACAGCAACCGCCTGGCACTCGGCTACGACTTGATGAGCGAGCCGCGCCGGCGCGCGGCGCTGGAGCGCGCCCGGGATTCCGGCGCGCCGGCACTGTCGGCCAAGGTCGTACTCGTCCAGGACTTGCGGCGCGGCTTGCGCACGGCCGGATTCCTGCTGTTCCTGCCGGTCTATTCGTCGCCGACGCTGCCCGCGACTGTCGCCGAGCGGCGCGCGACGCTGCGGGGGTTCGTGTACGGCCCCTTCCGCGCGGAGGATTTTTTCCGCTCGACGCTCGCGGCGACGGCGGGCTCCGCGCTCGTGGAAGTGTTCGACGGCAATGCGCCGAGCACCGAGACTCTGCTCTTTCGGGCTGGCAGCGCCGTGCCGCCCGATTCCATGACCGAAACCCGGCACATGCAGCTCGCGGCTCATGAGTGGACGTTGCGCGTCGCTGCCCCCGGAGCGCCGCTGACGCTGACGGGCAGTCCGATCCCGTGGATCGTGCTCGGCGGCATCTCGACCACCTTGCTGCTCGCCGGGCTGGCGCACGCTCTGGCGCTGAGCCGGCAGCGGCTGCAAGAGCGGATTCGCGCCGATCTCGCCCTGGCCGAGCGGGAACGGCAGGCGGCGCAGATTCTGGAGAACGCGCTGGATGCGTATGTCGCCATCGACGCCGGCGACCGCATCCTCGCGTGGAACCGGCAGG
>CADEEJ010000009.1:0-4568 GCA_902826315.1 uncultured Steroidobacter sp.
GAAAGCAGGACCGCGATCAGCAGGCGCAGAAGGGTACGCGTACGCTGCTACCTCGTCGCGACGGCAACCGCGGCACACGCCATCGCCGCACCGGTGCTGCGATTGATCGTGCGGACCGCCCGCTCACTCTTGAACATGCGTCGCGCACGCGCGGCGAGGAACACATAGCCGCCGAGCACGAACGGCAGCACGACCGAGATCACGGCGACGATTTCCAGGAAGCCGACCACCGTCAGCTCTTCCAGCCGCACGACGGTTGGCAGCAACGCCAGGAAGAAGATCGCCGTCTTCGGATTCGCGAGCGTCAACGCGAGACTGCCGAGGAACAGCTGCAACGGCTTCTGTCCGGTATCGACCGGGTCGTGCTCGGGAGCGACGGCCGGCGGCGCGGTCCATAGGCGATACGCCAGATAGAGCAAGTAGATGGCACCGGCGTACTTGATGACGACGAACACCATCTGCGCGGTCTGCGCGAGCGCAGCCAGGCCGGTCGCTGCAACCGCGAACCAGATCAGGTCGCCGATCAGGAATCCAGCGATGAACGCGACCGCGCCCTGCGAGCCGCGCGCCAACGAACGGGCAATTACGGCCGCGACGCCGGGACCCGGTGTCGCAACCGCCAAGAGGTAGACCGAAGAAAAAATCAGCAAGCCGTAGAACGACACGACACGCTCCAGCACATCCCCGCGGGAAAGTGCCGGAGCTTAGCGCATTCTGCGGGCTACTTGATCGCCCAGGTCCCCTCGCCGGTGCGACAGGCCCGTCCCTCGGACGTGCGCGAGCGGCCATCGAGCGTCGCCTGGAGCGTGTAGCGACGACAATCGCTCGGGTCGCCCTTGACCACGGCGAGCGGCGTGAGGAGGTAGCCGACGCGGGTCTGCTCGTTGGTCCAGCGCACCTTCTGCCCGACCTTGACCAGTTCCAGCGAATGGCCGACGCAAGCACGATCGCGGTCGTCGAGATCGCGCCCGATCTCGCGGCCGATCACCGCGCCGAGCACGGAGCCGACGACGATTGCGACGGCGCGCTCCGATCCTTCCCCGACCTTCGAGCCGATCGCGCCGCCGACCACCGCACCGATCACAGTGCCGATGTCGTCGCGATTGCAGCGCCCTGCGACGATTCCGTAGTCGCGCTCCCAACCCTTGCCGGTGTAGCCGACATACGCGGGATCGTGCTTCTTGCGCCAGCCATGAGCCTTGGCATGCTCCGGCGGATCCGCGAGAGCCGGCAGACACACGATCGCCGCGACCAAGGCGACCACGCGCGCTGCAGCGAAATGCAGATGAGTACGCATACCGGCTTGCCACCCTGTGTGTGCGTCGTACGCACGAAGGTGTATATGTTTAATGCCACGGGCACGCAGTTCTTCGACGCAGGTCGCAGTTCATGCGATGCGCACTGCGATGGAACCTTTTCTACTGCAACTGCGTGTTGAGGCGATCGACCATCGCCTGTGCGGGATCGTCCGGATAGAGCTTGCTGAAATCCTGCAGCAGCAGCCGTGCCGTCGCGCGATCTCCCGACATTCGTGCCAGCTGGACCAGGGTCAGCAGGTCGGCGCTGCTGGCGGGCCTGAAGCGCGCATCCTTTTTCAATCTTTCGCGCGCCAGATCGAGTGCCTCGCCCGTGCTGCGCTTGGCCAGCAGGCGCGGCAACAATTCGCGGGCGAGGCGATCGGCGAGCCGGCCATCGGGCCACTGCGCCGCGCGCTGCTCGAGCCAGCGCAATTCGGCGACCTGGTCGCCGCTCTGATTGACGAGCGCCATCACGGTTTTCCAGGCGTTGGCATGCGCGCCGCCGCGCCATTCCGCGTAGATGCGATCGATCTCGCGATCGCGCGCTCGTTCATCGGGCTCGTCGTCAGCGCCTTCGCCCGGATCCCAATGCTCGGGCGTGTGCACGTCATCGAGACCGATGTCGTCGCGACGCTCGTACAGCACGCCGCCGATCAGCGAGAACAGCGCGAGCCATGCGTACATGAGCAGCGCGATGCGGAACACGAGCGGCAGCCTGTCGCCGATGTCCGATTCGACCACGAAGCGCGAGAAGAACCAGACGAGCGCGATGAAGCCAAGGATCAGCACGTAGTCGCCGCGCAATCTGCCGATCAGGGCAAGCACGCGGCGCGGATTCAGGGATTGCACGACCGTGCCCGTCGCGCCCTGCACGGCGACGACGGCCGGCAGCGTCACGCCCACTGCGAACAGCAGCACGAGTGCGCCGCGCTGCCCGATCCACTGGCCCGCCCATTCAGCTGCAAAGTACAGGCCGATGCACATCAGCAGCAGGAGCACCGGGCGCTGCTCGGAAAGCGGGTTGACCATCTCGATCGACAGCGTCGGCGGCTCGACAACGCCGTCGGCGAGAGAATCCATCACCACGAAGGCGTACTTGCTGAACCAGGACAGCAGGATGAGGGCAAGCGGGATGCCGGTGAACCGCGACATGAACGCCACCACCAGCAGCACGCTGAACGTGCCGATGAGCAACAGCGGCGCGGTCCGCAGCGGGATGGCGAGATAGCGGAGAATCGCGTTCGCGCCCATGCGCGCGACTCTACCGCATCCATCGCCTACAATTCTTGTTTGTCAGGACGCCGGCGCTTGCCTGTAATAGCGCCACAGATTCCGCGGGGGAGACAGAAGAATGATCGCCAGAGCCTGGAACGTACTCTTCGCTGCCTTGCTGCTCGGCGCATGCGCGCAACCGCAGCCTGCCTCGGAGCCGGCGAGCTCGCCGTCGAAAACACCCGCGATCGGCAATCCGCAGGCGATGGCTGCGGCACAAGCCGCGATGGGCATGCAGACCACCGATCATCCGGGCAAGGCGGTCTACGATCGCACGTGCGCCGCATGCCACAACAATCCCGAGGCGACACGCTCGCCGTCGCTCGACACGCTCAAGGCGATGCGCTACCAGACGATCAGCTACGCGCTCACGCAAGGCAAGATGCAGGCGCAAGCTTCGGCGCTGAGTGCGCAGGAGCGCTCGGACGTCATCGACTTCCTGGTCGGCCGCGAAGTAACGCGCGACGACTGGGTCGCAAAGGCGATGTGCCCGGCGAGCCGCGGCAAGATTGACCTCAGCGCGGAGCCGAGCGTCATCGGCTTCGGCTTCGACAAGAAGAATCATCGTCACTTGACGGCAGAGCAGGCGGGCCTGCGCACGCAGGACATGGGCAAGCTCGAGCTCGCGTGGGCGTTCGCCTTCCCGAAAGCGACTGCGATGCGCTCGCAACCGGCGATCGTCGGCAAGACGCTGTTCCTGCCGGTGCCGGATTCGGCGCGGCTGTTCGCGATCGACATCGACGGACCGCCGTGCGTGCGCTGGGTCTACGAAAACCAGGTGCCGCTGCGCACGAGCGCGGGCTACGGCGAGTTGCCGGGCTCGAAGCGCAAGGTGCTGGTGTTCGGCGATCTCGGCGCGAACGTCCACATGGTCGATGCGCTGACCGGCAAGCAGATCTGGGTGCAGGCGGTCGGCCTGCATCCGCTGTCGCTCACGACGGGCACGCCGGTGCTGCACGAGGATCGCGTGTACGTGCCGATCTCGCAGTACGAGATCTCGCTCGGCGGCAACGACGATCACGAGTGCTGCAAGAGTCACGGCGCGGTGAAAGCGCTCGACGCGCGCACCGGCAAGACGATCTGGACTGCGCACACGATGGAAGATGCGAAGCCGGTGCGCGATCGCGGCGACGGCAAGATGCTCTGGGGTCCGTCCGGCGCGCCGATCTGGACGTCACCGGCGATCGACGCCAAGCGTGGCGTGCTGTACGTCGGCACCGGCGAAGCAACTTCCGAGCCTGCGGCACCGACGACGGATGCGATTCTCGCGATCGATCTGAAAGACGGCTCGCTGAAGTGGACGTTCCAGGCGACCGAGAACGACATCTTCCTGAGCGGTTGCGGGCGCAATCGCAAAGGCCTCAATTGTCCGAAGGAAACGGTGTTCCGCGACGTCGACTTCGGCGCGTCGGTGATCATCGCGACGCGCTCGGACGGCAAGGACATCCTGCTCGCCGGCCAGAAAGCCGGCACCGTCTGGGCGCTCGACCCGGACAACGGCGGCAAGCTCGTGTGGCGCCAGGACTTCGGCGAAGGCTCGCCGCTCGGCGGCATTCACTGGGGCATCGCGTCGGACGGCGAGCGCGTGTTCGCGCCGATCAATCGGCCGTACGGCTTCACTGCGCCGAAGGACGGCACGCCGCAGAAGCCCGGCATGCATGCGGTGAAGGTCGACACGGGCGAAGTGCTGTGGACGTACACGGCGACGCCGGACTGCAGCGGCGATCGTCAGACGCGAGTGAAGAGTTGCGCGACGAATATCGGCCTGTCGGCGGCGCCGGCGGTGATCGACGACGCTGTCGTGGAAGGCAGCCTCGACGGATTCCTGCGCGCGTTCGATGCGAAGACGGGTGAGGTGCTGTTCCAGTTCGATACGGCGCGCACGTTCGAGGCCATCAACGGCGTCGAAGCGCGCGGCGGATCGATCGACAGCGCGTCGATCACGGCAGCGAACGGCTATCTGTTCGTGAACTCGGGCTACGGGATGTTCGGGCAGCT
>CADEEJ010000009.1:4668-20612 GCA_902826315.1 uncultured Steroidobacter sp.
CGGCAGCGAACGGCTATCTGTTCGTGAACTCGGGCTACGGGATGTTCGGGCAGCTTGCGGGGAACGTGCTGTTGGCGTTCAAAGCGACGAAGCGTTAGGTTCGTCGTCCCCGCGCAGGCGGGGATCCATCCGTCGCGGGGTGTGGATCCCCGCTTGCGCGGGGATGACGGCGCGAACGCGCCGTCACTTGTACGACACTACTGCTCTCAAATATTCGTAGAAGAAGTCCACCGCGCTGTAGAACGCCTGTACGCCCATGCGTTCGTCCTGGCCATGCGCCCGGACGTCGTCGCGGGCCAGTGCCGAGCCACTGACCATGTACGTCGGCAGGCCGGCCGCGTTGGTGTAGATGCTGTCCGATGCACCCACCGACATGCTTGGCACTACGGGCGCGCCCGGCCACATCTTCGCCGCGACCCGCTCCAGCGGCTTCAGCACATCCGGGCGCAGCGGCGGCGGCGCGTAACCGCGCACGTTCGGCGCCACATCGTCGAGCTGCTCCGTGAGGAAGTTGAAGTAGCGCACCTTGACGGTCGGATCGGCGATCGCCTGCACCAGCTCCTGCCGCACTTCTTCCGGCGAATGTCCCGGCAAGATGCGGCAGTTCACGTTCGCACGAGCCGTCTGCGGCAAAGCATTGTTCGCGTGGCCGCCCGACAAGCGCGTCGCGACGCAGGTCGTGCGCACGATTGCGTTGTAGATCGCGTCTTGCGAGATCTGCTGCAACGCCTGCGGATCCGGTGGGGTTTGCAAAAGCCCGCGCAGGACACCGGCGTACGTGGCGTCCGATCGCTTGGCGATGTGCTCGAAGTACGCGCGGGTGACATTGTTCAACTCGAACGCGAAGTCGTGCTCCGCCACGCGGTCGAGTGCGCGCGCCAGACTGTAGATCGCATTCTCGCGCGGCGGCACGGAGCTATGGCCGCCGGGGTTGGTCACCGTCAGGTCGAAGTCCGCGTAGACCTTCTCGCTCGCCGTGAGATCGACCTGCACGACCTTGCCGTTCTCGACGATCACGCCGCCGCCGTCGTGATTCAGCACGAACTCCGCATCGACGAGATCGCGGCGGTTCTTCAGCAGCCAGTCGACGCCGTTCGCGTTGCTGCCCTCCTCGTCCGCCGTCAGCGCCAGGATGATGTCGCGGTCGGGCTTGTAGCCTTCGGCGTGATAGCGCAGCAGCGTCGTCATCATGATGGCGATGCCGTCCTTCATGTCCTGCGTGCCGCGGCCGTAGAAATAGCCGTCTTTCTCCAGGAACACGAACGGATCGACGGTCCAGTCTTCGCGCAGCGCTTCGACCACGTCGAGATGGCCGATCAACAGCACCGGCTTCTTGCGCCCCGTGCCCTTGAGCCGCGCGACCATGTTCTGCTTGCGGCCGCCCGGCCCGACAACGTGCACGTCCTGCGCTGCGAAGCCGGCTGCACGCAGCCGCTGTGCCATCGCCTCGGCGGCGGGCGTCGAGCCCAACGCCGACTCCGTGGTCTTGATCTCGATCAGCTCCTTGAACAGATCGCGCGCGAGCTGGTGCGGATCCTGTCGATCCGCCGCTGCGGCCGTTGCAGCGATGACGATTGCGGCAACGGCCGCGGCGACTCGAATTCTCATTTCAGTCCAAGTGCCTCGCGCAGCTGTTTCGCCGTGAGCACCTCTGTGTAGACCTTGGTACCGACGTCGAACTCGCGCGCACGTGCCAGTCCGCCGACGACCACCGGATCGAACCCGGCATCGCGCACCAATCGCTCAGCGACCTTCAGCGCTTCCGCGTCGTCGCTCGCCAACGGGATCGCAACCAGCCCGCCCTTGCGGTTCGCGTCGCTCTTGAGGTTGCTCTCGTTGATTGCATTGAACGCGCGCACCAGCCGCACGCCCGGCAGGAATTCCTTGGAAGTCACACCGGTGCCGCGCTTGCGCGCGTCGGTGGCCATCTCGCCGTCGCGAAACGGATAGGGGTTGCCCGTGTCGAGCAGGATCTTGCCCTTCCAATCGTTCGCGAGGTCGCGGCCGACTTGCGGGGTTGCCTTGTACGGCACGGAGAGCAGGATCACGTCGCCGAACTTTGCCGCCTCGCTCGGCGTGCCGACGCGGACCTTCGGCCCGAGCGACTTCGCGAGCTCCTGCAGCTCCTCGGGATGACGCGAAGAGATGACCAGCTCGTGGCCGGCTTTCGCCCAATGCGTCGCGAGCGCGCCGCCGATGTTGCCGGTGCCGACGATGCCGATCTTCAGCGGCGCCTCGGCTGCAGACAGCGAGGCGGAGAAAGCGGCGGCGCACAGCAGCAGCGCACGCAGAACGTTGCGGGCAGTCATGAGTCGTTCTCCTCGAGGTGTTCGTAGAGCTGCAGGAAGCGCTCGGCCGCGTGGTGCAGGTTGCTTTGCCAGTCTGCGCCGGCCGCGTGGTCGGCGCCGTCGGTCACGCATTTGACTGCGGTGAAGCGCGTTCGTTCGAGCCAGCATACCTTGGCGAGCGCGTAGCCTTCCATATCGAGCACGTCGCACTCGACTGCGCACTCGGTCGTGGCGAACGAATCGCCGGTGCCGCAGACCGCGGACGGCAATTGCGGAAAGACAGCTGGAAATTCCAGTCGCGCGGGCACGTCGCCATCGAACGGCGTCGTGCCGAGCGGCACACCGAGGCCGCTCACGTCCATGTCACGCTGAACGAATGCGCCGCATTCGACGACGGTGCCGGTGGGATGGCGCCTGCTGCCGGCAGTGCCGAAGTTGATGACGTGCGGCAGGGCGTGACCAGCATGGCGATAGTCGGCGAGCCGGCGCGTCAAGGCATGCGTGGCATTCACCTTGCCGACGCCGCAATAGAGCACCGGTATACCGCGCCGCTCGAAAACGCCCTGCCCTTCGAGCTCGAGTGCCATCACGATCAGCCGGCGCGGAAGTGCCTCGGTCATCGGGTCGGCATGATATGTTCTCGGCCCGCGGATGGGCGACAAATAATCTAAAGGGGAGCGCTGCATGGCCTTCTGGAATCGCACCAAGAGCTTCGAGGCGGCGACGACGCGCGACACGCACAGCGCGCTGAAACCGACGCTCAGCTGGGTGCACCTGGTCGGGCTCGGCGTCGGCGGCATCGTCGGTACCGGCATCTACACGCTCACCGGCGTCGGCGCCGGCATGGCGGGGCCGGCGGTGATCCTGTCGTTCGTCGTCGCCGGTATCGTCTGCGCCGCGGCCGCGCTCGCCTACGCCGAGATGGCGACGATGATGCCGATGGCCGGCAGCGCGTACACGTACACGTACGTCGCGCTCGGCGAGCTGCTCGCGTGGATCGTGGGCTGGACGCTGATCCTCGAATACACGGTCGTGTGCAGCGCTGTCGCGGTGGGCTGGTCAGGCTACGCGGCCGGTGTCATTCGCGCTGCCGGCTGGCCGATCCCCGAGGCGTTACTGGCCGGACCGGGCGCCGGTGGACTGGTCAACGTGCCGGCGATCGTGATCTCGCTCGCCGTCGCCGGGCTGCTCGCCATCGGCTCGCGCGAAAGCGCCACCGTCAACCTGGTGCTCGTGGCGGTCAAGCTGGTCGCGCTCGCAATCTTCGTCGCGCTGGCGCTGCCTGCTTTCAGCGCCGACCACTTCGAGCCGTTCGCGCCGTTCGGCTATGGCTCGACGGAGATAGCGGACGGCACGAAACAAGGTGTCATGGCCGCTGCGGCGATCATCTTCTTCGCGTTCTACGGCTTCGACGCGGTCTCGACGGCGGCGGAAGAAACCAAGAATCCCAAGCGCGATCTCAAGATCGGCATCATCGGCTCGATGGTCCTGTGCACGTTCCTGTACATGATCGTCGCCGCTGCTGCGCTCGGTGGCTCGAATTACCAGGATCTCGCCAAGAGCACCGAACCGCTGGCGATGGTCCTGCGCGGCCTGAATCATCCGGCTGCGGCGACGTTGATCGCGACGGCCGCTGTGATCGCGCTGCCGACGGTGATCATGGCGTTCATGTACGGCCAGTCGCGCATCTTCTTCGTGATGGCGCGCGACGGACTGCTGCCGCAACGGCTCAGCAAAGTGCATCCGCGCTTCGGCACGCCGGTGTTGATGACGTTCATCACGAGCGTAATCGTCGCGCTGATCGCGGCGTTCGTGCCGCTGCAGAACATCGCGGCAGTCGCGAATGCGGGAACGCTGATCGCGTTCATCGCCGTCGCGGTATGCATGATGGTCACCCGCAAGACTCACCCGCAGCATCCGCGCATGTTCGGACCCGTCACGACGTGGATCATCGGAATCGTCGCGGTGCTCGGCTGCCTGTATCTGTTCGACAGCCTGCAGACCCGGACGAAATACTCCGTACTGATCTGGAACGCGATCGGTCTCGCGATCTACCTGCTGTGGGCGCGCCGCAAGAGCCTGGTGCCGGGTTAAAAAACGGACCAAAACTCAGCGACGCAGCATGAAGCGATCAAGCTGCGTGCTGCACTGCTGACTTATGGGCCGTTCTTGAACCCGGCACCCGGACTCAGGAGCTGGCGGTCTCCACCGACGCGTTGAGCGCCGTGGCGAGAGCGGCGTCGCCGCTCACGAGATCCTTCCAGCTCAATTCCTGGCCTTTGCGCCGGCCCTTCTCGGTCAGCTTCAAACCCTGCGGCGAAATGGTCACCACGTACGGCTTGTCGTCGATGGCGATCTCGCGCTTGAGCTCTTTTTCCAGCTTGGTCATTGCAACGCTCTTCGTGTAGTTGATCGGCGGACGCGGCTCGGGCCACGCACCGGGGACTTCCATGAAACAGCGCCGACACGCGCATGTTCCCGGCGGAACATCCGACCTGTCAGACGTTTACCGGCGTGAGGCTAGCGCGATTTGCGCGCTTTCGCATCCATTGTCGGCAGGGCCGGCCGGGCGGCATAGCGGAAGACATAGCGCATGGCGTCCCCGATCGTGCTTTCCCAGACCGGCCAGCGGTGGGCGCCGTCGACGATGCGCAGCTCGGCTGGCTGCCCGTTCTTGCGCAGCAGGGAATACAGCCGCGTTGCCTCCGCTTCGATGAAATAGTCGTCGTCATCGCCGGAGTTGATGTACATCGGCACGGCAATTTTCTTCGCCAGAAAGGCGTCCCAGAGCGCCGGATAATTCAGCTCTTTCCACACCTGGGCGTCGAACTCGCCAGCACCGGACGTACCAGCGCCGAAGACGCCTGCTTTGCGCGCGCCCGACGCCTGCGGCGGCTCGGGGTCGTATACAGCGGGGGACAACAGCCCGGCGGCCGCGAACTTCTCGGGATACTTCAGTACGAAGCGCAGCGCGCCGTAGCCGCCCATCGACAGTCCGGCGACCAGCCGGCCGTTGCGCGCATCGATGACCCGGAAGGTGCGTTGCACGTCGCCGAGCAAATCCTGGATCACGGCAGTTTCCATCTGCTCCTTGCGATCGACGTACCAGGTCGAGCCTGCATCCGGCATGACGATGATCGCCGGCGGTATCTCGCCGTGTGCAATCAGCGCATCGGTGGTCGACTGGATGTGCCCGGCATTCGACCAGTCGTACAGGCCGCCGTTGTGACCGTGCAGCAGGTAGAGGACCGGGTAGCTCAGCGTCGATGTTTCGTAGCCGTCCGGCAGATAAACCGCATACGACCACTTGCGCTTCAGCGCGGGCGAATCGAACTCGCGAGTCACGACGACACTCGCCGTTGCCGGCAACGCGAAGGCGAGCGCGAGCGCGACGAGCAGCAGCCGGCGTAGCGCGCCGATCATTCCTTCTCGGCCTCGCGCGCACCGGAGAGGATGCCGGGCAGCGCGTAGTTGCCTTCGTGGCACGCGTACTCGTAGATGTTGGCATCGACGGAAGCGAACGGCAGCTCGCCCGTGAACGACGCAGTGAATGTCGCGGGATCGTCGACCGTGAAGCGATAGACGATCTTGTCCTTGGCAACGCGCGTGAAGCGCTCGGTCACGACTGCGCCCTCCGACGAGCCGCGGAAGCTCTGCTCCGGACGGAAGTTGCGCGTCTCGACCACCAGCGTGTCGCCGTCCCAATGTCCGACGGAGTCGCCCATCCACTTCTTGATGCCGCCCGGTGTGTGCTGATCCTGAATTCGGATGATACGCGCGTCGTGCACCATCTCGACGAGGATCACTACGTAACCGGGCGACTGCACGATCTGGTAGTAGCTGTTGTACATGACCGGCAGCATCGGCGGACCCGAGGCCGAGCCGAACGACAACAGGCAGCGCTCGCCGAGCGCGCGTCCTTCCGGACCGTCGTTCGGATTGCGCGCGGCGCGCGCGGAAGTGCGTTGCTGACCGGCTGCAGTCAGCGGCGGAATGCGCCCGTTCGACGGCTCGATGATCATCGATGTCCGCCACTCGCCGCCGATGTTCGCGACAGTCATGCCGCGGTCGGTCCAGAACAGGTTGTAGTTGCCTACTGGCGGCAACGAGGTGGTCGCTTCGATCTTCTTGTTGGGGTCGCTCGGCGCCGCGTCGGCTTCGACTTGCGCGATCGCTGCCTTGCTGATCGCTGCAGCTTCCTGCTCGGTGAATGCACGGCGATCACCCAACTCCGGCGCTCGCTCGACCGGCGTAGCCGTTGCATTGGTCCACACGCCTTGCAGGTCCGGCGCGCCGTCCGGCAGACGCGGCACGCGATAGTCACCGGCGAAAGCAGGCGCTGCGAGCAGCGCTGCCGAAGCCAGGGTCAGAAGCACCATCCCCTTCTTCACAAAACCCTCCTTTCGCCGGGCCGGGCCGCTGTGCAGAAACAACCCGCGCGCCGCTGCGAAACCGATGCGATTGTAACGATGTCGCTCCCGCCGTAAGCGCGCGCATGCACAAGAATTATCAAGCGGTCCGCAGAAGCGGCGCAGCGTCATAGACAGGCCGGCGCGCGCCTCGCACACTTTGCGCCGACGGTTTTGGCTTTCTCGCAAGGTGGTTCCATGCACAGGATGCGTCACATCGCAGTCGTCGCCGCGCTGGCCTCGAACGTTCCGATGCTCGCGCTCGCCTCGCCCGACGTGCTCGACAACTTCCGGTTGACCGATCAGCAGGGCGCCTCGCACGAACTGTATTACCTGTCGGACGCGAAGGCGGTCGTGCTGCTGGCCCAGGGCTCGCAGTGCAAAGACTCGCAGGCAGCTGCCGCGACGCTCGAAGGCCTGCGTGCGAAATACGAATCCCAAGGTGTGACGTTCCTGCAGATCAACTCGAATCTGCCGGGGAGCGGTGAGGCCACGACGCGGCCGACCGTCGCCACGCACACGTCGCAAGGCATGCCGGTGCTCGTCGACGAGACGCAGCTGATCGGCGAAGGGCTCGGCCTCACGCGCAACGGCGAAGTGCTGATCGCAAATCCGCAGGGCTGGAAGGTGGCGTATCGCGGCGGTGTCGGCGCCGTCCCGGCAGCGCTCGACGCGATGCTTGCGGGCAATGCCGCACCGAAGGCCAGCCAGGTCGCCGGGTGTGCGATCAAGATGCCCGAGCGCGCGAAGACCGCAGAGCACGCACGCATCTCCTATGAGAAGACGATCGCGCCGCTGCTGATGGACAAGTGCGTGGCCTGCCATCGCACCGGCGGCATCGGCCCGTGGCAGATGACGAGCTACGAGATGATCAAGGGCTTCGCGCCGATGATCCGCGAAGTCGTGCGCACGCAGCGCATGCCGCCGTGGGACGTCGATCCGCACTACAGCGTGTTCAGCAACGATCGCGGGTTGTCGCCCGCACAGGCGCGCACGCTCGTGCACTGGATCGAAGCCGACGCGCCGCGCGGCACAGGTCCCGATCCGCTGCTCTCGCAGAAAAAGGATTGGCCGGAGTGGCCGCTCGGCAAGCCCGACCTGATCGTCGAGTTGCCGGAGTTCAAAGTGCCGGCGACCGGCACGATTCCGTATCAGATGTTGAAGGTCGAGAACCCGCTCGATCACGACGTGTGGGTGCGTGCGATGGACTGGCTGCCGGGCCAGCGCGCCGCCGTCCATCACATCATCGCTTCGGCGGGCGGCGCCGAGCGGCGCGGCGCGATCAGCCTGAACAACTACGTACCAGGCGTCGAGCCGCTGCTGCTGCCGCCGGAAGCCGGCATCCTGCTGCCGGCCAAGTCGACGTTCCACTTCCAGGTGCACTACACGTCGAACGGCAAGGAGCTGGTCGATCGCACGAAGATGGGCCTGTACTTCCGCCCGGACAAGCCGGACTACATGTTCCGCAGCCTCGTGTTCGCGAACAGCAAGCTGCGCATCCCGGCGAACACGAAGCTGCACGAGGAAACGGCCGAGCAGACAGTGAAGGCCGACTCGATCCTCTACACGCTGCATCCGCACGCGCACTACCGCGGCAAGGCGTCGCGCTTCGTCGCGTACTACCCGGACGGCAAGCAGCAGACGCTGCTGAACGTTCCTGCCTACGATTTCAACTGGCAGGGCACGTATGAACTGGCGAAGCCGATGCAGGTACCGGCCGGCACTCGCATCGTGTACACGCAGTGGTACGACAACTCGACCCAGAACAAGGCGAACCCCGATCCGAACCGCGAGGTGACGTGGGGCGAGCAGACCTGGGACGAGATGATCTTCGGCGTGATCCGCTATCGCAACGTGAAGGAAGAGGGCGCGGACAAGCAGAAGGGTCCGTCGCAGGAAGAGCTGTTCACGGAGCGGCAGTCAGCGGGGCAGTGAGCGCCCCCACCCTGCCCTCCCCCGGCGACCGGGGGAGGGGAAGATGGGCCGCCGCCTCAGAGGTACGTCGGCTTGCGCAGCCGCGGTACCAGGAAGGAATCCAGGCGCGCTGCGTGACGTTGCATCGCGCTGCTCGCGCCGCGCGCGGCCAGCGCATCCATCGAACGACCCTTGTTGTGTCCGTGGCTCCTGCCGTCCGGATTGAACGTGCGCAGGAACCGCGGGCGACGCCGCACATCAGCCCGCGCCTCGAAGCCGGACGCGAGTCGGATCAACGTCGGCTCACTCCACGCTGAAGCCATGAACGTGATGCCGACCGGCAAGTCGAACGCGAACCCGCCGGTCACGGTCACGAGCGGATAGCCCGCGACCGCCGCAAAGCCCGAGCTGCCGAACAGGAACGCATCGCCGTTGATCAGGTCCGTCGGCCACGCCGGTGTGTTGGTCGGTGCGACGATCGCCTGCACGTTGTTCGCAGCGAGCGTCGCGTCGATGCCCTGCGGTCCCGCGAGTTGCGGCCCGCGAATCAGCGCCTGCTGATATTCCGCTTCGGTGAATGCATCGCCCTCGGCCAGCTCCATCAGCTCCTGGCCGAAGAACTTCAGCTCCTCGTCGGCGTGATCGAGGTTGAACTGAATCACGTCGGCAAGCGTGCGCACCGGCACGCCGGAACGCGTCGCGAGGTACGCGTTCAAGTCGCGCTTGAACTCGAAGATCAGCACGATGATCTCGGACTGATCGGCGTTGAACTCGTCGAACGTCGGAATCTCGACGTCGACGAGCGTCGCGCCGGCATCCCGCATGACTTGCAAGGAGTCCTCGAAGATCGCATCGGTCTCCGGCGTCACGCCCGTGAACTGCCGTCCGACACCGATGCGCGCGCCACGCAGGCCGTTGGCATTTATGAACTGACTATAGTTGCGGAAGAAATGCCCCGCGCTCGCAGCCGTCTGCGGATCGCGCGAGTCCGGGCCAGTCAGCGCACCAAGCACCGCAGCTGCATCAGCGAGCGAGCGACCGTGTGTGCCGACTGTGTCCTGCGTGTGCGAGATCGGCACGACGCCAGCGCGGCTCGTGAGTCCAACCGTCGGCTTGATACCGGCGACACCGTTTTGCCCTGCCGGGCACACGATCGAGCCATCGGTTTCCGTCGCGAGCGCGGCAGCAGTGAGCGCGGCCGCGACAGCAGCGCCGGAGCCGGAGCTAGAGCCGCACGGATTGCGATCGAGAATGTGCGGATTGCGGCACTGGCGGCCCACGCCGCTCCAGCCGCTCGAGCTCTGGAAGCCGCGGAAGTTCGCCCACTCGCTGAGATTGGCTTTACCGATGATCACTGCGCCAGCATCGCGCAGCCGCTTCGTAACGGTTGCATCCTGGAGCGCAGGAGCACCAGCGAGAGCGAGCGAGCCGGCTGTCGTTTGCTGCCGATCGCCGGTGTCGATGTTGTCTTTCAGCAGAATCGGAATGCCGTGCAACGGACCGCGCGAGCCGCTGCGCCGGCGCTCTTGATCGAGCTGGGCAGCGATGCGGCGCGCATCGGGATTCAGTTGAATGATCGCGCGCAGATCGAGTCCCTTGTCGATCAGCTGGATCCTGCGCAGATAGATTTCCAGCAGCTCCTGCGAGCTGAGCCGGTGCGACGACATGAGCTGCTGCAGCTTCGCGATGCTCGCGTTCGCGACATCGTCACGATCGCCGCTGAGCGCGTTGAAATCCTGCGAAGCTGCAGCGTCGGACTGTGCGCCGGCAGCGAGCGGTGCGAGCGCCGCCCCGGCAGCCAACGCGCCGGCTTGCAGAAAGGAACGACGATCGATGCCTGCCTGCGACTGCGTTTCCTCGCTACGCCCCTGCGACTCTTCTCCGTCTTTCATGGCCTTCTCCCGCGTGATGAGGAGCAGCGCTTATACTCCATGCGGCACGGCGAAAAAATCCGCGCTCTCTGACTGCGCCGTGAGATAAAAAAGAACGGCAAAAAAGCCCGTGTAAGAACTGCGTCAGCAGAACAAAAAAATGCCGGAGAGAACGCTGTGCGCTCTCACCGGCACTTACTGCGAATTACTGCAGCGGAAATCAGTCGCGTGCGTAGCGATCGCGGGTGCCGACGCGACGCATCTCGCGCTCGACGTCCAGATACGCTTCGGTCACCGGCTTGAAGTCCAGCTCGACGTCGCGATTGCGCGAGCGCTCCACTTCGTCGCGCAGCGCGTGATAGCGGCCCGACAAGTCGCGGAACGCCTCTTGGATATCGGGGCCATCGGCGCGCCGGTCCGCGAGCGTCTGACGGAAGTCGTGCGTTTCGGCTGCGAACGCTTGTGCGTCACGATAGTAGTTGCCGCTGCCGTCATTGCGCGCATCTCGCTGCAACTCAGCGGCGCTGCGCTCCAGCCGCTCTGCTGAGCTCGCCAAGTTACCGCTCGTCGTCGCGCAGCCTGCAAGACCCATCGCGGCAACTGCGGCGATGGTTAATACGCTTCTCTTCGAGAACATTTGACAAAGCTCCTCTACGACTCGCTATCCAAGCAACGAGTCGTCGAGGAGCCGGGTTCCGAGTGCGCCGTGTCCTACGCGGGCTAGGGTTTGACGCCGAGCGCCTTGTACAGAGCAGCGGGCTCGTAAATCGCGCCGTCTTTGATCACGAGGACGGGGCGACGCACGTCGCTGATGCGCTTCGCGGGATCGCCGTCAACCAGCACCAGGTCGGCGAGCTTGCCCGGCGTGATCGAGCCGAGTTCCTGGTCTTTGCGCGCGACGCGCGCGGCACCGAGCGTCGCGATGCGCAGCACCTCGGGCGCGCTGATGCCCGCTTGCGCATACAACTCCAGCTCACGATGCAGAGTGAAGCCCGGCAGGCCATCCGTGCCGGCGACGATCGGAATGCCGGAGTCGTACAGCAGTTTCGTCATGCGCAAGGTCGCACGCTGCGATTCGTGGTAGCGCGCATCCTTACCTTCCGGCACCGGCAGACCGCCGGCCAGGAAGCCGCGACGTACCTGCGGCGGCAAGCGATCTGCAATCGTCGCGTAGCTCGGCGAAATCTGGCCGGGACGATCGATGAACAACCCTTCGAACGCAGTGAGCGTCGGATCGAGCACGACGTTGCGATCCTTCAGCAGCCGCACGAACGAGCGCACGCGGTCCGACTTCAGATCCAGCGTCGCGCCACGCTCGGCCACCGCGATGAAGCGTGCCGGCGTGCGTGTGTCCTTGACCTCGTCGAAGAAGAAATTCAGGAACACCATGTTGATGTGCTGGATCTCGTCCGCGCCGGCCTCGACGAACTGCTGCGCCGTCATGAATGCGGGCACGTGGCCGCTGACGCGCAGGCCCTTCTCGTGCGCCAGCTTGATGATCGCCGGCACCAGCTCCGGCTTGATCGAGCTGTACACCTTGATGCCGTCGTAACCGAGCTTCGCGTAGTTGTCGATCGCGGTGCGCGCTTCGGCCTCGGTATCGACGAACACTTTCGTCGGTCCCGTGTACGGGCCGCGGCCGTCCATGAAGCCGCGCATCGTGATGCGCGGTCCGATCGCCGTGCCGCTATCGATGTCGCGCTTGAGCTGAACCAGCGCGTCGTTGTCGTTCGCGAGGTCGCGCACAGAGGTGACGCCTGCAGCCATGTGCAACAGGCCGTCCGTCGGACTGATGTGGACGTGCATGTCCCACAGGCCCGGCAGCAGCGCCTTGCCGCCAGCGTCGATGCGCTCCGCCTGCGACGGGATCATCACGCTGCCGTCCTTGCCGACAGCGCGGATTTTGTTGCCATCGATCAGCACCGTGCTGCCCGGCGCGGACTGCCCGGTTGCCGCATCGAAGACGTTCGCGTTCGTGATCGCCACCGGCTGCTTCGGCTTGCGGGTCAGAGTGCGCGCCAGATCGACAGTGCGCGCGCTCGCAAGCGCTTCCTGCTTTTCGAGCAGCTTCGGCACGCTCGATTCCCAGCCTTCGCGCACGACCGAATAGAAGCGGTCGACGGCCCCGAAGAACTTCTTGTCGTCGTCGAGCCATACGGTGCTCGGCGAGAACCCCAGCCCTTCGATCAGGTACGCGGTCACGTGCCGCTTCTTGTCGCCGTCGCCGACGTTCAAATCGTCGGCGCGCTTGATGCTGGCTTCGCCCGCGGGCAGCAACGCCATGCGCTGCCCCGGCGCCTGCAGCAGTGACTGCGCGAGCCAACCCAGCTCTTCCGGAAGTCCTTGCGTAGTCAGATAGAACGCGTGACCGGCAAGCTTCTGCTCGCCTGCCTCCGCACTGTTCTTCCAACGCGCGACGCCATTCGCGAAGGTGAAGCGCTCGGAAACCGGCGACTTGATGTAATCGACGCCGTCCATTTCGATGGAGACCGGAACGCCGGCCGTATCGAGCCGCACGCGCGCAGTGAGCTTCGGGCCGCGGCCGCGATCGTTGTACTCGTAGCTGAGAGTGCGTGAGCCGTCGGCAGCAACAGCAGTCGTCTGCACACCCGCGGGCTTCTCCATGATGAGCACCGCGTAGCGCGTTTGACCGGGATCCTGGGCGAACGCGCTGCTGACTAACTGCGCAGCGGCGACGGCTATGACGGCGGCTATGACCCTGGGGCGCGGCATCGACGGCTCCTCGCTAGATGCCTGAGCGGCACCGTTGCGAATTTTGGCCGTTTACGCACCCCGCGACCAGAGCGGACGGGCGGGTAGCTGAAAAAAGGAAACGGCCGGCTCCCTCGCAGGAGCCGGCCGTTCAGTGCGAGCAGCGCTCGTCGATCGTCAGAAGTCGACTTTCACCCCCACGCGGTAGAAGCGTCCGAGGATGTTCGGACCCGCCCAGGCGGGGTTGAAACCGAACGTCTGGTACGCCGACGCGGGCTCGAAGTCCGGCTGGATATCGAACACGTTCAGGACGTCTGCGAAGACGGTGTACGTGTCATTGATCTGATGCCGGATCGTCATGTCGACGTTCCAAACCGGGTCGGCGTCGCACGCCACCGGCGTGCCATCGACAAACGTCTGTGTCGAACTGTTGTGTTCGGCATTGAACGCGCAGTCGCCTTTGATGCCATCGTTGTCAAGCGACGCCGTATCGTAGCCAGCGGTGTAGTACGCGGTCAGCGATACAGACGAATGACCCAAAGCGTTGTCGAAGGCCACCGTGTTCTGCCAGCTGCCGCGCAATTGCGGCGCGCCCGAGCACGAGGTGGTGTTGCAGGGGCTCAACGTTCCTTCGTAGCTGAATACCTGGCCATCGTCCGTCTCGAACTCGAACTTCGTGAGATACGACAGCTCGAGATTGCTGCTGAGGGTCACCGGACCGATCGGCAGGGTCAGATTCGCGCCGAAATCGACGCCGCTGACCGTCTGGCTGTTCTGATTGGTAAAGGCCGTCTCGACGAAGCCCAGCCGTGGCAGCGCGTTGGGGAACGCCGGGTCCGGATTTCCCGGGACGGCAGTGAAGCCCGGAATGTTCACGACGCCGTTGTTGCCGTAGTAGGCGGCTTCCACGTCAGCCGTGCCCGTGACACCGACGATGAGGTTGTCGATCTCGATCTGCCAGTAGTCGAGCGTGAAGCTGAGGTTGCGCAGCGGCGAGAACACCAGGCCAGCGGTAAAGGATTCCGACTCCTCCGGATCCAGCTCCGGATTGCCGGTTTGCGTCAGACCGAGGCTGTAGCTGTTGGTCGCATAGGCATTGCCGCCGTGACTCGCGCAGTACTGCGGAAAGCGCGTGCAGCTCACAGTGCGCGAGACGAACCCGGTGGTCGGCAAGCCAAAGGCTTCGTTGAAGCTCGGGATGCGGAAGCCCTGCGACCACGTGCCGCGAACGGCCAGCTGCTCGATCGGCGTAACCTTGAAGCCGAGCTTCGGCGAGAAGCTCGACTGGCCCGTCGAGTACTCGTCGTAGCGGCCGGAGGCCTGCAGCTCCACCTGGTCCAGCACCGGGGCGCTGATCTCGAAGAAGCCCGACTTCACGTCGCGCTCGCCGGCGGTGCCGACGGCGTTGACCGAGATATAACGGTTGTACGGATCAGCCGCGTTGCCCGGGTTGGCGCTCGGCGCGTCGATCGATTCTTCGCGATAAGCGGCGCCGACCGCAGCCTGCAGCGGGCCGCCCGGCAGCATCAGGATTTCCTTGCCGACCGTGCCCTGCAATTGCCAGAGCTGCGACTCGGAGTACGTGCTGCTCTTCGGTGAGACGAAGTCCCAGGCCGACTGCGGATTCGACAGCGGATCGGTGAAGTTGAACTGGCCGCGGGCAGCGGCGTTCCAGACTCGCAGCGGAATGATGTAGTTGTTCTGCTCGCGCGACAGGCCCACGTCGGAACCGGTCAGGTTGGCCGTGTAGTTCCAGTCGGTGCCGAACGATCCTTCGATGCCGAAGACCGCGCGCCGGGCGCGCGAGAAGGTATTGGTCTCGGCAGCAAAGGGCGAGGCGAACAGAATCTGAGCGCGCTCGCCATCAGCCGCAAACGGATTGTCCGGATTCAAGCTGCCGTTGCTCGCGTCGCAGCCGTTGAGGCCGTTGAACGTGCCGACGCCTTCCGGGCAAACGAAGACGGGCAAGATGACCTCGGCTGCAGCCAGACCGGCCGGATTGGGCGAAGCGGGCCTGCCGTTGAACGCTCGCGGGCGGATGGACGTGAACGTGTCGGTCCGGTAGACATTGAACATCGTGTAGAACTGCGCCCGTTCGCCGATATTGGCCGTGAAGCGCGCCGACACGCCGGCACGCTCGGTCTCCGGCAGCAGCTGCTGGTATGCGTTCTGGATGTCCACCTCGCAGGTCCGCAGCGGCGAGTCGTCCGACATGATCGGCGTAATCGCCGTCGTCGGCCAGTTGCGGCAGCCTGCCGCGGCATTGAGGAACTGATAGCGGCTGTCGCCGATATTGGCGCCCGCCGCGACCGGGCGCACCAGGGCGACGCCGGGGATCGACTGCAGGCCGTTGAAGGCTTCCGGCACGTTGCCGAGTTCCGGAGTCACACCGTTGAGGTTCAGATTGAGCATGCAGCTGCCGCTCGGACCGCACACGTGCGACCAGTCGGTGCTGTTGAATGGATAACCGCGCTCGCGAGCGAACAGCGGATCCTGCTGCTGGTACTCGGCGCTCACGTAGAAGTTGTAGCCATCGCTCGCGAGGCTGCCCATGCCCCAGGTGATGTCCATGCGCTGTTCGTCGCCACCGCCGCGCTCCTCGGCGAGGCCGGCCGAACCGCCGAAGTGCATGCCCTGGATTTCTTTCTTGGTGATGACGTTGATGACGCCCGCGATGGCGTCGGCACCGTAGGTCGACGACGCGCCGTCGCGCAGCACTTCGATGCGCTCGACGATCGCGCTCGGAATCG
>CADEEJ010000009.1:20712-22968 GCA_902826315.1 uncultured Steroidobacter sp.
CGCGAGAATTTCCCGCCGTTCGGCACGGTCAGCTTCGACGTAGGCGTGTCCGGCCTGAACGCTGCGGCGGTCGGCCGTCTGCCGCTGTCGGACACTTTCGCGCTGTTCGGCAAGCTGGGCTTCGCGTCGTACGACCTGGACGCGTCGGTCAACGTGGCGGGATTCGGCAGCGGCTCCGATAGCTCGAGCGAGACCGACATGACCTACGGCGTCGGCGGCTCGCTGAGCTTCGCGGGACAGTGGGAAGTCCGCGTCGAGTGGGAAGCGATCAACGTCGATGGCGGCGATGCCAACATGCTCTCGGTAGGAGCCCTCTACCGCTTCTAAGAAAAACCAGGTGCGAGTCAGGCCTCGGCCTGACTCTCACCTCGCCTCTGCCGACGCCAGCGCCATGTGCACGAGATATGCGCGCACTGCTTCTGCATCCGCTGGCGTGAGCACCGACGAAAATCCCACCATGCCCTTCTGCGCGCGCTCGCCGTCGAGCACGATCGACTTGAACGCTGCCGCATCGGCAATCGTCGGCGAGTAACGCAGATCCGGCACCGAGGTCACGCTGCGAACATTCGCGCCGTGACATGCGGCGCACACACGATCGTAGTGACGCTGTCCCGCTTCGGCATCGCCCGTTGCGTTCGCGCGCCGCAGATCCGGAATCACGCGCGCTACCTTCGCACCAAGCGCCGGCAGCTCGGCTTTGCCGCCGAGCTTGAATGCCACGACGCGGCCGAACTCGCTGCGCTCTTGTCCGCCGCCTGCCAATGCACCGCTCATCGCGACACCGCCGATGCCCGCGAGTGTCGCGATGTACTGCTCGCCGTCGAGCTGGAACGTCATGGGCCCGCCCATGATTGCGTTCTGCGCGTCGTACGACCACAGCTTCGCGCCGGTATCCGCAGCATAGGCATTGAGGTTGCCGTCGACCGATCCTTGGAACACGAGCTTGCCGCCCGTGGACAGCGTGCCGCCGTTGCCCGTGCGCGGATAGGAAACTCGCCATGCTTCGCGCTGCTGCACCGGATCCCACGCGATGAGGAACGAGCCGTGGCTGCTCTTCGCTGCGTCGGCGACCGTCTTCTGGTTCGCAGGATCGCGTATCGTCGACAAGCCGGTGTTCCAGGTGCGGTCGCGGAATTCGAATTTATCGTCGTGCTTGTAGTAGCTCGCGGACTCGAGTGCCGGGATGTAAACGAAACCCGTCAACGGACTGAACGACATCGGGAACCAGTTGTGCGCACCGACCGGTCCGGGCGCGACCATCGCCGGCTCGCGCAGGTAGCGCGCCTCCGGAATCATCGCGGGTCGGCCCGTCTGCGGATCGAGCCCCGTCGTCCAGGTCACGTTGACGTAGTTCTTGCCGGAGATGAACTCGCCGGTGACGCGGTCGAGCACGTAGAAGAAGCCGTTCTTCGGCGCCTGCATCACGACCTGGCGCGACCGGCCGCCGATCGTGAGGTCCGCAAGGATGATGTGTTGCGTGGCCGTGTAATCCCATGACTCGGCCGGCGTGCTCTGGAAGTGCCACACGTACTCGCCGGTGTCCGGCTTCAACGCCAGGATCGACGACAGGAACAGGTTGTCGCCTTCGCCATCGGAGCGAATGCGATGGTTCCACGGGCTGCCGTTGCCGACGCCGACATAGAGAATGTCGAGCTGCGCGTCGTAGGCCATCGAATCCCAGACGGTGCCGCCGCCGCCGTACTTCCACCATTCGCCGTGCCACGTCTGCGCGGCGCGCTCCAGCAGTGGATTCTCGAAGCCGTCCTGCGGATTGCCGGGCACTGTGTAAAAGCGCCAGACCAGCTTGCCAGTGATTGCGTCGTACGCAGACACGTAGCCGCGCACACCCATCTCGCCGCCACCGTTGCCGATGATGACTTTGCCTTTGATGACGCGCGGCGCGCCGGTGATCGTGTAGCGCTTCTTCGGGTCGGTCGTCTGCACCGACCACAGCGGCTTGCCGCTGACCATGTCGAGCGCGATCAGCCGTCCGTCGAGCGTGCCGACGAAGACGCTGCGGCCCCAGGCCGCGACGCCGCGATTCACGACGTCGCAGCAGGCATCGATCGCCTTGTCGCCGACGACTTGCGGATCGAAGCGCCACTTCTCCTTGCCGGTGCGCGCGTCGAGCGCAAACACTTTGCTCCAGGCCGACGTGACGTACATCGTGCCGTCGACGACCAGCGGCGTCGCTTCCTGGCCGCGCTTGGTGTCGAGATCGAAATACCACGCGAGCTTCAGGTCCTTCACGTTGCC
>CADEEJ010000009.1:23068-25694 GCA_902826315.1 uncultured Steroidobacter sp.
AACGTCGGCACGTATTCGAACATCGTCATCAGCGTCAGCGACGGCAAAGGCGGCAGCGCGTCGCTCGCGCCGTTCTCGATCGTCGTGAGCACGTCGGGCGGCACGCCGACGAACAAGCCGCCGGTGATCTCCGGCAATCCGCCGACCTCCGTGCAGGCCGGCAGCGCCTACGCGTTCACGCCGACGGCGAGCGACCCCGAGGGCAAGACGCTGGCGTTCACCATCACGAACAAGCCGGGCTGGGCCACGTTCAGCACGACGACGGGCAAGCTGTCGGGCACGCCGAGCAGCGCGCAGACCGGCCTGTATTCGAACATCCAGATCAAGGTGAGCGACGGTAGCCTGACCGCGTCGCTGCAGACGTTCGCGATCAATGTGACGTCGACGACGACCACCGGCTCCGCGACGCTCAGCTGGACACCGCCGACCCGCAACACCGACGGCTCGACGCTGACCAACCTTGCGGGCTACCGGATCCTGTACGGCACGAGCCCGAGCGCATTGACGCGCACGGTCCAGGTCGCAAACGCGGGCGTCTCGCGCTACGTCATCGACAACCTGACGGCAGGCACCTGGTACTTCAGCGTGCGCTCGTACTCGTCCACTGGCGCGGAAAGCACTTCGTCGAACACGGCGAGCACGTCAGTGCCCTGAACCGGCGGTGGCGGCGCAGGTCGGGGCTCGAGCCGGCATGAGTCCGGGGAGAGTTTCGGTCTGCGCCGTTTGAGCCGGTGCCGGGTTAAAAAGCGGCTCATAACTCAGCAGCGCAGCATGAATGCTGCAGCGCTGAGTTTTGGGCCGTTTTTTAACCCGGCACCTAGAACTTGGCTTCGACGCCGAAGCCCATGAAGTTGACGCCGCCCTTCTCGTCGGCGAACACGCCGAAGACGCTGGAGCGGTGCCAGACGATGAACCCGACCGACATGTCCTCGATGCCGCCGCTGCGGAACATCGGCTCGAGCGAATCGAACTGGCGCAGCGGCAGGTCGATGGTCCACTCCAGGTAGTTCATCAGCTTCTCGGAGTGCACGTCCGGGCCCTTCTTCGCGAAGTCCCGTTGCTCGCTCATCGGGATGCGGCTGACGTAGCTCAGGCCCTCGCCGAGCCCGAGGTCGAGGTGCTTCTGGGTCCACGGCACGCGCATCCGGTAGTTCGCTTTGACGAACGTGGTCGCGCCGTAGCTGTCCTGCTGGAAGCTCCGCTCGTTTAGCCACTGCACGCCGACGTGCCAGGTCATCGGGAACGGCAGGCCGAACAGCGTATCGCTGAGGTCGTGGCCCCAGGTCGCGCCGACCAGGTAGTTGTTCTCGGGCGAGCGCTGGAAGTCGCCGACGACGACGGTCACCAGGTCGGTCTCCGAGGACTTCGAGAAATGCACGCGCAGGCGGGTGTGGCCTTTCTCGGTCCCGTCATCGGCGTGAGCGACGCCGCCGAATGCGGCCGCCGCCAGGGCGAGCGGCAAAAGGAACTGCTTCATGGGGCTCATGAGGGGTTAGCGTAATGGTCGCGAAGCATAGCTTGCGCGGACCTGTTGCTCACTACGGCGGAACCTTAACGCTCAGGCTTTTCGCCGCCTCTGCGCGCCGCCCGGCCAACAGGTTGGACACGGTCCGGCGCCCCGGTATTTGTGGCCGCGAGTGCAGGTTTTCCAGCCACTGCTGCGCATAACCATTTGCCGATCCTCCGAAATGTGGCACGTCTGTTCGTGCTGGCGGCCGGCGGCACCCGCTCGCTTCCGCTGCCGGCGTAATGCATCCTCGCCCCATGAAGATCCCCGCCGCCCTCGCTTCGACCCTCCTCGCCGTCGCCGTGATCGGCTTGGGTACCAGCGCGCAGGCAGCGCAGAAGGCGCCCGAGTTTACGCATTCCGGCCAGGCCGACTGGCTGAACTCCAAGCCGCTGCGGCTCAGCGAGTTGCGCGGCAAGGTGGTGCTGGTCGAGTTCTGGGCGTTCGAGTGCGTCAATTGCCGCCGCACCCAACCGTGGCTGCACGCGATCCAGCAACGCTATGCCGACAAGGACTTCGTGATCGTGAGCGTGCACACGCCCGAGTTGCCGGAAGAGCGCTCGATCGCGAACGTGCGCACCGCCGTCGCCGAGCAGCGGATCACGAACCCGGTGATGGTCGACGGCGACTACTCGTATTGGAACGCGATGAAGAACCAGTACTGGCCGGCGTTCTACGTAATCGACAAACGTGGCCGCATCGCGGCCCGCGCGATCGGCGAAATGCACGTCGGCCAGGCGCGCGCCGCAGAACTGGAACAGGCGATCGAAGAACAACTCGCCGCTGACGCTTCTTGACGTCGCCGCAACGGCGGTTGCGGTAAACACGGGCGCACAAATTCACGAGTCCGGCAAAAGCCACGCCTTTTGACGGACGCGGTCGAAAGGGCCTCGGCCGCTTTCGACAAGAGAATATGGAGCTTCGTGATGCTGGCGTTTGCGTCCTCGATCATTCTCGCGGCTGCGCAAGCAGCTACCGTCGATTCCCCAGGCAAAGCCGTTTACGAGCAGTACTGCGCGGCCTGCCACAATCAACCAGCGACGCGCGCACCCGCGCTCTCTGCACTTCAGCAGATGAGCGCACAAACGCTGCGCTTCGCGCTGACCGAAGGAATCATGC
>CADEEJ010000009.1:25794-27580 GCA_902826315.1 uncultured Steroidobacter sp.
GGCGCCGATCCGAAGTACGAATGCTGCGAAGGTCACGGCGCTGTCGTCGCGCTCGACGCGAACAACGGTCAGAAGCTGTGGACTGCGCACACGATGGAGGATGCGAAGTACACAGGTAAGGTCAGCTCCACAGGCGTGAAGCAACGCGGCCCATCGGGTGCGCCGATCTGGTCGACGCCTTCCGTCGACGTCAAACGCGGCCTCGTCTACTCGGGCACCGGCCAGGGCACTTCTCTGCCGGCAACGAACACGAGCGATGCAGTGCTCGCGATCGATCTCGCAACGGGCGAATTGAAGTGGACGTTCCAGGCACTGGCGCGCGACGTGTGGCATCTCGGCTGCCAGTTCGATCCGTCCAAGTCGGGACCAAACTGCCCGAGCGCCGAAGACAGCGTGCTGAAGGATTATGACTTCGGCGCGGGCGTCGTCATCGGCAAGCGTCGCGATGGCCGCGACATCCTGCTCGCGGGCCAGAAATCCGGCGACTTGTGGGGAATCGATCCGGACGCGCAGGGCAAGGTGCTGTGGCGACAGACGTTCGGCATGGGCACGCCGCTCGGCGGCATTCACTGGGGTCTCGCGATCGACGACGAGCGTGTGTTCGCGCCGATCAACGATCCGGCCCTGCCCGTTGCCGGCTACGTGCCGCAGCCGGGGATGAATGCAGTCGAGATCGAGACGGGCAAAGTCGCCTGGAGCAAGCCCGTGCAGCCCGACTGCAAGAACGGGCGCCAGGAGCGCTTCCCTCTGTGCGGCGAGCGTTACGGCTTGTCCGCCGCGCCGCTGGTCATCGACAAGTCCGTCGTCGCAGGCGCACTCGACGGCCGCCTCTATATCTACGATGCGGCGAGCGGCGAGATCGTGTGGCAATACGACACGCTGCGCGATTTCTCGACGTTGAACGGCATCGAGGGAAAGGGCGGCAGCATCGAAAGCCAGTCGGTGTCCGCGGGCGCCGGTATGCTGTTCGTCGGCTCCGGCTACGGTCAGTTCAGCCAGGCGCCCGGTAACGTACTGCTCGCATTCCGCCCGAAGGGGAAGTAATGCATCGTCCGCCTCGCATCTTCGCCGCGATCGTCCTGCTCGTGGCGATCGCGTTTCTTTATGGCGGAGTGCAGCTGCTCGCCGTCGGCGGTTCGCTGTACTACCTGGTCGCGGGTCTCGCGTTGCTGGCGTCGGCGATTCTGCTCTGGCGCGGGAACAAGCTCGGCTCGCACATCTACGGCGGGCTGCTCGCAGCGACGGTGCTCTGGTCGCTGTTCGAAGTCGGCACCGATCTGTGGGCACTCGCGCCGCGATTGGGATTCCTGGGCGTTCTCGGAGCGTGGCTGCTGACACCGTTCGCGCGTCGCGGTCTGTACTCGCCGAATCCGCCTCCTGCGTTGCTAGGCAGTTCTCGAAGCAGATCGATCGCTGCGGCGAGCGCGCTGATGGCGCTTGCCATCTTCATTGTCGGCTCGCGCAACACGGCGAACCAGTTGCCGACGCGGCTCGCCGCGAAAGTCGCTGCGACGTCGAAGGATGCGCCGGGACAGTGGCAACACTACGGCAACACGACGCATGGCACTCGCTATGCGCGTCTCGATCAGATCGATGCATCGAATGTCGGTGGCTTGAAGGAGATCTGGCACTACCGCACGGGCCGCGTCGGGCAGTTCAAAGCGACGCCGCTGCAGATCGGCGAGCTGCTGTACGTGTGCACGGCGATGAACGTCGTCGTCGCGCTCGACGCCGAAACCGGCGCTAAGCGCTGGGAGTTCGACCCGCAGATGAAGATCGCGCCGGT
>CADEEJ010000009.1:27680-37170 GCA_902826315.1 uncultured Steroidobacter sp.
GCAGTCGTCGGCACGCGGGTCGCGGACAACTTCGAGGTCGACGAGCCCTCCGGCGTGGTTCGCGCGTACGACGCGATTACCGGCAAGTTCACCTGGGCGTGGGACATGGGACGGCCCGGCATCAACACCGAGCCCGCCGCAGGCGAGCAGTACACACGCGGCACGCCGAACGTGTGGACGCTGATGAGCTACGACGATGCGCTCGGGCTCGTCTACGCGCCGACCGGCAACAGCACGCCGGACTTTTTCGGCGCCCATCGCACGGATCCTTCCGAGAAATATTCGAGCTCGGTCGTGGCGCTCGACGTCACCGATGGCTCGGTGCGCTGGAGCTTCCAGACCGTGCATCACGACATCTGGGACTACGACGTGCCGTCGCAGCCGACGCTCGTCGACCTTCCGCAAGCCGACGGCAGCGTCGTACCGGCGCTGGTGCAACCGACCAAGCGCGGCGAGCTGTTCATGCTGGACCGACGCACCGGAACGCCGATTGCCGACGTCGAGGAGCTACCCGTGCCGCAAGGTGCGGTCGAATACGAATGGCTGTCGAAGACACAGCCGTTCTCGACAGGCATGCCGAGCTTCCGCCCCGACGTCAGCGAAGCCGACATGTGGGGCCTCACGCCGTTCGACCAGATGTGGTGCCGCCGCGAGTTCCACAAGATGCGGTACGAAGGCCATTTCACGCCGCCCTCGGTGGAAGGCACGTTCGTGTTTCCCGGCAACGCCGGCGGCTTCAACTGGGGCGGCGTAGCGGTCGACGAAGCGAATCAGCTGCTGGTCGCGACGCCGCTGATCATGGGCAGCCGCCTCGCGCTGATTCCGCGCGACAAGGTGCCGCCGGAAGTGAAGCGTTACCTGCAGCTCGGCACGCCGTACGCTGCCGACATCCGGATGTTCATGTCGCCATTGCAGATGCCATGCATGCGGCCACCGTATGGGCGCATCGCAGTCGTCGATCTGCAGACACGGCAGATTCTCTGGAACAAGCGCCTCGGCACGACGAACGAGAGCGGCCCGTGGGGCAAGAAGATCGGTCTGCGCCTGCCGATGGGCGTGCCGCTCGCAGCAGGCTCGATCGTCACGCAAGGCGGATTGATCTTCTTCGGCGGCGGCATGGACCGCTACTTCCGCGCCTTCGACCTGAAGACCGGCGACGAGTTGTGGCGCGAGTACTTACCGGCACCGGCGCAGGCGACGCCGATGAGCTATCTCTCGCCGCAGACGAAACGACAGATCGTCGTGATCACCGTACCCGGCGCGGGACGCTTCGGCATGGCGGAGTCGGAAGACAAGACGCCGCCCGATCCGCTGGGCGGCCACATCATCGCCTACGCGCTCAGCGACACTCGGCAGGAATAGAGTCGCAGCGGCCGCGCTGGTGGAGGCATTCCTGGTAGTCGGCAGTCTTGTCGCTGGCGTCGCAGTGAAGCGCCCTGCAGACGGCAGGATCCGGATACGACAGGCAGTGCCTCGGCTTGCCCGGCAGGCTCGAGCTGATCGTGCCGGGTCCCGGCGACGGCGTGGGTGTCGGCGCTGTCCACGGCGTCGCCATGCAGCCGGCACACAAGGCCGCTGCCATCGCCAGCGCAATACGGAGTCGGTTCATGGGCGCACGTTCGCGCGTGCGCCGTGAACGACTGCTGAACGACTGCATTCGCTACTTCGATGACTGCGCGGTGGCCGGCGCGCCCTTCAGGAATTCCTCCTCGGCGGCCTGCTCCAGCAGATCGAACGGCAGCGGCCCCTGCGCGACGATGAAATCGTGATAGCGCTTCTCGTCGAAGCGTCCCGCCATCGCCAGCTCGATACGCGTACGCAGCGCGTTGAGCCGCGAATAGCCGTAGAAATAGGCCGTTGCCTGCCCCGGTGCGTTGAACGTGTAACGGTCGACTTCCTGTTTCGCCATCGGCTCGGACAGCATCACTTCCTCCATCAGGAAGCGCTTCGCGGCGGCCGGCTCGATCAGCCCGAGATTCAGCATCGGGTCCAGGAAGGCGCGCGCCTCGCGCATCATGCGCATCTGCAGCGCCCCGAGCTGACCTTCGGGCGGCAGATATTTCTTGAGCACTGCCTCGGCATAGAGCGCGTAGCCTTCGACGTTGGCGCTGTTCAGTGCGAACACGACTCGTGCCGTCGACACGCCGCGCTCCAACATGCCTGCGAACTGCAGCTCGTGTCCCGGCCGCGCTTCATGCGCAGTCAGCGTCCACGTGATTGCGTCGTAGTTGAAGTCGTCCATGACTGAGCCCGGGGCCGCGTTCGGATTGGCCGTCGGCAGCACGAACTCTGCCGGTTCGCCGGTGTTGCCCACGAGCCGCGGCGGATCGATGTGCGGCGCCGGCGTCGCGGCCGACTCGGCGGGCGTCGCGAGCCGGATCACCGCTTTGCGCGTCGGCAGCGTCACCAGGTTCTCGCGGCGGATGATCGCCTCGATCTGCTCCAAGCGCCCGGTGTAGAGCGCGAGCAATTGGTCATCCGGGACGCGCTGTTTCTTCAGCTCGCGGATCACGTCGCGATAGTCGGTCTTGGTCCACTTGCGCTCTTCGGCGATGCGCCGCGCGAGCGGCTCCAACTCGCTGCGCGATTGCTGATAACTCGCGAGCGCTCGCGCCATGATCTCGTGTGGGTCCATGTCCACGCCGAACCGCTTCAGGCTGTCCGCATAGAGCTCGGCAGGCAGCTGGTTCGTCTTGCGTGCGCGCGGCAGCACAGTGGCGGTTACCCATTTGCCGTAGTCGTCGAACTGTGCGCGCAAGGTCTGCATGTCCTTCTGCCAACCCTTCAGGCCGCTGCCCTCCAGCAGCTTCTGAATGCCGTCGAGATAGCGCGCCTGATTGTTCAGGTACTGCTGCGCCTCGACGATCCACGGGCCGATCAATTTCGCGTTGCCCGCCGTTTCGTCATAGCGCGCACGGGCGAGGACGGTGATCGGCTCGTAACCCTTCTCTGCACCGACGTAGCGATGCAAGCGCGTCAAGGCAGCCTTCTGCCGGCTCTTCGGGATGCGGGCGTCGAGCAGATCCTGGAAGCCGCGGAACACCGACTGTCCCAGATCGAAGAACGGCAGCGTCAGTTGCTGACTCAACACCAGGCTGTCCTTGCGATCGCGCGCCGCGCCGATGAGAATGTCGAGGTCGCGACGGACGAGCGGATCGCTTGCGGCAGCGCGCAGCTGCTCGAACTTGGCGATCGCCGCCCCGAGGTCTTCCGCCTGCCGCTCGAAGATGCGCGGCTTCAGGTCGAGCACCTCGGTGTCGTGGCCCTCGACACCGAACGACGAAGCGCTTTCGGCGTTGTAGCGCGCCATGACATCGAGCAGGATCTGCGCGTCACGATTGCTTTCCTCGATCCAGCTCGGTTGCGCTGCCAATGCAGCCGGCGCGGCGAGCACGACGATCACTACCGCTGCTCGAAACATGTTCTTCTCCCTCGTTCGTGGTATGTGAAGAATCGGCAAATGGTGCGATGCTGAAATATATCCAACGATGTAGCTTCTGCCGATCCTCTTCGCGCCGGAAAGAGGGGGCTGAGGCTGCGCGGTCGGGCGGTCTAATTCAGGCGGGCAGTGGAAACATCGCACTGCCCGATGCCTGGAGGGCGCTATGGGTAATCACACACCAGGACCGTGGATCATAGGCACCGACCCGAGATACCCGTCGGAACCCTGTGTCGATGCAGTTGTGGACGGCGTGATCTGGCACATCGCGCTGTGCCACATGGGCCTCGGGCCCGACGATACCGCCGCCGAAGCCAATGCCCGCCTGATCGCCTGCGCTCCCGAATTGTATGCAGCGCTGAAAGAAGCGTTGCCCGCATTGCGCGGCGAGCGTCACGAGCAGGCGCTGGCGGCGCTCGAGAAGGCCGACGGATTGCGGCCGCTCACCCGTCGCAACGGTAGCGTGCACAACCACGGCTAACGCAGCCGTGCGCGCAGGCGCGCAATCTTTGCGTCATCGAGACCGACCGCGCGCAGGAAGCCTGCGGCACCCCCGTATTGCGCCAGGTAGGCCAGCATGTTGTGTACACCCTCCTCCGGGCAGCGCAACGCTTCGAATATTTCCGTGCGCTCCAGGTTCGAATAGCGCGCCAGATACGCGTCGGTGAGGTGCGTCGTGCTCGCAGCATAGTCGGCTGCGATCGAGTCCGGCTCGACGTCGGCCAGGGCGAGCAGCAGGGCTGCGATCACTCCGGTTCGGTCCTTGCCCGCGACACAGTGAAACAACAACGGCTCGCGGGCGGCTGCCGCGATGACTTCCAGCACGTCTTTCAGTTGCGGCCGCGTGTGCTCCAGCACTGCGCATTTCCACATCTCCTTCGTGCACTCGCCGGACAGCGACCCCCACTCCATCTCGTCGCTCGCAAGCAAAGAGATCTGGTGATAGCGCACGCCGTGTTCGCTGCTCGCCAACGGATGCGGCTTCAGTGCTACTTCCCCGGGCCAGCGCAGATCGATGACCGTGCGCACACCATAGTCCGCGAGCGCCTGCATTCCTGCGTCCGTCAGTTGCACGAGATCGTCGGAGCGCAGCAACGAATGCGTGCGCGTCCTGGCGCCGTCGCGGGTGGGGTGACCGCCGAGCTCGCGCACATTCAACAGGCCGGGGACCTTTAGCAAGATCACTGGCCCCGACCGCGCCGTTGCAGGAAGTCGTCGAACTGCCGCTGGCGCTGCGGGTCCAGCGGGTAACGACGCAACAATGTGCGCGCGCTTTCCATGTCGTTCTGCGAAAGACGCATCGCGGCCATCAGCACTGCATGCGAGCGTCGCTCCGGTGTCTGGATCTGGTTGATGATCGACAGCGTGTCGTCTACCGATCCGACGCCGCGCTGGACCAGTTGCGTCAGCGCTTGATCCTTCGTGGAGCCGTCGGCGAGCGACCCGACCCACTTGCGCGCAGCGGGCAGATCGTACTGCGACCAGATCATGGCAACTTCGGCGATCGAGCGCGCCTTGGTCTCCTCGTCCGTAATTCTCTCCGCCAACCTTGCCGCCTGCGCCGGTGAGTTCTCGGTGAGCGGTGGCAACACGCCGCGCAGCAGTCGATCCCGCTCCTGGTCGTCGGTCACGCCGTCGATCAGCTGCATGGCCAGCTCCGGGTTTCGCGAAGCGACAGTGCGCGCGAACTGCGCTGCTGTATCGGGCTGATCGCTCGCATAGCGGCGCACCCACTGACGACCTTTCTCCACGTCGAACTCGGCATAACCCATCGCAACTGCATTGATCCAGCCCGGACGAGCGTCTTTCGGAACGCGATCGATGAGTTGCGCAGCCGCTTCGACATTACGCCGCGACATCGCCCAGCCGAGCGATTGCGCCGCTTCGGCCTGCATCGAGTCGTCGTTGATCTCGTTGAGCCAGTCGATGGCAGCAGTCGGCGTGAGCGTCGCGACGCTGCGTGCGACTTCGCCGAGGACTTCCGAGCGCATGCGCCCAGCCGGCAGCTTCAACAAGTGCGTCATCGCCATCGACGGGTTCGTCTGCGCGATCGCAGCCAGCACCTTGCCCAGCGCCTGGGCACGTTGCGCCGGACTCTCCGCCGCTTGCGCGATCTGCAATGCCTGGTCGGGGTCGTACTTTGCCATCTGGCCGAGCATCGAAGACCAGAGATAGCGCTGCGGCGAGCCGGCCAGACGCAGCGCCCAGGCGAGCGCTTCGTTCGGCTTCTGCGCGACGTAAGCGTCCGCCACGCGATAGGCATAGCGCGCCTGGTCCGTACGCGACAGGCTTTCCACCCAGCGGCCCGCCTCGGCCGGATTCTGGCGCGACCACTGTGTCGCGATCAGCTCAGTCAGCGAACCCGATACCACTGGCCCCTGGCTTTCCGCCAACCGGATCGCAAGGCGCGGATCGACTTCGGCAATGGCCGCGACGACCGATTGCAGCAGCTCGCTGCGTTGCCATTCGGCGGGCAGATCGGTGACTTTCTGGAACACACGCTCAGGATCCTGGGCCGCCAACGCGTTGACCACCGCGTCGAGATACGCGAAGCGTTCGGCAGGATTCGTCACCTGCTTCGCACGCTCCCAGGTCTGCTCGGGCACGACTGCGCTCAACGCAGCGAGCAAATGCGCTGCCGTCTCGCGATCGGATTCGAGCGCCTGGCCGAGCGCGCCATCGACATCGAGCTCTGCGTAACGCAACAGCAGAACTTCCATCGTGCTGCGACGTGCAGCCGGATTCGTGAGCGCACGTGCGTCGGCGATCATCGCGAGGAGCTGTTCGCGGTCGGCGTGGCTCGCCGATTCGTATAGCGACTGACGCTGGGAGAATTCAGATGACGTCGGTGACGCGCTACGCGCAGAGCCGCTCGAAGGGCTCGCAGCGGCCGGCGTCAGGTAAGTCGCGCGCTCTTCGCGCCGCGGCGTGAATGGCGAGCGGATCGGCTCAACAGCGCTCGCTGCGGAAGGTACGACCTCCGGCCGCTCGCGATTCCACAGCCAGCCGCCCGCGATGCCGGCGGCAATGCCGGTCATGATCCAGACGAGCGAGGAGCGTGTCACCATCGGCGGGACTTCCGGAAACGAGTCTGCGCCCTAACGAGCCTCAGGACAACCGCCCGGCAGCGCGGCGATCCAGTCGCGGATCAGTGCAACGCCTTCGGCGTGCACCAGAGATCGCCCGAGCTCCGGCATCGCCACGTCCGCCTCCGTGGAAAGCATCCTGTGCAACAGAATCGACTCGTCCGGCGTTCCCGGCACGATGTCGAACAGCGCGTCGCCGGAGCCGCGGCCGGTTGCAATCGGAATCTTGCACTCGCCCAGGCGGACGCGATCCGTTTCCTGCGCGTGCAGCAGCAGGCCCGATGTGCTTGCGGCGCCGCGCGGCCGATGACAGTGACCACAATTGACATCGAGATAGGCTCGCGCGCGGGCTTCAAGATCGCTGTCCGTGGGATCGTCCCACTGCGCATTACGCGGCGCGCGAGCGGGATCGGGCGCGCCGGTCAGCAAGCCTGCCTTCTGCCAGTGTGCCAACTGATTCTCGCTCGTCTCGCCATAACGGAACGTCTTGTTCAAGTGGCGCGCCCGGATGCCGATCGGCTCGATCTTCTGCGAGTGATGTTCGAGCGCATGACAACCCGCGCACTGATTGGTGTCCGGCACGAGATAGGCAAACGCCTCTCGGCCCTGGTCGCTGACCAGCTCCAACGATAGCGTGTCGCCGGCGAGCGCAAGTGTCGCTTCGGTCTGCTGCGTATTCCAAACGTAAGGAATCGCGACCCAGCCGGACGAGGTGTTGATCAGCAGGCGGGTTTCGAGCAGGCGCACCTGGCCGAGATCGAGCGACGCGCCGGTCGTTTGCGCGAGAACCTTGCGAACGGCGATGCGTCCTGCCGCGCCAGTATCCGCGCGCGGATAGTAGAACGTCTTCGTGATCACCGTGCCGACGGGAAACTCGAACGCATCGTCGCCGTAGCGGATGCTCGTGCCGGGCGGCAGTACGACCGTGCGCAGCTTGTGCGCGTAGTCGCTGAAGAGCGGCGAATTCAGATCGTATGCAGTCACGCCGGAATTCGGCGTGAGCTTGCCGTCGCGCTGTTCGAGCAGATGCCACTCGCTCAGGCGCTCCGGAAAATCGTCGGAAAAATCCAGGCCGGTGCGTGGCGCCTTGTGGCACGCACTCAGAGCGAGTGCGGCCGCTACTGCAAGGACGAAACGCGACAGGCGCACGTCAGCTGGAAGGCGCCGCCGAGTCCAGGCCGGGCCAGCTCACCGGCTGCAACGCGGGCAACTCGCAGTCGTGCGGCTTCATGTCGGTGCTGAACTTCGCGAGCTTGCCGGCGTAGTCGATGTTGGCGAAGTCGGCCTCGCCGTTGCCGCGAATGCAGATCTGCGTAGCCGCGACGTCGCGATCCTTGGCAACCACGCCGTCCCACAGGATGTCCGGCAGGTTGCCGGTGAGCCCGAACTTCGCGACCTTCATCGCTTTGAGCTCGAGCTGGTCGGGACTGTCGCCGCCGCCGACGAACGTGTTGTCGTGGATGTAGACCTGCTGCGGATACGGGTCGAACGCCGCGTCGTTCGCCGGCTTGCCGGTGCTGTCGAAGGACAGGATCAGTGCGTTCGCCGTGCGATTGTTCTCGACGCGGTTGTCGAAGAACTCCACTTCGTCGTTCGCGAGCACCATGAAACCGGTGCCGGTCGGCACGGTCGCGACGATGTTGCCCTTGGGCGCGAAGTTGTCGGTGTTGTTGTCGTGGATGTGATTCGAGTACACGCGCGTCTTGCGCCCGTCCTTCACGGGCAGGCCCGGCAGGTTGAACACCAGAATGCCGCCGGTGTTGTTGGTGACGGTGTTGCGATAGACATCGGCGTACGTGCTGTTCTCGATCTCGATGCCGGCGACGTTCATCTCGGCGCGGTTGTCGCGCAAGACGATCTGCGTCGACTGCCCGACGTAGATGCCCGCGTCGGACGCGCCGATCGCCGCGGACTTCTCGATGAGCACGCGCTCGCATTGCACGGGGTACAGGCCATACGCGCCGTTCTTCTCGTCCGGCCCGCCGGTCCACTCGACACGCACGTTGCGGATCGTGAGGTCCTTGCAGCCGTTCGCTTTCAGTCCATCGCCCTTCGTGTCCTCGATCGCCAGGTTCTCGATCGTGACGTGCTCCGCCGCGTTGATGAGCAAGCCTTCCGCGCCCTGCACCTGTCCCGCGAACGACAGCACGGTCTTGTCCGGGCCGGCGCCGCGAATCGTGACGTTCGATTTGTTGAGACTCAGCGAGCGATTGAACGTCCACTTGCCGGCGGGCAGCTCGATCACGTCGCCCGGCTTGGCCTCGATCAGCTGCAGCTGCAGCTTCTTGTGGAAGTCCGCGTCGGACTGGCTGACCTGCGCGGGATGCTTGCCGCCGCAACCGCAGAGCACGAGCGCGAGCGACGCGCAGAACACGATCCGCATGGTCATTCTCCCCTGAGTCATTTTTCGTCGATTGTCGACTGGGTCCGCCGGATGAAGTCTTCCCACACGGGGAAGTCGCTGCCGCGCCAGATCGACGCGCGGAATTCCTCGGCGCGGGTACGCGACCAGCCCAGGTGCTTCATTGCATACAGCGAGTAGAACGCGGTCGCGCGGAAGTTCGCTGCGCAATGTACCAGCGTCTTGCCCTCGCCCGCGGCCTGCATCGCTTGTTCGAACGCGGCGAAGTCGGCCTCGCTGGGACGATCCCACGGCACCGGAATGTGGTGGTACTTCATGCCGAGCGCGGCGACGGATGCGCCCTCGTCCTTCAACGAGTAGCGCGGATCGATCGTGGCGAGATTAATGACGGTCCGGTAGCCCTCTGCGGCCGCAGCTTTCAGCTGTTCTTCCGTGGGCTGGCCGCCGGTGGCATACCGCTCGTCGACTGGTCGATAGTTGTAGATCTTCTGTGTGTCCATTTTTTCCTGTGCCGCTTCCTGCGCCGCCGTGATGGCCGCGAAACTGCACAAGATTACGAAGGCGATGATGCGCATAGTCACCAGTCTTTAGTCAGTAGTCGTT
>CADEEJ010000009.1:37270-48150 GCA_902826315.1 uncultured Steroidobacter sp.
TGCCGGCGCGATCGAACATGCGCGCAGCCGTTGCGGCAATCGTGATGCCGACGAACAGCGGAGCGAGCCCGAGATAGGACACCGGCGGCGCGACGAGTTGGGCGAGCGGAATTGCGTAGTGCAGGCCGACCATCGCAAGCAGCGCAATCAGCATGTAGACGGGCGGAACGATCTTGCGTTGTTCTTTCACGGCCCCTCCCCATGCCAGCTTCCCGGGGCGCGAGGCAGTATAGCCTCCGGCCGGCCCGGGAGTAGAATGCCCCGCCATGACATACGCCGCCATCACCGGCTGGGGCAAATGTATGCCACCGGCCGTGCTCGACAACGCCGGTCTCGCCAGCTTCATGGACACGACCGACGAGTGGATCACGACGCGCACCGGTATCAAGGAACGGCGCGTTTCGCACGTGCCGATGACCTTGCTGTCGCACGTCGCTTCGATGCGCGCGCTGGCGTGCGCAGGCATGGATCCCAAGGACATCGATCTGGTCGTGCTCGGCACGTGCTCCGCGGACGAGCAAGTGCCCAACACGGCGTCTGCGATTCAGTTGCTCATCGGCGCGTCGAAAGCCGCGGCGATGGACATCAACACGGCGTGCACGAGTTTCTTGTATGGCCTGTCGACTGCGACGGCGATGATCCGCACGGGCGTCGTACGCAACGCGCTCGTCGTCGGCGTCGAAGGCATCACGCCGTACATGGATTGGAGCAACCGTAACGTCGCGGTGTTATTCGGCGACGGCGCGGCGGCGGTCGTCGTGCAGGCGAGCGACAAGGCTGAAGGCGTGATCGCGGAGAAGTTGGGATGCTATGCGGATGCGCGGGGGATCCTGCGCGTGCGCGGCATGGGCACGATTTACGGCAATGCGGGCGTGCAGCTCGGCGATACGACTTGGGATTTCGACGGCCAGGAAATCTTCAAGCGCGCCGTGCATGGCATGTCGCGAGCGTCGCAGGCCGCGCTGGAGCGCGCCGGCATCACGACAGATCAAATCGATCTCGTCGTGCCGCACCAGGCGAACTTGCGCATCATCGAGTCCGTGGCGAAACACTGCGGCATCTCGATGGATCGCGTGTACGTGACTGTGCACAAGTACGGCAACATGTCATCGGCCACCGTGCCGGTCGCACTCGTCGAGGCGCTCGAAGAAGGCCGAGTGAAGCCAGGCTCGATCTTGCTGACGCCGGCGTTCGGCGGCGGACTCACCTGGTGCTCGCACGTGATCCGTTGGGGCGATCGCGTCACGCCGCTCGGCACGACGGACATCGATCTGCCGCCTTGCATGCAGACAGCGGTCGAGATCGTTCAGGACATCATCAAGAGGAAGAGCAGCAGCAGCGCGGTGCTGCAGAAGATAGCGTTGCCCTGCGGGTAACGAAGCTCAGCGACCAATCGCCAGTCTTACTGGTTTCCCGACACGACTAAGCATCTCGACCAGCGTGTCGATGGTGAACTTGGACGCCTTCTTGTTTACGACGTCGGAAACACGCGGCCGAGAGACCATCAGAATTTCCGCAGCATCTGCCTGCCTCAGATGATGTTCCTCGATCCAGTCGGCAAGCTCGGTCATCAACTGCTCCTTGAGACGCAGAGTGTCATTGATCTGCTTGCGGGAGGCCGCATGAAGGCGCTTAGCCTCCGCGCGCGAAAAACCAAGCTCGAGGAACAGATTCGTCCCTGACTTTGTCACATGACGGATCTCGGTGTCGGTCTTCATGTCCTGAGCCTCCTCGAGTTCACCACGGCTCGATACCGAGCCTCTGCAATTTCCTTGTCATGCTTGCTGGTGGCCTGGGTCTTCTTCTGAAAGCAGTGCAGGACGTAGATCGCGTCCTCAAACTTGGCGACATACATGACGCGATAGATGCCCGCAATGTCATGAATCCGGATCTCGCGCGTCCCTGCGCCCACGCAGTCGAAGGGTCTCCAGTCCTCTGGATCCAGGCCAGCTTGCACTTTCCCCAGCTCGAAGCCGGCTGTACGCCGCGCCTCACGGGGAAACTCCAGCAGATCATCGAAAGACGATCCGACCCATCGAAGTTCCTTTTCGCGCTCCACGAGCCATCCCTTGTATAAGATTTTATACGCAAAAGTCAGACCATGGAAGGTCGGCCAACCCTGGCTGCTATTAGCTGCGGTCCCTCCCCTGGATAGAGGGACCTGCCCGCTGCAGTGAGCCTTGACCGTACATCCAATCAGCCTCACCACCCGCGCCTATTTGATCGCGATTCGTGGAGTTTTTTTGAACGCCTCGTGCTCTTACCTCGGCCGGCTACTACTTCTCGTCCTTGTAAATCCCGATCAGCACCGGCTGATCCTTCGACATCCGCGCTCGATACATCCCTGAAGTATTGAAGCTCCACGCCATCTGACCATCAGGTGCGACAGCGATGATTCCACCATCACCGCCGATCGCGGTGAGCTGCTTCTGAATGACTTCGTCTGCAGCCGCTTGCAGCTTCATTCCCTTATGCTCGACCAGCGAACAGATCTCGCGTGCGACAGCGAGCCGGATGAAGTACTCGCCAGTGCCGGTTGCCGACACCGCACACGATGTGTTCGATGCGTACGTGCCGGCGCCGATGATCGGCGAGTCGCCGACGCGGCCCCAGCGCTTGCCAGTCGTGCCGCCCGTCGAGGTGCCGGCGGCGATGTTGCCGCTCATATCGAGAGCAGCGACGCCGACCGTGCCTTTCTTGCCTTCATCGTGCGCAAGGTTCGCAGTCGTACTAGCGTCGCGCGCGCCTGCAGGCTTCGGCGGAATCGGTAGACCCTTCTCCTTGAGAAACGTCTCCAACGCGCGCCAGCGGCGCTCGGTGTAGAACCAGGCCGGCTCGACCTGCTCCAACCCCTGCTCTTTCGAGAACGTGTCCGCGCCGGCCGAGATCAGCATGACGTGCGACGATTTCTCCATCACACGCCGTGCGAGCGAAATCGGGTGACGTGTGCGCGTGATGCCCGCGACGGCCCCGGCGGCGAGTGTCTGGCCGTCCATGATCGCGGCGTCGAGCTCGTTGCGACCCTCAGCGGTGAACACGGCGCCACGACCAGCATTGAACAGCGGATCGTCTTCCATCAGCTGGATCGTCGCCTCGATCGCGTCGAGCGCGGCGCCACCTTTCGTCAACACTGCGGCACCGGCCTGAATTGCGCGATTCATTCCCGCGCGATACGCCGACTCCTGTTCGGCACTGAGGTCCTTGCGTTCGATGACGCCGGCGCCGCCGTGCACGACGATCGCCCAGGTGGAAGTGGCTTGCGCGGGAAGCTTCACGATTCGGCTCCAAGCCGCAGGAACTGGGTCTTCATGCCCTGTACTCGGTTGAGATAAGCGCGCACATCGTGATCACCGCAGCGCTGCTGCGCAATCAGGTGGAGCCCGCGCCGTGCGAACCGTTGTCCCGCTCCGGCGCCGCACAGGTGAATCACTGCTGCAAGATCCTCTCGCTGACGCAGCGTCGCTTTGTGAATTCTTGCATTCGCAAGCGCGCGCGTGACTTTTAGATCCAGATAGGCCGCTGTGAGCTCGACCGCGTGTGACGCGATGACGCGTGTATACAGGCTGTTGAACCAGCACGAGCGCAGGTCGTGCCACGGACCGTCCTCGACGACGACGTGATCGTGGATGCAATAGCGCCGCGCCTCCGCGAACGTGCCGTTCGTGATCTGGTACATGCCGACAGCGCTGGACGCAGGCCGATACAGTTCGAACGGGCTGTCCTCCAGCGACCAGCGCCAGTAAGTGCGCGCGACTGGATTGCCGGAGCCTTCGATCTGCGCCAGCGCTGCGAGAAACGCCGGTGTGATCGTGCTCGTCGAGTGTTTACGGAACACCGACTCGTAGGTGTCCCAGGTCTCCTCGGGCAGCTTGTAGAGCACGCCGCTGACCGGAAAGAACAGCTCCGAGGGCTTGCGCACGACCTGGTAGATCCAGTTGAGCGCGAACCACATCATGACGAGGAAAGCAGCGAGCACGCCGAACTGAAAACCGGCGGGTGTCTGGCTGAAGAGGCGCACCCAGCGCTTGCGTGTCGCTGCGCTCGGCCACCATTTCGGCGGCCACTTGAGCAGGGAACTACGGCGGCGGCGCGATCCCGCGCGCTTGCGCCTGGCCATTAGTCTGCTGGCGCAGTTTCGGACCGACGCGAGCAGTGGCTCACGGCAGCTTGCGCCAACCGCGCGAAGCCGTGCTGCGGATCGCCGAGATAGCAGCGATTCGGGCCGGCCTCGCTCGAGCAGGTGACCACGAGATCGTGCGACCTCGGTGCGCCTTCCGGAATGCAACGCACGAGATACTTCGTGATACCCGTGTCCGCATTACGGGTTTCGTCTCGCATGTACCAGATGTCGCCGGCGAGCCGAGCCGTCCGCTGCACACGAGAGCGACAATCCGCGTCGATTCGTTCGCGGCAGTAGCGCTCCTCGCATGCAGCCAGCGAACCGGCTTCGCACTCCTGCTCGCTCTTGCGTTCCTTGTCGCGCAACAGCTCGGGACCGCCGCCCATCGTCCACTCCGTGCACGCTTTCATGTCGCCACCGTCGCACGCGAGCGTGAGCTGCTCCAGCTCCTCCGCGGAGCGACGCGTCTTCACAGGTTTTGCCGAAAGGGCTTTTGGCGGCGGGCGTTTCGGCTTGGAGTATTCCTGCTTGACCAGTTCGGCATCGGGGCCGCAGCGCTTGTCCGAGAACACGCGCGAGCCATCCTTGCCTTTGCAGGTATAAATCTGCGCCTCACTGCTGGCACACGCCAGCAGCGCAGCTCCAAGCAGAATCCAGGCAGGCGCGCGCACGCGCCAAGGATATCAGACCAGTTTGAAGCCGGACGCGCTGAGCGGCAGGCGGCGCACACGCGTGCCGGTGGCTGCGAAGATCGCATTCGCCACGGCCGGCGCAACCGGCGGTACGGGCGGCTCGCCGATGCCGCCGACAGCCTCGGACGGACTTTCGAGAATCTCCACCTCGATCTGCGGCGCCTGGGCCATGCGCACGAGCGGGTAGTCGTGGAAATTCGATTGCTGAACGCGGCCGGCCGCGAGCGTGATCTCACCCATCGCCGCGGCACTCAGACCGAAGATCACCCCGCCTTCGAACTGCGCGCGGATCGAACTGGGATTGACGGCCGTGCCGCAGTCGACGGCGCAACACACGCGATGGATGCGTACGGACTTGTCGCGGCCGACGGAGACTTCGGCGACTTGCGCGGTCCATGAGCCGTAGCCGCGCAGGAATGCGATACCGCGTCCGCGCCCCTTCGGTAATCTTTCTTCCCAGCCGGCGAGCTGCGCGGCAGCGTCGAGCACGCGCAGTGCTCGGGGGTTGTCGCGAAGGAGCTGTCGACGCAGCGCAAGCGGCTCCTGACGGAGCTCCTGTGCCAGCTCGTCGATGAAACTCTCGAAGAAGAACAGATTCTGAGATGCATCGACGGAGCGCCATGCACCGAGCGGCACCCCAGGATTCCAGCCGGCGTAGGTGATGCAGGTGTTCGGGAGCGCGTAGGGCTGACCGGCCATGCCGCCGACCGGCGTATCTCCGTCGAGGCAGCCGATCTGCGCTCGCAACGCGGCGACGCTCGTGTCCTCTGCAATCGCTGCGCGCAGGCGAACCGCTGCGGCCGGTCGATAGAAGCCGTGTTGAGTATCTTCCTCTCGCGACCAGATCAGCTTGACGGGCACGCCCATTTCGCGCGCGATGAGTGCTGCTTGCACGCCGTAGTCGACCTGCAGGCGCCGGCCGAACCCGCCGCCGAGCTCCGTCGTGTGAATCGTCACGACGGACTCGTCGAAGCCGAGCTTCTTCGCGACGGCCGTACGCAGCTCCGATTGCACTTGAGTCGGCACCCAGAGCTCTGCACGCCCGTCGCGAACGAGCGCGGTGCCGTTCATCGGCTCCATCGGAGAGTGCGAAAGAAGCGGCGCCTCGTAAGTGCGCTCGACGACGCGGCGAGCTTTCGTCAGTACGGACTCGCACTGCTCGCGCAGCTGAGCCTCGTCCTGACCTTCGGTGACGTACACCTTGCCGGCTTCACGCGTGAGCGCACGCAAGCGCTCGGAGATCTGAGCCGAGTCGACGCTCGCCATCGGGCTCGGTCGCCAGACGGGTTTCAGCTCGCCCAGCGCCTGCTGCGCGATCCAGAAGCTATCGGCCACGACGACGACAGCGTTCTCCATCTTGAGCACGCGGCGCACGCCGCGCTGGCCCATCGCAGGTTTCTCATCGACCGTTTCCAGCGTGCCCTTGAACACGGGTGACTGGGCGATGGCGGCATACAGCATTCCTGGCCGGCGCACGTCGATGCCATAGGTAGCGCTGCCATCGATCTTCGAGCGCACATCGAGCCGGCGCATCGGCTTGCCGATGAGCTGCCAATCGCTGCGCGGTTTCAGCGGCACATCTTTGGGAGCGGGCAACCGTGCAGCATCGCGTGCCAGCGCAGCGTACGAAGCGCTGCGCGATGTCTGCACGTGACGCACGAACCCGCGTTGGGCGACACATTCTTCGACACGCACTCCCCAACGCTGCGCGGCTGCCTGGAGCAACATCGTGCGAGCCGCGGCGCCGGCCTGTCGCAGACGATCGAACATGCCGCGGATGGAGCCGCTGCCGCCGGTCTGATACGTCTCCCAGATGCCGTAGTGCTCGCGATCGATCGGTGCGAAGTCGACTCGCACCTGCGACCAGTCGAGTTCCAGCTCTTCGGCGAGTATCTGCGCGAGGCCCGATTGGGCGCCCTGCCCCATCTCGCTCGCGTTCATCAGCAGAGTGAGGTTGCCGTCAGGATCGATACGGATCCAGCCGGCGATGATTTCGGCAACAGCACCGTCGGCTGCGCGCAGCGGCACACGGACATCGACGAGCAGGATGCCGCCTGCGAGGCCGGCGGAATGCAGGAACGCACGTCGCGAAAGTTGCGTCGACATGACCTCGATCATCGGCCACACGCTGCCGCCGCGAAAGGCGGCGACGGCTCTATTCACCCCGTCCGACGCACGGCTCGCCGCACGTCGGGTCGCGATCAGGGCACGCGGGCGATCAGCTGCACTTCGACGATGCCGCCATCCCCTAACAGTCCGGTCGTACCCACGGCCGTCCACGCCGGATACGGCGGCTTCATGTAGTTACCCGCCACTTCCTCGAACAGCGCGAAATGCTCGCTCTTCGTGCCCCCGAAGTTCGGACCTTCCCAGACGTGGAAGCTGTTGATCATCACGACGTCCTGAAACGTCGCGCCTGCGGATTCCAGCAAGCTCTTCAGGCGTTGAAACCCGCGGTCGACCTGCAGCTTGAACGCCGCCGCGTCCTTCCCCTCGCTTTCGTCCCGACCGATAACGACGCCGGAGATGTAGAGCGTGTTGTCGACGCGACGAATCGCGGCATAGCGAAACTCGTCGTGAGCGCGCTTCGACCTCTCGTTCGGCAGGATGACGCTGCCGTGCGGCGCCGGCAGAACCAGCGGCCACTTCTCAGAATCAGCTGCATTCGCAACGCTCGCAACAATTGCGAAGCAGGCGGCGATGGAAGACACGATCGCAGTACGTCGAACGCTCATTGTCGTTCCTCAGTATGAATGGTGTCGCGAATTCTATCAGGCGGCCTCTACCAGAATCTTTCCGGCATGCTGACCAGCACGCCGCGGCTTGATCACGATTTCGACGTCATGCCCCAATGCAGTCAGAAAGTTCATCAACCTTTCCACAGAGAATCCGTCGAGCCTATACCGCAGCAGAGCCGAGACCTTCGGTTGGTTGATGCTGAGAACTTCGGCTGCTTCCGCTTGCGACCAACCCCGCGCCTCAATCTCACGTTTGATCGCCACGGCAAGTTGCACCTTGGTCTTCAGCTCGTCCGCATCGGGAAGACCCAGATCTGCAAACACGTTGTCCGACCCGACATCCATTGCCGCCCGCCTTCTCTTACGTTGAACCTTTCCCATACCGCTCCTCGTAGTCGCCACGCGCATCGCGCAGGCGATTCGCGATGAGTCTCACCAAACTGGGCAACACTCAAGGCTGCTCCAACTTCCCGCACGACGGTCGCCGGGAAACGCAGCAGATCTCGCTTCGACGAACCGACCCAAACCACGGGCTTCTCGCCCGCTGCGGGATGGTTGCGCATGCGAGTATCCTATTTCTGGGATAACGAGGTCAAATCCAATTCAGCGGCTTGCTGTGTTTGCCCTCGAACGTGTATCTCTTCTCGATCGACCATGCGCTCGCGCGGCGCCGCGACGCCGAGCTCGACGCGGCTCGGCGTGATTCTGAGCACGGTCACGCGCACGTGGCCGCCGATGACGATGGACTGATTGAGACGCCTGGAGAGAACCAGCATTTGAGCTCCTTGTGCTTCCATTCCGGGAGCAGCGCGCTTAGTGTAAACATGCTCCGATAATGGGAGCAAGAGCGAGTTCGCTTATACATGCGCTCCCGGAATCGGAGCGCGCCATGAAGGCATTGCGCAGTCGCGAGCATCGAATGCTGTGTACCGTTCTTGCCGAGGCGAGAATGCAGGCCGGCCTCACGCAACGAGGTCTGGCCGAGCGGCTGAAGCGGCCGCATTCGTACGTGGCGAAGATCGAAGGCGGCGAGCGCCGCATCGACGTCATCGAGTTCGCCGAGCTCGCCCGCGCGCTGCGCCTCGATCCGTGTAAGCTGCTCGGCGAAGTGCTGAATCGCTGAAGTTTCGGGGAGAGATGCAGCAGTGATCGCGCTCTTGATCCTTGCGGCTATCGCCGTGTGGCTCGTGTTCTCGTACAACCGCCTGGTGCGCCTGCGCAACCAGGTCCGCACTGCGTGGGCAGACATCGACGTGCAGCTCACGCGCCGTCATGACCTCGTGCCTCAGCTCGTCGCCGCTGTGCGCGGCTACGCGAGCCACGAGCAGACGGTGCTGCAAGCCGTGACTGATCTACGCTCGCAGGCGCTGTCGCTGCAGAGTCCCACGCGCCTCGGCGAAGTCGAGACCGCGCTGGAGCAGGCGCTGTCGCGCGTGCTGGCTCTGAAAGAAGCCTATCCCGACCTCAAGGCGAGTGAGAACTTCTCACAGCTGCAGCGCGACCTCGTGAAGGTGGAGGAGACACTGCAGTACGCGCGCCGCTTCTACAACGGCGCTGTGCGCGACTACAACGTCGGCGTGCAGCGCGTGCCGGACGTCGTGCTGGCGCGCGCGTTCGGCTTCTCGTCCGCAGAGTTCTACCAGGCGCGCGACGAAGAGCGCTCAGCCGTGCAGGTGCAGCTGCAATGACCGCGCGCATCGTACTCGTACTGCTCACGGTGCTAGCGTGCCGCAGCGCTCTCGCCGATGAGCGCATCCTTAGCTATGACAGCGAGGTGCGTGTCGCGCGCGACGGCGCGCTGGATGTCACCGAGCGCATCACAGTGCGCGCGGAAGGCAACCAGATCCGTCGGGGCATCTTTCGCGACTTCCCGACCCGCTATCGCGACCGCTATGGCAATCGCGTCGTCGTCGATCTGAAAGTAATGGGCGTGCTGCGCAACGACGAGCCGGAGCCGTGGTTCACCGAAGAGCGCGACAACGGAGTGCGGATCAACACGGGCAACGACAACTTCCTGCCCGTGCCCGAGACTTACACCTATACGCTGCGCTATCGCACGACACGCCAACTCGGCTTCTTCGCCGACCACGACGAGCTGTACTGGAACGCGATCGGCACCGGCTGGGCGTTCCGAATCGAGCGCGCCACAGTCGACGCGTACCTGCCGGCGCCCGTGGATGTCGACCAGTTGAGCGCCGAAGGTTACACCGGCTATCAAGGCTCGAAGGAGCAGGACTACCGTGCCGAGATCGTCGAGCCCGGTCATGCACGCTGGCAGCTCACGCGCCCGCTGATGCCGAGCGAAGGCCTCACGATCGTGCTGAGCTTTCCGAAAGGCCTGGTCCCGGCGCCGAGCTTCGCGCAGCGCTTTGCGTGGATACTCAAGGACAACCGCGGCATTCTCGTCGCCCTGCTCGGCCTGATCCTGTTGATCGTCTACTGCGTGCGCGAGTGGGCCCGCGTCGGGCGCGATCCGAACAAGGGCGTCGTCATCGCGCGCTACGAGCCGCCGGAAGGGCAGACGCCGGCGAGCCTGCGCTTCCTGATGCACATGGGTTACGACATGCGCTGCTTCTCGGCGGAAGTGCTGGCGCTCGCGGTCGCCGGCTGCCTGCGCATCGTGCGCGACAAGGGATTCTTCAAGGACGAGTGGCGGCTCGAACGCGGCGGTGTGCCCCCGGAGGGCTCGTCGGCCGGTCAGCGTGCGCTCTTCGCCGGGCTGTTCAAGGACGGCAAGCCGGCATTGGAGCTCACGAAGACCAACGCCACGACCATGCAAGGCGCCCGACGCGCGCACCAGAAGGCGATCAGCGATCTGCTCGAGCCTCGCTACTTCAAGCAGAACACTGGCTCGATCGGCAAAGCCGTCCTGCTCGGCGCGGCAGCCATCCTGATTGCGTTCTGGATCGCGGGCGAGGCTGGCAAGGCAGCTGTCGTCGTCATCGGCATCCTGATGGTGATCACGCTGCTGATCTTCGGCCGCCTGGTGAAGGCACCGACGGTCGAGGGCCGCAAGCTCATGGATGAGGTCGAAGGATTGAAGCTGTATCTCAGCGTCGCCGAGCGCGACGAGCTGGCGCGCATGCAAGCGCCGGACGCACGGCCGGCGCTCGACGAGAAGCGTTACGAAATGCTGCTGCCCTACGCGGTCGCACTCGAAGTCGAAGACGCGTGGACGCGGAAGTTCACCGCGGCCGTTGGCGCCGCCGCCGCCGCGGAGGCGACGCGCAGGATCGGCTGGTATCACGGCGGCGACGTCAGCGATCTCGGCAGCCTCAGCCAGGCAGTCGGCAGCGCGCTGACTTCGCAGATCGCATCGTCAGCAACACC
>CADEEJ010000010.1:0-1569 GCA_902826315.1 uncultured Steroidobacter sp.
CCACCTTCCCTATTTTCACGACGCAGTGTCGGCGTGGTTCAGCCGGACTTTCCCCGCGCCGACCCCCGCGCAAGCGCAGGCATGGCCGGCGATCCAATCCGGCCAAGACGTGCTCATCGCTGCGCCGACCGGCTCGGGCAAGACGCTCGCGGCATTCATGGCCGCCATCGACGAGCTGGTGCGCGAGGGCGAGCAATGGGGATTGCCTGACGAAACCCGCGTCCTGTACGTCTCGCCGCTGAAGGCGCTGTCGAACGACATCAACCGCAATCTCGAAGCGCCGCTCAACGGCATTCGCGAGGAGCTGCGCAATCACACGGTGCGCGACGTCGAGATCCGCACCTGGGTCCGCACCGGCGATACGCCGCAGTACGAGCGGGCGCAGATGCGACGCAAACCGCCGCACATCGTCGTCACGACGCCCGAGTCTCTTTACATCCTGCTCGGCTCGCCTTCCGGCCGCGAGATGCTGGCGACCACGCGCACGGTTATCGTCGATGAAATTCACGCGGTCGCCGGAAGCAAGCGCGGCGCGCATCTCGCGCTGTCGCTCGAACGCCTCGATGCGCTGGCCGGACGCCGGCTGACACGCATCGGTCTGTCTGCGACGCAGGAGCCGATCGCCGAAGTCGCGCGGCTGCTGGTCGGCGTGCGCGGTCTCGATTCCGCAGGCAACGCGCGCTGTCGCATCGTCGACAGCGGTCACAAGCGGCATCGCGATCTAGCAATCGAGCTACCCGACGGGCCGCTCGAAGCGGTGATGTCGAACGAGGTCTGGACGCAGATTTACGACAAGCTCGCGCACATGGTCCGCGAGCACCGCACGACGCTGGTGTTCGTGAACACACGAAGGCAGGCGGAACGTGTCGCCCGCCATCTTTCGGAGCGAATCGATACCGAGTCGGTCGCTGCACATCACGGCAGTCTCGCACGCGATCTGCGCTTCAATGCCGAGCAGCGGCTGAAGCGCGGTGAGCTGAAGGTGCTGGTCGCGACAGCCTCGCTGGAGCTTGGCATCGATATCGGCGACGTCGATCTGGTGTGCCAGCTCGCCTCGCCGCGCTCGATCAACGCGTTCCTGCAGCGGGTCGGGCGTTCGGGTCACGCGGTGGGTGGAACTCCAAAGGGTCGCCTGTTCCCGCTGTCACGCGACGACCTGGTGGAATGCACCGCGCTGCTCGACAGCGTGCGACGTGGCGAGCTCGATCACTTGCACGTTCCTCAGCTTGCGCTGGACGTGCTGTCCCAGCAGATCGTTGCTGAAGTCGCGACGCGTGACTGCAGCGAGAGCGAGCTGTTCGAGTTGTGTCGCCACGCCTATCCGTATCGAGCGCTCACTCGCGAGTCGTTCGACGAGCTGGTGCGCATGCTGGCCGAAGGATTCACGACGCGCCGCGGGCGACACGGCGCACTGCTGTATCACGACGGCGTGAATCGCATGATTCGTGCGCGCAAGGGCGCGAGGCTGACGGCGATCACTTCCGGCGGAGCGATTCCGGACACGGCCGATTACCAGGTCATGCTGGAGCCCGAAGGCTTTCTCGTCGGCACGGTGAACGAAGACTTCGC
>CADEEJ010000010.1:1669-35486 GCA_902826315.1 uncultured Steroidobacter sp.
CCGAGGGCGCCGCTGCACAGGTGGTCGCCTATCTCGCGGCCGCGCATGCTGCGCTCGGCAGCCTGCCGACTCACCAGACGATCGTGTTCGAGCGCTTCTTCGACGAAGCGGGCGGCATGCAGCTCGTCATCCACTCGCCGTTCGGCAGCCGCATCAATCGCGCGTGGGGTCTCGCGCTGCGCAAGCGCTTCTGCCGCACATTCAACTTCGAGCTGCAGGCCGCGGCGACGGAAGACACGATCATCCTGTCGCTGACCACAGCGCACAGTTTCGAGCTGGCCGAAGTCGCGCGTTATCTGCATCCGAACACGGCCCGCGAAATCCTGGTGCAGGCATTGCTGGCGGCGCCGATGTTCACGACGCGTTGGCGCTGGGATGCTTCGATCGCACTGGCGTTGCCACGTTTCCGCGGCGGCAAGAAAGTGCCGCCGGCGCTTGCGCGCATGAATGCCGAGGATCTGCTCGCGTCGGTGTTTCCGGATCAAGTCGCGTGCGGCGAGAACATCACGGGCGACATTGTCGTGCCCGATCACCCGCTGGTGCGCCAGACAGTGCGCGACTGTCTCGAAGAAGCGATGGACGTGGAGGGTTTCGAGCGCCTGCTGCACGCGCTCATCGAGAATCGGATCCGAATCGCGGCCCGCGACCTGACCGAGCCCTCGCCGCTCGCACTCGAAGTGCTGTCAGCACGGCCCTATGCGTATCTCGACGACGCGCCGCTCGAAGAGCGACGCACGCAGGCAGTGATGAGCCGCCGCTGGATGGATCCGGAATCGGCTGCCGACATCGGCAAGCTCGATCCGGAAGCGATCGCGCGCGTCAGGAGCGAAGCGTGGCCCGAAGCAGCGAGCGCGGACGAGTTGCACGATGCACTGTGCTGGCTGACTTTCCTGACCGAGGAAGAAGTTCAGCGCGAGGCCGCGTGGCCTGCGCTCGTGCAGGATCTGATTACACAGCGGCGTGTTACACGGATTGGGCATCTGCTGATCGCTGCTGAACGCGTCCCGCTGTTGCAGGCCGTCTTCCCTGAGGCCGTCTTCGACTCTGACGTCATCGTGCCCGGCTCCAGCGCGAAGGAATGGGCTCGGGACGAAGCGATACGCGAGATCGTGCGCGGCCGCCTGGAAGGGCTCGGCCCGACCAACGCCGGCGCTATTTCAATGTCGCTCGGCGTAGATCTGGCCGATGTCGACGCCGGCCTGCTCGCGTTGGAAGCCGAAGGCTCGGCCATGCGCGGCAACTTCGAGCCGGATCTCGGCATCCCCGTTCAGTGGTGCGATCGGCGATTGCTCGCCCGCGTTCATCGCTACACCGTCAAGCGGCTGCGGGCCGAAATCGAGCCCGTGCAGGCGCGCGACTTCCTGCGCTTCCTGTTCGACTGGCAGCGAGTGACGCCGACGGCCCGCATGCAAGGCCCGGATGCAGTACCGGCCGTGCTCGGGCAGCTCGAAGGCTTCGACACGCCCGCGAGCGCATGGGAAACCGAAGTGCTGCCCGCACGCATCGCTGAGTACGACCCGGCATGGCTCGACGAGCAGTGTCTTGCCGGTCGCATCGTCTGGACGCGACTGGCGACCCGGGCTGGCGACACCGAGCGCGGCGCAGCTCCTGTTCGTTCGACACCCATCGCACTGCTCGCACGACGCAACGTGCGATTGTGGTCGTCCTTCGTGGAGCGTCCAGAAACTCCACAGCTCACGCCGAAGGCGCAGGAAGTCGCGGCGTTCATCCAGACGCACGGCGCTTCGTTCTTCGATGAGATCGTCGAAGGCGCAAAGCTCCTGCCGACGCAGATCGAAGAAGCGCTGGCCGAGCTGGTCGCACTGGGCATCGTGAACTCCGACAGCTTCGGCGGCTTGCGCGCTCTACTTGTACCAGCGGACCGACGTCGGCCGACCGCGCGCGATGCACGTCGCAAGCGCCGTATCGCGATCTTCGGCATGCAGGACGCGGGGCGTTGGGCGTTGGTGCGGAAGGGCGTCGAGCCGGCAGCTGGCGAAGACATCGAGCATGTTTGTCGCACGCTGCTGCGCCGCTGGGGGGTAGTGTTCTGGAAGCTGCTCGAGCGCGAAGCGGATTGGCTGCCGCCGTGGCGGCAGATGCTGATGTGCTTCCGGCGGCTGGAAGCGCGCGGCGAGATCCGCGGCGGCCGCTTCGTGGCAGGATTCTCCGGCGAACAGTTCGCATTGCCCGATGCGGTCGGGTTGTTGCGCGATGCACGTCGGAAGCCGAACGACGGTGAGTTCTTGTCGCTGTCCGCCGCTGATCCGCTGAACCTGGTCGGCATCATGACGCCCGGTGCGCGGCTGCCTTCGCTGACAGGCAATCGTGTGCTCTACAAGGATGGCGTGCCGGTCGCGGTGTACGCGGGCGGCGAAGTGTCGTTCCTGGAAGTGCTGGACGAGAAGGAACAGTGGCAGGCCAGGAATGCGCTGCTGCGGCGACAGGTGCCGGGAGTGTTGGCGGACCTCGCCTAGGTCCGGGCCCAGACGTGGACTAGATCACTTCGGTCGTGTCGCTCGCGCTCGCCGGCTTCTGCTTCGGCGCTTCGTATTCCGGCTGCAGCGTGTCCGGGTTCACCGGCGCGGCTTCGTGCCCTTCCTGCTCGATGTCTTTCGGATCGCGGCGCGCGATCGTGCCGAGACCATTCATGCGCGTGCTCACTTCGCGCGGGTTGCCGGTGTAGAGAATCGCACCGACGCCGTTCATGGTGGCGTCCAGCGAGTCCTTCGGATGCACGATCACGCTGCCGACGCCTTCGACCGTCACCTTGGTCTCGTCCGAGATGAGCCGGCTGAAATCGCCGTGACCGGCGCCGGACATGCGCACGACGAGCTCCTCGACATGACCCTCCGCCACGATGTGCGCCGCGCCGGCCGCCCGGATCTTCGTTTCGCCGCCGTTGAAGCCGGTCAGGCGCACGTCGTTGCCGCCCTCCACTTCCAGCGACTCCAGCTTCGGCACCGTGATCTTCACGGTGATGCGTCGGCGGTTGTTGGACATGAACCAGTCGCGCGGCTTGCTTTCGATGTACAGCGTGTTGTGACGCACGTCGGTCTCGACGCGCTCGATCGAAGAGGGGCGGCCTTCGATGACCAGCGACTCGGGCTGACCGACGGTGATCTCCAGGCGGGCGGCGCCTTGCATGTCGATGGAGTCGAACGAGCCGACGTCACGGGTCTCGGAGCGGCTGGGGCCCCAGTTGCTGCGACGGTCGTCGCCGTCGTCGCAGGCGCTCAGTAGCGCTGCGCTGGCGGCCATCAACAGCAGTCCGGCAGCTCTTTCCGCTTTCATAAGACACCTCAGGACACGAATGACCGGCCGGCTGCAGACGTGCCTGCCGTACGGGCCGTCCACATAGTGCGCGGTTCCTGGGGCTTCCTGAAGCGAATGCCGGTGAGTTGCCGATGATCGCCGGTCGGGAGCCTGCCGCGACCCCGCCGGACCTGTGACGGCCGTCACACTGCGCAGCCACCCCATCCGCGCTGCGGTTTCTTTGTGCCGAGGTGTGACGCGCATCGCCCGTTCCTGTGATGGTGATCCGCGTCCGCCCCAGGGTTGGGCGCGTAACTTTATGTACGACGGAAGCCCGTGCTTCCAGCCAGAGAGCCGTACCGCCTCATGACCCGGCATTTTGCCGCCCGTCTCAACGACCTCGTCGCGCGCGTCGTGCCGCGCCTGACGTTCGACGAGCCGTTGGAGTCGGAATTCCGCAGCTGGCACGCCGAGCATGCGCGCGCACGCGTCCGCAACGCGATGTGGCTCGCGATGGGCAACATGCTCGTCGTGATGCTCGCAGGCGGACCGTTCCGCGAGATGCGCAGCGCGATCTTCGGGCCCGAGAATCAGACGATCGTCGACGTGCTGCGCTTCGGCTTCATCGTGCCGAGCTGCCTCGCGATGCTGGTCGTTTCCTACACCCCGCTGTACCGCAAGTGGTTCGGCATCACGGCACAGATCGTCGCGCCGGTGCACGCGTTGTCGTTCGTCGTAATGGACATCCTCATGCACCCGCGCGGCTACTCGCTGAGCTCGTGGATGCCGCTCGTCGTCCTGGCGCCGTATTTCCTGTTCGGCATGCTGCACGCGCAAGCGGTGCGTACGTCGCTGCTCGTCGTACTGGCGTACGCACTGGGCGGCGAGCTGGCCGGCGTGAGCGGTCCGCAGCGCGTGTTCGACATGTTCGTGGTCGCTTTCGCCTGCGCCATCGGCGGTGCGGTGCACTTTGCATTCCAGCGTGGCGTTCGCCGCAACTACCTCGCGAAGCAAGTGCTGAGCGAATCCGCGAATCGCGACAGCCTGACCGGCATTCACAACCGCCGCATGTTCGACGACCACATGCAGCGGCTCTGGCAACAGGCTCTGCGCGAGCGCGTGCCGCTCGCACTGCTGCTGGTCGACCTCGATCACTTCAAGGCTTTCAACGACCGCCGCGGCCACCAGGCCGGCGATGCGTGCCTCGCCAAAGTCGCGAGCGTGCTGCCGGTAGCCGCACGCCGGCCCTTCGACCTCGCAGCCCGTTACGGCGGCGAAGAATTTGCCGTGCTCCTTTACGACGCACGTCGCGATCGCGTCGAGGAAATGTGCCGGCAGCTGCACGCAACCCTGCAGAAAGCCGCACTGGAACACCCGGCGTCGCCGGTCAGCCAATACGTGACCTTCAGCATCGGCGCCGCCTGCGTCGAACCGAACCTCGGGCGTCATCCCGAAGGCTTCATCCAGCTCGCCGACGAGGCCCTCTACGCCGCGAAAGAACGCGGCCGTAACCGCACCGTGATCATGGATCGCGAGTACGAAACGCTCACCACCGGTGCATTCCGCATCCCCCGCGCCCGCGGCGAAGCCGCCTGAATTATCTCCTCTTCACCAAGCGCCAACCGCTAACCGCTAACCGCTCCCTCCGGTGTATCCTTCGCCCTGGCAACGGCTCCCGGGATACACGTGCTCACGGCTGACAAGGTACTCGTCACGGTCGGAACTCCCTGCTCGATCTCCGCGGTCGGCAGCACCGAGACCTACCATGCACGCGTCACGCGGGCGCCCGAGTTCATTGCCTATGCTGCGTTCGACGCGGGCCTGATCGACGTCGAGCCGGGTGCCGGCGGTGCGCTGGCGTTGCGCTGGCTCGACGGGACGACGGCCACGATCGACGAGATCGAGCGGCGCCACGGCGCGCAGTTGCGTGCAAACCTCGGCATTCGCTTCGTTCCCGAGCTCACCGCGGCGGGCACATCCGTCGTGACGGATATCGCCGCGCCGCTCCCACACGACTTCGAGAGCGGCGGCCTGCGCAAGCTGGCGGGTCTCATGTACCGCGACGTGCGCGAGTCCGTGCTCAAGGACATGTACGGGTTGTTCGACGACGACCCGCGTCTCGGCCCATCGCTGCAAGCGCAGCTGTTCGCCTATAGCGGTCTGGGTGCGCTTGCCGCACTGCCCGTGTCGCTCGCAGAGCTGCTGCCGAATCCCTACGAGTTTCGTGTCGCCGGTGCGACCGCGTTCATGGGCATGGATTCGCTCGCCGAGCTGCGCGGCGCAGGCACCGACGGCATCGAGAACGACAAGCTGCGCGACAAGTTCGCGATGCGCCTCGCCAACTCGCTGTCGTCGCACGGCCCGGCGTTGCTCTCGACGATGCTCGCGCCGTCGTATTCGCTGAGCAAGTCGCTGAAGAATCCTGCACTGCTCGACAGCTTGCGTACCGCCAGCGGCTACATGCGCGTGCCGCAGACTCCATTGAATGCAGTCGGCGCGTGCGCGTCGAGCTCGATCGTGTTCTGCGAGTTCGCGCCGCAGATGGTGCTCGATTACCCGGGTTATCAGCGTCCCACGATGACGCTGTGGACCGCGGCGGACGCCGCGACACGGCCGCACTGGCAGATCCTCGACGCATTCGGCCCCGGCGCGCTGATGACTCGCAGCAAGCTTGCAACGATGAATGCCAACCGTGCGCCGTCGGAACAGCGCGCGGTGGCGGACTCGCTCGCGCCGTTCGACATCGACGCGAACGGCACGGTCGTCGGCGAAGGCGGATCCGGCGTGCTGATCACGACGCTCGACTTCGCGCTACGCAATTTCCTGGACATCACTTCGATCATCGTCGGCTGGGGTCAGAGCGGCGAGGCGGGCGGCAAGGCCCACTTTGCCGGCGTCGGCTTCGGCGGCGAGAACGCGCTGATCCACGCCTTCGACCTCGCACATCGCGGCCACGGTTATGGGATCGCGGACTTCCAGTACCTCGTCGCGCACGCGACCGGGACGCGCACCAACTCCAAGACGGATCTCACGACCGCGGCGAGCGGCCGCGCGACAGCAGCGGAGCGCCAGGGCCGCAAAGGCGCGCTGCCCCCGATGACAGTCGGCACGCCGAAGGCCGTCGGCGATGGACACACGATGGGTGAGACTGGATTGAAGGCGCTGTCGCAGGCGCTGCAGTTCCTGCTCGGCAAGACCGCGGTCGGCATTCCGACGCTGCGCAATCTCGATCCCGAGCTCGGACCCGCCGCGGAATCGTTCGTGCTCAACGCGCCGCCCGTCGCCGGCAATGCAGATGGCGGGGCGCTGTGTGCGACGCAGGGTTTCGGCGGCTACAACGGCGCGATCGCGCTGCGCGCCGCGCACGCGGAAGCGTTCGGCCGGTATTCGGTCGATCGCAAAGTGTTGTCAGCGTATCTGGAGCGCTGGCCCGAGCTGCGTCGCGAGCGGGAGCAGCGCGAGAGATATTGGCGACTGCGCCGGCGCTCGACGATCGAGCTGGTGCAGATGCATTGCTGGAAGGGCCTGGAGTGAGCTGAAGAGTCGGGCGGCAGCCCGACCCACAAGAGGACTCCTGTGGGCCGGCTAGCCTGCGAGTCGCGACTCAGCCTGACTTCTTACCGGTAAACGTCCCTTCACCGAGCTCGCCCAGCGCCACCTTGCCCTTCATCGTGTCGCCTTCGACGGTACCGCTATAGGTAATCGCCAGGTCCGTGCCCTGCGCATTCACCTTGAAGCTGATCGTCACGTCGTTGCCTTTCACGCTACCCGTCACCGGTGCTTCGCCGAGCTGGCCCTTGTAGGTGCCGCTCAGTGCCGTGCCGTCCTGCTTGAGACTGAAGTGCGGCGCGCCGGTGCCCGCCTGCGTCTCGACGGTGAAGTCCCATTCACCCGCGACGTTCGCGTCGGCCGCGAGCGCCGCGCCGGCCAGTGCCGCGGACGCGAGCATCGTGATGAACAGTCTGCGCAGAATCTTCATGAGCCTCTCCTATTGCGATGATGCTTTGGACCGATACATCTCGCGCAGCTTGTGCTTGTACAGCTTGCCGTTGTCGAGCCGGGGCAGCTCGCTGACGAAGTCCACGCTGCGCGGACATTTGAAATGGGCCAGGTGCTGGCGGCAGTACTCGATCAGCTCCGTCGCGAGTTGCGGCGACGCCGTGTAACCGGGCTGCGGGATCACGACCGCCTTCACTGCCTCGCCCCACTCTGCGTCGGGCACACCGATGACGCCGGCGTCCGCGACTGCCGGATGCGAGAACAGGACGCCCTCGGCTTCCGCGGGATAGATGTTCACGCCGCCGGAGATGATGAGGTGCGCGCTGCGATCGGTCAGGTACAGGTAGCCGTCGGCGTCGAGATAGCCGACGTCGCCGAGCGTATAGTAATCGCCGCGATAGGCATGGTCGGTCTTCGAATCGTCCTTGTAGTAGTTGAAGCGGCCGCTGGCGGGCGCCTTCATGTAAATCAGGCCCTCTGCGAGCGGCGGCAACGACTCGCCGGCGTCATCGAAGATCCGAATATGATCGGGCGTATCGGGCCGGCCGACGGTGCCGGGCCGCGCGAGCCACGTAGCCGAGTCAACGAGCGTGCCGGTGCCTTCGGTTGCGCCGTAGTACTCCCACACGATCGGTCCGAGCCAGTCGATCATGGCGCGCTTCACCGTCGCCGGACACGGCGCGGCACCGTGCAAGATGTACTTCAGCGACGACAAGTCGTGGCGCTTGCGGACGGCTTCGGGCAGCGACAGCAGCCGATGCATCATCGTCGGCACCAGATGCATATGCGTCACGCGATGGCGCGCGATCAGCTCCAGCGCGCGTTCGCAGTCCCAGCTCTCCATCAACACGACCGACGCACCGAAGAGCTGCGGAACGGCCATCGCGAGCGACAGCGGCGCGGCGTGATAGAGCGGACCGGTGACGAGATGAATGCTCTCGCCAGGGCGATAGTCGGCGCTCGCGACCAGGCTGGGAGACGTCGGCGGCGCGGAGGAGCGATACACGCCTTTCGGCTTGCCCGTCGTGCCCGACGTGTACAGCATCGCATTGCCCAGCCGCGGATCGGGAATGTCACTGCCGTCCCGGCCGCGCAGCAGCGCCTCGTAGCTCTCGAAGCCCGGAATGGCGCCGCCGACCGCGAGTCGCAGCCGGGCGCGCGGTGCGTTGGCAGCGACGTGCTCGGCGCTCGCAAGGAAGCGTGCGTCCGCGATGAAAACCTTGGCATCGCAATCGTTCGCGATGTAGGCGGCCTCTTCGCCCGTCAGCCGCCAATTGATCGGCGTCATGCGGATGCCGGCGCGCCGGGTCGCCCAGAACACCTCGACGAATTCGGTGCGATTTGCACATAACAGGGCAACGCCGTCGCCCGGGCCTACCCCGTGCTCGCGCAGTGCGCGGACCAGCTGATTGCAGCGCTGGTTGAGCTCGGCATAGGTCCGATTGCCGGAAATTGCAGCCACGGCGGGCGCATGCGGCTGCCGTTGCGCCCACAGCGCCACGTTCATCCCCTGCTCCATCGCGGCGGCAAAGGCCGGTTCCGCGAGGCTCGGTCGAGACGGCGCTGGAGGAGCTGCAGCCATGAGCGGCGATTGTCGATGGATTGCGCAACCGGGAGCAATAGAACGCACGCATGCCACTGTGCAAAAATATGTGCGTGTCCGCTATCCGACGCTTTACCCCACGCACGTTCTGGACCGTCAGTCTCGCCGCTGCCGTCGTGCTGGGGGCAATCGTCGCGATTCCCCAATGGCTGTCGAAACAAGCGCGGGTCGAAGTGCTGCGCTCGCACGTCGGTGCGGTCGCACGGCTCGCGGCCAGCGTCGTCGACGGCGATTTGCATCGTCAACTGCTCGATCCCGCGAACAAGACACCGGAGCTGTACGCGCGCACCCTGGAACCGCTCGTGCGCTTCCACGCCGCGTACCCGGATATCTTCTACGTCTATACGATGGTCGAGCGCGACGGCCAGAGCTACTTCGTCGTCGACACGGCGGCGGAGTCCGCGCGGCTGAAGTCGGCGCACAAGCTCGTGCCGTCCGAGTACATGGAGCCGTTCAAGCAGCTCGACGTGGAACCGGATCCCGACTGGCTGCAGCAGATCGCCTCGGGCAAGACTTATGTCTACCCCTCGTTCCAGCGCGACAAGTACGGCACGTTTCTATCGGGACATGCGCCGATCTACGACAGCCAGGGCCGCTACAGCGGCTTCGTCGGCGTCGACTTCGACTTGCAGTACTACCTGGCGCAGGAGGCGAGCTTCCGTGCAATCTCGATCGGCACGCTCTCCGGCGCATTCTTGCTCGCGCTGCTGATCGGCTTCGTTGCCGCGCGCTATCACTTCGACCTGAACGATCGCATCGAACAGCAATATCGCGCTTCGATCCGCGACGAGCTGACGAGCCTGCTGAACCGCCGCGGCGCGCTCACCGCAGTCACCGAAGCGCTCGCGGTGCGAGCCTCGACGTACGCGACGATCCTGGTCGACGTCGACGATCTCAAAGGCATCAACGACAACTACGGCCACGTCACCGGCGATGAATTGCTGGTGAGCGTCGCGGAGGCGATTCGCGAGAGCGTGCGCGCCAGCGACATCTGCGCGCGCTTCGGCGGCGACGAGTTCCTGGTCTTCGCAGCCGGCTGCGATCTCGATGCAGCGACGGAAATCGCGCGGCGTATTCTCAAAAAGGTGGATGTGAAACGGCAGACGCTGGAGCGCGCGGGCTTCGGCGTGTCGATCGGCATCGACATCGCGCCGCTGAGCGACGCTGCGTTCGCAGCGATGTACCGGCGCGCGGACCAGGCGCTGTACAAGGCGAAAGGCGCGGGCCGGAATCGTTACGTGATATCGGAAGTGGGTCAGCTGTTAGCCTGACATGCTCCAGCGCTCCCGGCACAACGCCAGAAACCGCGCCCCCGCCTGCGACAACGGCTGGTGCCTGCGGTAATAGACGCCAACCTGGCGCTCGATGCTGGAAAACGGCAATCCCTCGATTGGCACCAGCTCGTCCGGCAGATCCGTCACCAAGTCGGACACGTACGTGACGCCCTTGCCCTCGACGACCAGCGCGAGCCGCAGCTCCATGTGGCTCACTTCCCAAACCGTCGCGAACGCGTTGCGCAGCCGGTCGCCGCTTGGCCGGCGCGCCGGCTCATCGAGATACGACGTGATCAGTGGCAGCGTGCGTAGCGTCGCCTGCGGGTCGCGCGACAACGCCGTCCGCGCCGGGTGATTGCGGGCGATCATCAGCCGGCGCGTTTCGGAGAAGCACGAGTGGAAGGCGAAGTATTCCGGCATCGTGTGCAATAGCGGGCCGAAGCCCAGCTCCCAGCGCCCGTCGCCGACGCCGTAGACGATTTCGCGGCTCGGCGCGACCACGACCTTGAAGCGCGTCAGCGGATTGCGCTCGGAAAATTCCCGCAGCAGCGCTATACCGAACCGTGCATTCGCCGCCGGCGACAGCGCGAGCGACAGCGTCGACAGCGCGCCCGACTTGATCTGGCCGATGTCGGCAAGCGTCTCACGCTCCTCGTTCATGACGGTTTCGGCGAAACGCAGCAAGCGGATGCCGGCTTCTGTCAATTGCGGTGGATTGCCTCGCCGCAACAGCACGACACCGAGCCGGTGCTCCAGGTTGGCGATCGCCTGGCTGACCGCGGATTGCGACAGATCCAGCCGCTCGGCCGCGCGGCTGAAGCCGCCCGCCTCGACCACGGCATGAAAGCAGCGGATCTCGTTGCGCTCGATCTGCATGGGCGAATTGTCAGGCTGAAGCCTGACCCACAGTAAATTCATGCGGGCTGATCGCCGAATCGCGGCGGCTAATAGGATCGGGCCGGGCCGCGTCGTACCGTGTACGAGCAAATTCGATAGCCGGAGCAACAGATCATGGGCGTCATGGGCGATTCGATTCAGGTGCAGAAGGGACTCGAAGGGGTCGTGGCCGACACGACCGCGGTGTCGCTGGTCGACGGCGAGAACGGGCGGCTCTATTACCGCGGGCGTCCGATCGAAGCACTGATCAAGCACACGTTCGCCGAGGTTCTGCACCTGGTCGTGTTCGGCGAGTTGCCCGACCGCGAACGTCTCCAGGAAGTCGAGGAATACCTGTGGAACGCGGGCCGCCTGCCGCCGGAGCTGGCGACGAGCCTGCGCGAGCTGGCGCGCCACGGCGAGCATCCGATGGCGACGCTGCAAGCGATCGCACCGCTCCTCGCACTCGAGCCGCCCGCCGTCAGCCTCGGGCGCTCGCCGCTCGAAGAGGAAGGTTTGATCGTCGCCGCTCGCCTGCCGGCCGCGATTGCTCTGATCCATGCCGCGCTCGAGGATCACTCCGAGCGTCCGTACCCGAGCTCGCGTCGCTATGGCGAGCGCTTCCTGCAACTGATGCATGGTGTCACCCCGACGCCGGAGCAGGTGACGGCATTCGAGGTCACGCAGATCCTGCAGCTCGATCACAGCTTCAACGCCGGTACTTTTGCCGCGCGCGTCGTGTCTTCGACGCTGGCGCCGCCGTCTTCGGCGCTATCGGCGGCGATCGGTGCGCTGTACGGTCCGTTGCACGGCGGGGCCGATCAGCATGCGTTGGAAATGGCCCTCGAAGTCGGCAGCCCGCAGCAGGCAGAGAGCTTCGTCGCGAACTGCCTCGCAACCGGCCGGCTCGTGATGGGCATGGGTCATCGCGAGTATCGCGTGGTCGATCCGCGCGCCCGCGTCATTCGCGCGACGGCGCAGCAGATCGCGAAGTCCGGGCAGCCGAAGCAGCTGTTCGAGGTCCTGGTCGCAATCGACGAGGCGTTCGTCGAGCAGACCCGCACCCGCAAGCGAGCGCTGCGCGCGAACCTGGAGTTCTACAAAGGCGTCGTCTATCTCGCGCTCGACATCCCGAAGGAGTTGTTCACGGCCTGCTTCGCGGCCGCGCGCATCTTCGGCTGGGTCGCGCACGTCGTCGAGCAGCGGCAGGACAACCGCCTCATCCGTCCGACTGCACTTTACGTTGGGCCGCCGCCGCAGCCGGCTTAAACTCCGGCTCCATGGACACCATTCAGTGGGCGGATTTCGAGCGCGTCGAGCTGCGCATCGGCACGATCGTCGAAGTGCTCGACTTCCCGGAGGCGCGCAAGCCGGCCTGGAAGCTGCGGGTCGATTTCGGCCCGGAGATCGGCGTTCGCCAGTCGAGCGCGCAGATCACGGCGCTGTACGGCAAGCAGGATCTGGTCGGTCGCCAGGTCGTCGGCGTCGTCAACTTTCCGCCGAAGCGCATCGGGCCCTTCACGTCAGAAGTGCTGGTCACTGGCTTTCATGACGAGCAAGGTCGGGTGGTGCTGGCGATGCCGGAGCGGCCTGTACCGAACGGCACGAAGCTGCTGTAAGCCCTCTATACTCGGAGCATGCAGTTTTCCGAGGTCCTGAGCTCCGTCGCTGCCGACGGCGACTCGCAGTTCCGCATCACCGTGTCCGACGATTGGGGCCAGGGCCGCGCCACGTTCGGCGGACTCATCGCGGCCGCGGGCAACGAAGCGATGCGCCGCGTCGTGCCGCACGATCGCCCGTTGCGCTCGCTGCAAACGACGTTCGTCGGTCCCGCCGCCGCAGGCACGTGGACGATGCACACGCGCGTGCTGCGCGTCGGGCGGGCAGTGACGCTCGCGCACTGCGACATCATGGATGGAGATCAGGTGGCCGCCATCCAGGTCGGGGTCTACGGGCTGGCGCGCTCCTCGCAAGTCACTGTGAGACCGCAGGTGACCGAAGCTCCGCGCAAGATCGAAGAGATCAATGAGGTCCGCTTCCAGCCCGAGCGGGCGCCGCCGTTCCTGCAACACTTCGCGCATCGCTGGTCGCGCGGCGCGAAGCCATTCAGCGGCACGCGCTCCAATTCGATCTGCTTCATTCGTCACCGCGATCCATCGCCGCTGACCGAGTCGCACATCGTCGCGCTCGTCGACTGCATTCCGACACCGGCGCTGTCGATGCTGACCGCGCCCGCACCGGCCAGCTCGCTGGTATGGAACCTGGAGTTCTTCGAGCACGAATTTGCATTCGGCTCGGATCACTGGTGGCGCATCGATACGGACATCGACGCCGCGACCGAAGGCTACGTCAATCAGACCGGCTTGCTGCAGGATCCGGACGGACGGCCCGTCGCGCTGTCCCGTCAGGTGTTCGCGATCTTCGGTTGACTCTCCCGTAACGGGAGACGCGACCCTGCAGGCCCGCCACGCATGAGGGTCGATGCATGACGAACGTCCGCGAAGGAGGTTGCCAGTGCGGCGCCATCCGCTACCGTGCTGAGGGTGAGCCGCTCATGGCGGCGCTCTGCCATTGTTCGATGTGCCGTCGTGCCAGCGCTGCGCCGGCCGTCGCTTGGGCGATGTATCCGCAGGCGCAGGTGACGTTCCTGCAGGGAGAGCCGACCTCATACGCATCCTCGGCCGAAGCGCTGCGAGGATTTTGCGGCCGCTGCGGCACGCAGCTCTGCTTCACCGCGAGCTTCCTGCCCGACCTCATCGACATCACGATCGGCAGTCTCGATGCGCCCGAAGCGCTGCCGCCGACACTGCACTACTGGGAATCGAAGCGCCTGCCCTGGCTGCACATCGCCGACGAGCTGCCGCGCTACGCAGAGTTTCCGCCGTGATGCCGATCGGGCGCTTCGCCCGCGCGTGCCGCCTGTCGGTCAAAGCGCTGCGCCACTATGACGACGAACAGTTGCTGCACCCGGCTCATGTCGACGAGCGCACGGGCTATCGCTACTACACGCGCGAGCAAGTTCACGCAGCCGTGACCATCGGCATGCTGCGCGGATTGGGTTTCGGCATTCCGATCATCCGCCGGTTCCTCAGCGGCGGTACGGCCGAGCGCACGGCGATTCTTCGCGCCGAAGCAGAGCGCATCGAGCGGGAAATGGCGCAGCGCCGGTTCGCACTCGATGCGATCGCACGCTTCGATTCGACAGGCACGCTGGCGCCGTACGACGTGACGATTCGCCGCATGGACTCGCTGCAAGTCGCGGAACGTTGCGTCGTCACGAGCGCGGAGGCGCTGATCGTCGACACGACCGCTTTGATCTACTCGCTCTTCGACGAATTGCGCGCAGCCGGGCGCGACGTGTTGTCACCGGTGTTCTGCATGAACGACGACACCAGCTCGGACGAGCACATCGTCGTGCACGCTTGTGTGCGTGTCGATGCGCCGGCGCCCGGTCTGCCGCTGGCGCGGATCGTCGATGTGTCGGGCGGCGAATTCGCGGTCGTCACCCACGTAGGCCCGTACGAGCAGCTCGGGCTCGCGTATCACGCGCTCTATGCCTGGGCGCAGGAGCATGGCCACGAGCTGCGCGGACTGATTCGCGAGATCTACGTGAACGATCCTGCCAACGTGCCGCCGGCAGCGCTGCAAACGGATTTGCTATTGCCGCTTTGACAGCGCGCGCACCCCAACAAGAATCACAGCACCCACCACTGCAGCGATCGCGAGCTGCACGAGCTCGCGGCTCGACGCGTTGGCGAGCAAAGCGAACGCCAGGACGCTCGACAGCACGGCGATTGCCGGTCCGAGCGGCGCGACGAAGCCGGCGGGCTGCACATCGGCACGTCGACGCAGCGCGATCAGGGCAAGACATCCTGCGATGTACACGACCATGCGCGTGCTCGTCGCCAACGTGATTGCGGACAGAAACGAGCTGGCAACCGTCGCGAGCCAGACGAGCACTGCGCTCAGCAGAATCGCGACGTGCGGCGTTCTGAACTTTGCGTGCACGCGCGCCAGTACGCCGGGCATGTCGCCCTGCTCGGCGAACGCGAACGGCAAGCGTGAAGTAGCAAGAAAGCCGCTGTTGAGCGAGCCGAGCATGATCACGACCGCACCGAGCGTGATCACTTGTTCTCCCACCGGTCCCCAGAGCACGACGGCCGCATCGGCAAACGGCGCCGTGCTCTGAGCCAGCGACGGAACGGCGGCGATACAGACGATCTGCACGCCGGCGTAGAGCAGCAGCACGATCAGCAGCGACATCGCCACGGAGAACGGCACGTCGCGTCTTGGATTGCGCGTCTCACCCGCGGCGACGAGTGCCGCTTCGAATCCGACGAACGCGAAGATGCCGAGCAGCATCGCGTCGCTGAAATCTCCAGTCGTCGGCACGGCCGCCGGTGCGGACGGCCAGGCCCGTACCGTGAGAATTCCGACGACGCCGAACACCAGCAACAGCGATACCTTCAGCACTGTCAGTCCGTTGCTGACGATCGTCGCCTGACGAATGCCCAGCAGATTGACGAGCCCGATCGCGAGCACGACGAGCGAGATGATCGCCACGCGCGCGCCCGGCCCCTGCAATGCCGGCACCATGCGCGCGACGTAAACGACGAGCAAATTGCAGATCGTCGCGAACGTGAGCACGCGCGAGACCCAATAGAGCCAGCCGACGATGAAGCCCGGCGTCGCGCCGAACGCCGTGCGCGTGAACAGGTACGGCCCGCCGGTGTGCGTGAAGCGACTGCCGACTTCGGCGAAGCAAACTGCAATGATCGCCACGAGCGCCGCGCAGAGCACTAATGCGAACACGCTATAGACGCCGGTGAGCGCGAAGAGCTTTGCTGGAAGTCCGAGAATGCCCGAGCCGATGGTGATGTTGACCATCAGTGCCACGAGGTCCCAGCGGCCGATGCCGCGCAGGATGTCGTATTGGTTGCTCGGGCTCGACATCGCCGGATTGTACAGAGGTATGCTAGCTCCATGCGTTACCCGCTCCTGGCTGTGCTTGCGCTTGTTGGTCATGGCGCCGTGGCCGCGGACGACGATACCTACCGCCTCATGAAGCTCGAACAGGACGTTCGCAATCTGGAGCGGGAGGTGCAGACGCTCACGCGACAACTCGACGAGTTGAAGCAGCAATCCGTGCGTGCTGGCGAGCGCAGCACTTCCGCTACGCGCTCGGCAACAGCACCGGAAACTGCGAGCTCGACGACGTGGCTCGAAGCGGCGCGCTGGGAACGCGTGCGCCCGGGCATGAGCGAGCTGGAAGTGATCGGGATTCTCGGTCCGCCGACGTCGATGCGGCAGGAAGGCGCAGCGCGCGTACTCCTCTACGCGATGGAGATCGGCTCTTCTGGATTTCTCGGCGGCAACGTGGAGCTGCGCGATCGGGCCGTAAGCGCGGTCAACAAGCCGACGCTGCGATAAATCAGATCGAGTGCACGACGCCCTTCACGCCATTGATCACGAACTGGATGCCGATGCAGATCAGCAGGAAGCCCATGATCCGCGCCATCGCGTTCATCCCCGTCGCACCCAGCACCTTGTCCAATCGCGTCGCCGCGCGTAGCACGACATAAGAAATCAACGCGGTGATCGCGATGCCGATCGCGACCAGCACATGACCTACCAAGATGTGCTCGCTCATCTGCACCGTCGTCGACATGCCGATGACGACAGCGATCGAGCCCGGCCCCGAGAGGCTCGGCATCGCCAGAGGCGTGAATGAGATATCGGCCTTCGCACGTGCCTCGGCGCGCTCCTGGCCCGAAATCGCCGCCGACTCCGGGAACAGCATGCGGAAGCCGAGATAGCTGACGATCATGCCGCCCGCGATGCGCAGCCCCGGGATGGAGATGCCGAAGAAGTTCATGATCAAGCCGCCCGCGACCAGGAAGGCCGTGAGAATGCAGAACATGTAGATGCAGGCGCGGCGGATCTGCTCGGTGCGCTCCTGCTCGGTCAGATCGGAAGTGATGCTCATCACCAGACCGACTGCAGACAAGGGATTCACGATCGGCAGCAGCGCGCCGACGGTGCTCAAGACGTAGGTGAGGCCTTCGACGAACCAGTTCATGGCTAGACGGCGCGTCGCGCTGAAGCGCGACCTACAGCGACCGCGGGGGCGGCGACAGGCTTGCACAACCGCTCGAAGCCGCTCGCGATGAACGGCGCCATGCGATGGTGGATCGATTCGAAGTCGCTCGACTTGCACAACCCGTTCGACAGCCGGTCGATACGGCCGGTCTGCGACAGCGACAACGTCAGCGCCCCCGACAGGAAGTGATAGCTCCAGTACAGATCCTCTTCGCTGGCATCGGGCAGCGCCTTGCGCAGCGCGCGGATCAAGCGGTGGATCACGGGATCGAACGTGCGGGCCATCGTCTCGCCGCCCCACGCCGGCGTGTTGTTGACCTGCGCGATCAGCGCGAAATAGTTGTGCCAGTGCTGGTCGCCCTGCGCGGCGCGCTCGAGGATCGGCTGCAGGAAGGCGTTGATGACCCCCTCAGCCGTGATCGCGTCGCCGGCGGCGGTCTCGTAAGCATCGATCGAGTCGATGCGCTCGCGATTGATGATCTCGGCGCGGCGCGCGAACACCGAGTCGAACAGGCCGCGCTTGGTGTCGAAGTAGTAGTGCAGCAGCGCCGTGTCGACTTTCGCGTCCTGCGCGACTTCGCGAATCGTCACGCCCCAGAAGCCGTGCCGCGAAAAGTGATCCTCGGCCGCGTCGAGAATGCGCTCGCGCATGTCGGGCGTGGCGTTGTTCTTCAGCGGGCGGCCGCGGCGCGCTTTTTTGACAGCCTTGGGACGTCTCACTGCCATATCGGGGTCCTTAGCGCGCCGCACTCAATTTCACTGAATGGTGAATATTTGACAGCCGGCGCGGCCCGAGGCAAGCTCAGATTAATCATCAACTGATGAATAAGTGTGCCGGCATGCTGCCCGGCCACGCTCCAGGGGGTTCCGTCATGTCCACTCATGCTTCCAAGGCCGCAATCCGCCTCGCCTTTGCCGCCGCTGCGGCGTGCAGCCTACCAGTGTCCGGCCCGGCCGTGGCCGCCGAAGCGGGCGTCGAGGCCGGCACCATCGAGCAGATCACCGTCACCGCCCGCCGGCGCGAAGAGAGCCTGCAGGACGTCCCGGTCGCGATCACGGCGCTCACCGCCGACCAGCTGCTGGAACAGAACGTCCGCACGCTCGAAGACCTGACGGCCTACGCACCGAACATCAAGGTCAACGCCGGGCGTGCGACCACGAGCACGATCAACGCTTATATCCGCGGCGTCGGCCAGAACGACCCGCTGTGGGGCTTCGAGCCGGGCGTCGGCATCTACCTCGACGACGTCTACATCGCGCGCCCGCAAGGTGCGCTGCTCGACGTGTACGACGTCGAACGCATCGAAGTGCTGCGCGGTCCGCAAGGCACGCTGTACGGCAAGAACACGCTTGCCGGTGCCATCAAGTACGTGACGCGCGACATCTCCACGCAGGATGCCAACTTCAACGTCACCGCGACGGGCGGCAGCTACAACCAGCGCGACATCAAAGTCGGCGGTTCGGTGCCGGTCGTGGCCGATCACGTTTACCTCGGCGCAGCAGTCGCCTACTTGACGCGCGACGGCTACGGCGAGCTCGTGAACGATGGCACCCCGCGGGTATTCAACCGTGCGGGCCAGGACGTCTCGGACAAGGATGTGCTCGCGGCGCGCGCCAATGCCACGTTCGTGTGGGGCGAGAGCTCGAAGCTGCGCGTGCTCGTCGACACGATCCAGGACAATTCGAACGCCGCCGGCGGCAAGCGCCTCAACAATCTCCTGCAGCCTGCGCTGAACGATCGCTTCGACCAGCGCACCGACATGCCGGTCGACCGCGATCGCTTCATCAGCAAGGGCGCCGCAGCGACCTACACGCAAAGCCTCAGCGATGCGCTCGACTTCAAGCTGGTCGGCGCTTATCGCGAAGGCGACGGCCGCCAGTTCATCGACTTCGAAGAGCTGAATGCGAACGTGTTCCAGGTGCCGGCCCAGTACAGCGACAACCAGGCCAGCGGCGAAGCGCAGCTCACCTATACGAGCGACAGAGTCAGCGTTGTCGGCGGCGTCTATTACTTCGACGGCACGGCGCGAGGGGCATTCGACGCTTCGCTCGGCACCGCCACGGCGTTAACCAAGGGCAGCGTCAAGACGCAGAGCACGGCGGTGTACGCCGACACGACCTGGAAGCTGACGGACCGTTTGAATCTCAACGCCGGTGCGCGCTGGAATGAGGACGACAAGGACGCGACCGTGTTCGTGCAGCAGTACCTCGGCAACCTCCCGGCCAACCAGACCTTGTTCGATCAGAACGCCGTGCCGCCCGGCTTCACCGCCCTCGGGCCGCCGCAGACCAACTACACGAACGACCGCAGCTTCTCGAATGTTTCGCCGCGGCTCGGCTTCGACTTCCGGGTCAGCGACGACCTGCTCGCGTACGTCAGCTACAGCGAAGGGTTCAAGAGCGGCGGCTTCGACATGCGCGGCAACGAGACTCTGAACCCGGCCACGCGTAACGGCTACGACTCGGAAATTGCCGACAACTACGAGCTCGGCATCAAGTCGAACTGGTTCGCGGACACGCTGCAGCTCAACTTGACGGTTTTCTACACGCCCTACGAGGACGTGCAGATCGGCTCGCAGCAGTTCCAGGTCGTCAACGGCATTCCGACCAACGTGACCGCGATCCTGAATGCCGGCAAGCAGCTCAACAAGGGCGTCGAGCTGGAATCGGTGTGGCGGCCGGTGCCGGCGCTGACGCTGGTGGCGAACGTCGGCTACCTCGACGCAGAGTTCGAAGAGTTCCTGGCCGGCTGCGTGCCGGCCGCGGCGGGTTGCACGCGTGACATCAGCTCGCTGAACGAGCCGATCAACTCGCCGGACTGGACGACCTTCCTCGGCGCGACGTACCGCTGGGAGCTGGGCGTCGGCGACTTGTCCGCGCACCTCGGCTACCAGTACCGCAGCAAGACGAAAGTGGCGAACACGACCCCGAGCGTCTCCGACCAGGATGCCTACGACCTGCTCGACCTCGGCGTCGCCTACACGACCTCGAACCAGGCGTGGCGCTTCGCGCTGGAAGGCAAGAACGTGCTCGACGAGGAGTATCGGGTCGCCGCCTACGATTTCAGCCCGAACCTGACGACGCAGCACATCAGCCAGATCGGCTTCTACGGCCCGCCGCGCACCGTCTCGCTGAGCGCGACGTACCGCTACTAGATCCCCCTCTGCCCTCCTCCGCTGCGCGCGGGGGAGGGCAATCTTTTGACTTCATGTCTCACAGCATTCTCATCACCGGCGCCGCGAGCGGGATCGGCCTGGCGCTGACGCGGCACTTCGCCGCGCAAGGCCATCGCGTGATCGCCTGCGACTTGCAGCGGCCGCAGATCGATGCGCCGGTTCGCAAGCTCGCGTTCGACGTCGCCGACGCCGCGCAGATCGAGCGTGCGATGGCGCAGGTGGTCGACAATCCGCCGGACGTGCTGATCAACAACGCAGGACTGCAGCACGTCGCGCCGCTCGAGGAATTTCCGCCCGAACGCTGGCAGCAGCTGATCGCCGTGATGCTGACCGGTGCTGCGCTGCTGACTCGCGCGACGCTGCCGACGATGCGTCGTAAAGGATTTGGTCGCATCGTCAACATCGGCTCGATCCACTCGCTGGTGGCGTCGCCGTACAAGAGCGCGTACGTCGCCGCGAAGCACGGCCTGGTCGGCTTCAGCAAGAGCATCGCGCTGGAAACGCGCGACTGCGACATCACGATCAACACGGTGTGTCCGAGCTACGTGAAGACGCCGCTGGTCGATTCGCAGATCGACGCGCTGGCGACGCGCCATGGGCTGACGCGGGACCAGGTGATCGAGGAGATCATGCTCAAGCCGATGCCGAAGCGGCAGTTCATCGGCCTGGACGAGTTGGCCGGCACGGTCGAATTTCTGCTGAGCGCGACGGCGCGCAACATCACGGGCCAGTGCATCACCTTGGATGGTGGTTGGACCGCGCAGTAGGTAGAGTGCATCCCCACAAAATCGCGATCTGGGGGACGCCATGCAAAGTCGAAGAAATTTCATCGCGGCCGGCTCGCTGGCCGTAGGCGCGGCACTGCTTGCTCGGCAGGCGCTCGGTGCAGCACCGACCAAGAACCGCCGCATCGTGCTCGCCAAGCGCCCGCAGGGCGAGCCGACACCCGCGGACTTTCGCCTCGAAGAAACGCCGATCCCGGCACTGAAGGACGGCGAGATCCTGATGCAGACGGTGTGGCTGTCGCTCGATCCGTATATGCGCGGTCGCATGAGCGAAGGTCCGTCGTATGCGGCCTCTACCGGCCTCAACGAGGTGATGATCGGCGGCACCGTGTCGCGCGTCGTCGCCAGCCGCAATCCCAAGTTCAGCGAAGGCGACATGGTCCTGTCGTACAGCGGCTGGCAGGAGTACCAGATCTCGAACGGCGGCGGCATCACCAAGCTCGATCCGCGCATCCCGCGGCCGTCGTATGCGCTCGGCGTGCTCGGCATGCCGGGTATCACCGCGTATGTCGGCACGCTCGACATCGGTCAGCCGAAGGAAGGCGAGACGCTCGTCGTTGCTGCCGCGACCGGTGCGGTCGGCTCGGTCGTCGGGCAGATCGCGAAGATCAAAGGGCTGCGCGCGGTCGGCATCGCCGGCGGCAAAGAGAAGTGCGACTACGCCGTGAAAGAACTTGGCTTCGATGCCTGCATCGACCATCGCGACGCGAACATGCCCGCACTGCTGAAGGCAGCTTGCCCGAAAGGCATCGACGTGTACTTCGAGAACGTCGGCGGAGCGGTGTGGGACGCGGTCGTGCCGCTGATCAACACTCACGCGCGCATCCCGTTGTGCGGCCTCATCGCGCAATACAACGCCACCAGCCTGCCGGCCGGTCCGGATCGCAGCTCGCAGCTGATGGGCATGTTCCTGGTGAAGCAGGTCAAGGTGCAGGGTTTCATCATCTCGAACTACTTCCATCGCATGCCCGCATTCCTCGGCGACATGAGCCAGTGGATGCAAGCGGGACGCATCAAGTACCGCGAAGACATCACGCGCGGGCTGGAGAATGCGCCGCAGGCGTTCATGGGGCTGTTCAAGGGCAGCAACTTCGGCAAGCTGTTGGTGCAAGTCGCCGACTAGCAGTCGACTGGCGATGTCCCGCGCGCAGAAGATCTCGCTGCTCGTCGCGCTGTACTTCGCGCAGGGGCTGCCGTTCGGGTTCTTCACGATCGTCCTGCCTGCGACGCTGCGCAAGGCGGGACTGTCGTTGACGACGATCGGCCTGGTGAGCCTGCTGCTGACGCTGCCGTGGCTGCTGAAGTTTCTATGGGCGCCGTTCGTCGATCACCGCGGCACGCGGCGCGCCTGGCTGTTGTCGCTGCAGAGTGCGGCGCTCATCGTCGCCGCTGCGATCACGCAGCTACCCCTGGAAAGCAGTTACGTACTGCTGTTCGCGATGGCGTTCACGTTCAACCTGATTGCAGCCACGCAGGACATCGCGACCGATGGCCTCGCAATACGCATGCTCGATGCACGCGAGCTCGGCATCGCGAACGGCATCCAGGTCGGCGCCTACCGTGTCGGGATGATGTTCGGCGGTGGCCTGCTGCTGAAGATCTTCGATCTCACCGACTGGACCGTGACTTTCGCTGGCATGGCGGCGTTGATCGCGCTCACCATGATTCCAGTGCTCGCGATGCGCGAGCCTCCTGACGCCGCGAACGTAGCGCCGCCCCGCACGACGGAGCTCATGTTCGGTTGGCTGCGACGGCTGCTGACGCCGGGCGTATTGCTGCTGGCGGGCTTGATTTTCTGCTATCGCTTCGGCGATCAGATGCTGACCACGCTGCTCGTGCCGTTCCTGACTGATCGCGGTCTGGGCTTGTCCGGCATCGCGGTCCTGAAGGGATGGGTCGGCAATGCGATGAGCATCGTCGGCGCGCTGCTGGGCGGCTGGCTGGCTTTCAGCACCCCGCGACGCAACGCGCTGCTGATCAGCGGCGTCGGGCAAGTGGCGTCGTTCACTTTGTACGTGGCGATCGCGCTCGGGGCTGGCGGCATCGGCCTGCTTTGGGTCGCGACGATCGTCGAAGGGCTGCTCGGCACGATGGCAACCGTGGCGCTGTTCGCCCTGATGATGGATGCGTCGGATCCCGAGCACGCCGGCACCGACTACACCCTGCTGGCCTGCGTCGTGCTCGTGGTTGGCATGATCGCGAACATCGCCGGCGCGTCGCTCGCCGATGCGTTCGGCTACGCGACCGCGTTCGCAACCGGAGCGGTGCTGGCGCTGTTCGGCTGCCTCGCGCTCGTGTGGGTACTGGATCGATATCCGATTTCCGCACGCGTCGCAGCCGCGTGGCGCACTGGCGTACCGCCGGCCGCTAAACCATCGCAGACTTCGGCAACTGGATATTGAACGTCGCGCCCTCGCCGGGCCGGCTCTGCGCCCACACGCGCCCGCCGATGCGCTCGACCGCCTTGCGCACCAGCGCCAGCCCGATGCCCGTGCCCGGATACTGGTCGTCGCGATGCAGGCGCTGGAAGATCTTGAAGATGTGATCGTGATATTCCATCTCGAAGCCGATGCCGTTGTCGGCGACGGTGAGCACCACGCCGAGATCGTTGCGCAGTGCCTTGACCTCGATGTGCGCATGCTGGCGGTCGCGCGTGTACTTCAACGCGTTCTCGAACAGGTTGCGCAGCGCCAGCAGTAATCCCTCGGCGTCGATGCGTAGCCTGAGCGGCTCGACCTGCACCGACAGCTGCACGTGGCGCCGTTGCACCTCATCTGCGTATTGCAACAGCACTGAGTCGATCAGGTCCGGCAGTGCGACGACGCTGGACTGCAATCCACGCCGGTCTATATGCGAATACGCGAGCAGATCGTCGATCAACGTCGCCATCCGCAGCGAGCCGTTGCGGATGCGCGCCAGGTGCTCACGGGCCTGCGGACTGAGCTGGCCGTCCATTTCGGCCTCGAACAGGTGCGCGAAGCCGTTGATCGCGCGCAACGGCGCCTTCAGGTCGTGCGCGACCGCATAGGAAAATCCTTCCAGCTCGTCGTACGCGCGCTTGAGCTCATTGGTCCGCTCGCTCACGCGTTGCTCGAGCGCGGTCGCCAGCTCGCGATAGCGGGCTTCGCTCAGGCGCAGCTCGACGTTCGCCGATTGCAGCTGCTCGTTCGTCGCCACCAGCTTGCGAGTCAGCTGCTGCGATTCGTTCTGAATCCAGGCTTCGCGCACGCCGAGGATGATCGCGAACAGAATGAATAGACCGGCAGCCGACAGGATGACGCGCGCGCTCAGCGTGGTGGAGCTGCCGACCGCAACGACGACCATGATGATGATGAGCAACGCCGGAATGACTGCTTCGAGCCAGCGCTCGTGCGCCAGGATTCCCTGCGGCCCTTCGCGGCGATCGTGTTGACTCACCCACGCCTGCTCATGCGCCGCGACGGCGATCAGCCCGAACATCACCACCCAGCTCGCGTTGAGCAGATCGTCCGCGAGATAGCTGTTGGTCAGCAGCGAGTGCGCATAGATCAGGTTCGCGACCGCGTAGACGCCGCTCGCGATCACCAGCAGCAGCATCGGCAGCCAGCTTGCGCTCCAGCGATACGTCCACAACGCGTACAACGCGATGAGAAAGGTCGCGGCGACGAGCAGCGTATGCACGACTGCGATGACGAGATAGAACCCCGGCACGCGGCTCTGCAGTGCGGGCTCCAGCGTGCCGAGCACGATCGTCATGAGCAGGCAGCAGGTGACGAGCCCTATGTTGCCGAGATGCTTGAAGGTGAACGGTGCGCGCTCGCGTGATTCCGGCAACAGCAGCACGCCTGCAATCCAGAACAGCGCGAAGGCGCTGAAGAAGATCTGGCCGATGCTCGGGAAGGGAATGCCGACGCCCAGGATCAGCTGGCTGTAGTTCCAGTGGAGTTGCCCTATCAACCAGCTGACGCAGCCCAGCCCGAACAGCAGCCAGGCGCGGCGCCGTGCCCGCTCGACCCGGCGCGAGGTGCGCAGACAGGCCCACGCGGTTAAGGCCGAAACGACCGTCCAGGCGATGTCGTTGATCCAGATCGCGACCCGGTCCGTCGCCAGGACCATCGCGACGAGGTAGCCGACGAGGCCCGCCAGCCACGCGTACGAGGGCAGCCAGCGCCCGCGCGCTTCGCTCAAGCCCTCTGCTCGTGCCAGCACTGTTTGCATGATCCGAAGTATATTGCACGGACCGCGAGGGAGTCGGGGGAGCAATCGATGGCGTCATTGTGTTTCGAGAGCGCGCTGCACATCGCAGCGCAACTGCGCCGTCGCGAGCTCAGCGCAGTGGAGTGCCTCGAATATTTTCGCGAACGCGTCGAGCGGCTGAATCCTGCGATCAACGCCATCGTCGTGTTCGATTGGGACCGGGCGCGTGAGGGTGCGCTCCGTGCCGATCGAGCGCTGGCGCAGGGCCAGCCGACCGGGCCGCTGCACGGCGTGCCGATGACGATCAAGGAATCGTTCGACGTGGCCGGACTGCCGACGACCTGGGGCGACCCTGCTCTGAGTTATGTAGCGGAACGTGACGATCAAGTCGTCGCGCGACTCAAGGCCGCCGGCGCGGTGATCTTCGGCAAGACCAACGTCCCGTATCACCTGCTGGATTTTCAGACGTACAACGATATCTACGGTTGCACGAACAACCCCTGGGACCGCACGCGCACGCCGGGCGGATCGTCGGGTGGCGCGGCGGCCGCGCTCGCAGCCGGGCTGACGTCACTCGAAGTCGGCAGCGACATCGGCGGCTCGATCCGCAATCCCGCGCACTACAGCGGTGTGTTCGGACACAAGCCGACGTTCGACATCATCGCCAGCGACCGGCTCGCACCGCCGCCGTCGGTCGCTGGCATCGATCTCGCAGTCGCAGGACCGCTGGCGCGCAGTGCCGAAGATCTCGATACGACACTGCGTCTGCTCGTTGGACCCGGGCGGCTCAATCACGCAGTGAAGGTCGAGTTGCCGCAGTCGCGACGCAAGCTGAGCGAGTATCGAGTCGCATTGTGGCCGAGCGATCCAACCTCACCGGTGCAGCGAGAAATCGCAGATCGTTGTCAGTCGCTCGGCGAGCGGCTCGCATCGTTGGGAGCGAAAGTATCCGATCGCGCGCGGCCGGCGTTCTCGACGGAGCACGCAGCTTCCGTGTACCGAAGGCTGCTGAGCGGCGCGACGAACGCGCAGAGCGAGCTCACCCATCGCGACTGGATCCAGCTCGATGAAGAACGCACCCGTTTGCGCCTCGCGTGGCAGGAGTTCTTTCGCGAGTGGGACGTTGTGGTGTGTCCGATCGCGGCGGCCGTCGCCTTCGAGCATCTGCACAGCGAGTACCGCGGCCGCAAGCTGCGCATCGACGGCGCCGATCTGCCGTATTTTCAGCAGCTGTTCTGGGCCGGGCTCGCGACCTGCAGCTACTTGCCGTCGACCGTGTTCCCGACCGGCGTGGGCACGCAAAACTTGCCAATCGGCCTGCAGGCAATCGGCGCTGCGTATGCCGATCTGCAGACCATCGAGTTCGCGCGCCTCGTTGCGCAGGAATTCGGCGGCTTCCAGCCCCCTCCCGGGTTTGACTGAATACAGCCTGAATTCATGTTGCGACGGCCGGCGTAGCTTCTGACGGTGCCTGCGTAGTACAACTGTCGGACGGAAGTTTTCTGCGACAGGAGTGGGCGATGGGTATCGCGGTAAGAGTCGGCTTCGCGGGCGCTGCGCTGTGGGTATTGGCCGCGTGCGGCGGCGGCGGTGGCGGCGGCGGCTCAGTGGTGAATCCTGGAAATCCCGGCGGCGGCGGCACTGGCTACACGCCCGGTGTGTTCCCGCCCCGCGCCGATTTCGCCAATCAGTGCATCACGCCGCGTTCCGGCACGAGCGATCGCGCCGGCTCGGCATTCACCGAGAAGATGTTCCTGCGCTCGTGGACCAACGAGTTCTACCTGTGGTTCGCCGAGGTGCCCGAGCTGGATCCGACGACGACGTCCGCGGTCGTGCCGTACTTCAATAACCTCAAGACGCCGCAGACGACGCCTTCAGGCGCGTTCAAGGATCGCTTCCACTTCACTTTCGATACGGCCGAGTGGATCGCGCTGTCGCAGGGTGGCCAGTCGTTCGGCTATGGCATGGAGCTGGTGCTCGTCAGTCCATCGCCGCCGCGGCGCGCCTACATCCCGTTCGTCGAGCCCGGTACGCCCGCGAGCGCTGCCGGCGTAGCGCGCGGCATGGAGATCGTGCGCATCAACAACGTCGATTTCGTGAATGACAACACGCAGGCCGGCGTCGACGTGCTGAACAACGCGTTCAATCCGTCGGCGGCTGGCCAGACGTTCACGTTTGTATTGCGCCCCACGAGCGGTTCGGACGTCACGGTGCAGCTGACGAGCGCCAGCATCACGCACAAGCCCGTGCTGCTCGACACGACGTTCACGCAAGGCGCGGACACGGTCGGTTACCTGGTGTTCAACGATCACATCGCGACGGCGGAAGCAGAGCTCGTCGCGGCGATCAATCGCATGCAGACCGCGGGCGTCGACGACCTGATCCTCGACATCCGCTACAACGGCGGCGGCTTCCTCGATATCGCCAGCGAGCTGACGTACATGATCTCGGGCCGCACCGGCACGTTCGAGTCGCTGGTGTTCAACAGCAAGAATCCGAACCGCAACCCGGTGCTGAACCAGCCGCTCGTGCCGACGCCGATCCACACGACGACGCAGGATTTCAGCCTGCCGCCCGGCCAGACGCTACCGACGTTGAATCTCCCCCGCCTCTACGTCATCACCGGCCCGAACACGTGCTCGGCGAGCGAGTCGATCATCAACGGCCTGCGCGGCGTCAACGTGCCGGTGTTCCTCATCGGCTCGACGACCTGCGGCAAGCCGTTTGGCTTCTATCCGGAAGACAACTGCGGCACGACGTACTTCTCGATCCAGTTCCAGGGACTGAACGCGATGAGCTTCGGCGACTACCCGGATGGCTTCGCGGCCCAGAACCAGACCGGCCGCACCAGCGTGAAACTAGCTGGCTGCTCGATCGCAGACGACCTCACCCACGCGCTCGGCAATCCGCTGGAAGGCCGGCTGAAAGCCGCGCTGGATTTCCGCGCCAGCGGCAACAGCAACGCGTCCTGCCCGGCTGCTTCGGGCTTCGCGCCCGGCGCGCAACTGAAGGCGGGTCAGCAGACAGTGACTGCCACGGATGGGCAAATGATCAAGTCGCCGTTGCGAGAGAACCGGATCCTGCGGGATCGCTAAGCGCGCGCATTGCGGGAAAGTCGTTAGTTCTCCGATAGCGCGACACATGTAGGTCTCGCGCTCGGTTCCTTTCGGTATCGCTATCCGAGACTCCGTTGCAGCCGGTTGCGGAATCGCAGTGCGCTGCGCACGCTCTAGCGCACCTCAGTCACGGCCACCGAAGATGCGATTGACCGAACTGGAGCTGGTTTGTAACGACGTTCACTCGCAGCTGAATTCGACCAGGGTTCGTGGACGGTTCGCTCCCGCGTCAGCGGAGGAAGCATCCGGCTTCGTGCAGCAGGTGCGCTCGCGCGGTGAGTTCATGAGCGTGTGCGGCTCGTGTCACGCGATGGGTGGTCAGCAGTTCGCAACGAACGGCTGGCTGCTCGACACGCGCGGCATGAACCGTGTGATCGACTTCGATCGGCAAAGCGGTGTGATCCATGCGCAGGCTGGCATCACCTGGCCGGATCTCATTCGCCACTACGTCGTCGCGCAGCGCGACGGCGAGTCCTCTTGGGGCATCAAGCAGAAGCAGACGGGCGCCGACCGCCTCACGATCGGCGGCGCGGTCGGTGCGAACATTCACGGCCGCGGGCTGGCCTACGCGCCGTTCGTCTCGGACATCGAAGGTCTCGAAGTGATCCTGGCCGACGGCTCGGTCGTGCAGTGTGATCGGCTGGTGAACGCCGATCTGTTTCGGCATGTCGTCGGCGGGTATGGCCTGTTCGGTGTCGTCACGTCGGTGAAACTGCGCTTGGTGCCGCGGCAGAAGGTCGAGCGCATCGTCGAACTGTGCGATATCGAAGAGATCGGCGACGCGTTCGCCGAGCGCATCCGCACGGGTTGTCTCTATGGCGACTTTCAGTTCTCGACTGCGCCAGATGATCTCGGCTTCCTATCGACCGGCGTGCTTTCCTGCTACCGCCCCGTGGATCCGCAGACCGTCATTCCGCCCCGGCAGATCCGCCTGTCGCCGGCGGATTGGCGGCGCCTCATCTACCTCGCTCACCACAACAAGCGCCGCGCGTTCCACGAGTTCATGGATTTCTACTTGCGTTCGAGCGGGCAGATCTACTGGAGCGACACGCACCAGTTGAGCCTGTACCTCGATGACTACCACGGTGCCCTGGATCGCGCCTGCGAGGCTCGCGTGCCCGGCTCGGAGATGATCACCGAGCTGTATGTGCCCCGCTCGCGGCTCCCCGCCTTCATGAGCGACGTGCGCCGCGACTTCAAGCGGCATGACGTCGACCTGGTCTATGGCACGGTGCGACTGATCAAGCGCGACGATGAAACAGCGCTGGCTTGGGCACGCGAGGACTACGCTTGCGTGATCTTCAACCTGCACGTCGACCACGAGCCGCGCAGCATCCGCGATTCGTCACACACGTTTCGCCGCCTCATCGACATTGCCATTCATCACCGCGGCAGCTTCTTCCTCACGTATCACCGCTACGCGATTGCCGCGCAGCTGCTCGAATGCTACCCGCAGCTGCCGGCATTCCTGCAGGCAAAGCGGCGCTACGACCCGGATGAGATTTTCCGCAGCGACTGGTATCGCTACTACGCCAGCATCGGCCGCGATCTCGCCTATGCCTAGTGCGTCATCGCGTAAACGACGACGTTGACGCCGACCATGTAGGACTTGGTCGAGAACGTCTCGAAGTACCACTCGCCGTACGCCTCGCGCTCCCAACCGTCGCCGACGTCGGTGTTATGGGTCGCGAGCACCATGATGCGGCCGTCATCGTCCAGCCACGCGCGCATCTGCGGCTCGTCGAGCGAGCCGGCGGGGAATTTGTGCGCGCCGGGTGACTCGGCCGTGCTGCCGCCGGGGCTCGCGAACGGCAGTGCTGGGATCTGCGGCATTCCGTCGTTCAGATCGAACACCGTATGGAAGATCGGATGATCCGCCGTCAGCACGCGCCACTCGCGCCCGGGCAGCACCTGGCGCATCACGTCCGCGAACTGCTGCCACTCGGCATCGCCCCAGAAGTCGTCGACCCACACGAAGCCGCCGTTCGCCAAGTAGCGCGCGAACGCGGTCTTCTCCTCGGCCGACACGATCATGTAGCCGGGGTCGGACATGTACAGCATCGGAAAGTCGCCGAGGTCGGGCGCGGTGAGCATGCGACTGGACGCGAACTTGGCGACCGGAATGCGCGTCAGTTGCGACAGGCGATGACCGAAGTTGTCGTCGCCTTCCGGAAAATCCGTTTCCCAGCGCGCCCACACGCGACTGTCGTACGCGTAGTACGCCTCGCCCATGCCACCTTCGCTGTCGTAGATGATGCGGGCCATGTTGAACTTCGACAGGTCCGCCGGCGTGCCGGCCCGCCCGCCGTCGCCGGTGATCAGGTTGGACGAAGCCACGGCCCCGAGCGAGACAGAGACGATTGCCGCGGCGATCGTGAATCGCAGGCTCATGGGCACGTCGTCCTCATTGATTGCCGACGCGCCGATAGTATTCGGCCACGGCCTCGCGATAACGCGGCGAGTCCGGATCCGGAATCGTCGCACGCGCCGCCGCCGCTTCGCGTGTCTTCGCGGTCGACGCAAGCGCCTGCAGCTCGATTTGATCGATGAGCTTGAGCATCACGTCCGGCTGCGCAGCGAGCGGATCGCCGCTGAGCCGTCGCAGCTGCGTAGCCGCGCGTCGCAGCGCGTCCAGCTCCGCCTGGCTCAGATCGCCTCGATTCATGCGGTTCGCGAGATCGCGGATGCGTTCGCTGAGCTGTGTAGTCTGTCGGGCGATCGAGCCGCGGCCGTCTTCGAATCCGCCGAGCCCGAGACTCGGCATGTTGGGATTCCACGCAGAGAGTCCGCCGCGCGGCTGTTGACCCGGACGCGAGCCATTCTGCGACGGGCGATCGCCGCCGCGCGAGCCTTCGCGGCCTTGCTGACCCTGTTGTCCCTGCTGACCTTGTTGGCCCTGCTGACCCTCCTGCCCCTGCTCGCCTTCCTGCCCCTGCTGACCTCCCTGGCCTTGCTGGCCGGGCTGATCTGCACGCGCCTGTCGCTCGCCATCGCGGCCGTCTTGCTCGCCCTGGCCCGGACGCTGACCTTCGCGTCCTCGCTGTCCTTCGGCTCGCTGCTGCGCGTCCTGCAGTGCCCGGCGCAGTTCGGCAACTTCCGCCAATAGCGCGTCCGCAGTCGCGGCTTCCGGCTTGTCCTTACCTTCCGCCACGGCCTGCGCCACGGCATCACGCAAATCCTGCTGCAAGGTATCGAGCGCGTCGGTGATCAAGCCCTCGCGCGGCGCGGCTTCACGCGCGCGTCCGTAGTAGATCTCGGCGGCGCTGCGATTCAGCCGATACATGATGTCCGAGCCTTCGACGTCGCGAATGATCTCGCTCAGCTTCCGCGTGGTCTCCGGATTCGTCTTGCGGTTCTCATGCACCGCATTGCGCATGTCGCGCTCGAGATTCGTCAGGTCGCCCGCCATCTGCTGCTTCGAGCGAACGAGCTCCTGCGCGCGCTTCTGATCGATCGTGCCGCGGCCGTTGGTCGGTTGCGGCTGCGACAGCGCCTCGTACAGATCGGTTTCGATGCGTCGCTGCTCGTCGAGCATCTCCTCGCTGCGGTCCGCAAACTTCTCCAACGTCTCGTCGAAGCGCGACGGCTCGGGCCGATCGATCTGCTGCAAGGCGCGTCGCAAATTGCGGCTCGCTTCCTGTGCGGCTTTCGCTTCCTGCGACTGCGACGATTGGCCCGGCTGTCCGGCCTGGCGCTGCTCGTCGTTCGGGTTGCCGCTGGCGGACTGCATGTCCTTCAGCGCCTTGTTCACGGAATCGAGTGCCTGCGAGAGTTGCTGGCGCTCACGTTCCTCACGCTCACGCGCTTGACCACTCGCAGTTCCGCCGCGCGACGACGGCGAATCGCTCGACGACTGCTGTCGATTCAGCTCCGCGAGGCGACGGCGCAGATCCTCGGCTTCGCGACGCAGCTGCTCCTGCTTCCAGCGCTGCTCGGGCGTGCGCAGATCCTGCTGACGCTCCTGGGCGAGCTTCTCCTGGCGCTCTGCCAGCTCCTTGAGCTTGCGGACCATCTCATCCAGATCCTTCTGCACGTTGCGCTGGGAGAGCTGCGACTCGCTCTCGTACTGGCTCTTCTCCAGGTCCATCTCCAGCTCGAACATCTCCGTGAAGTTGCGCGCCGTCTGCGAGCCATCGCCGCCGGCATTGTTCTGCTGCATCGACACCTGGACTTCGCGGAACGCCGACTCAGCACGCAACAGCTGCTGCAGAGCCTGCTGCTCGAACGGCACAGCCTCCGGGAGCTTGAACGTATTGAGATGCGCAACGGCGGGGTCCATCACACCCGCAGCCTTCTCCAGGCTTTCGACGAACGTGCGAATACGTTCGTCCTCTTCGAGCGAAGCGCGGGCGCGCGTGCGTTGAGCCAGCGTTCGCGCCTGCTGCGCGAGTGTGGCCTGCAGCTCCGCGAGCATCTTTGCGCTGTCTTCCAACTGCTGCTTCGAGCGGTTGCCGCGCTCATCGCCGCGTTGCAGATTCCAGGTCGCAAGCAGGATCTCGCGCTGCCGTTCGGAGATCGCGCCCTGCTCGTCGCCCATGCCGCCGCCATCGCTGTTGCCGCCCTGCGCCTGCAGGAAGCGGCGCTCGAACGGCTGCACCGTGACCATGAACAGATCGGTCTGCACTGTCGCCTTGCGATCCTTCGCGACTGCGTAGTACGAAACCAGGTCGCCCGGGACCAGCGCCTTCGACTGCTCCTTCGCCTGTGCAGCGCCCAGCTCTTCCAGGTTGAGCAGCGACTCACCTTCGCTGGTCTTCGCACCGCCACCGATCGGCACCGCCTGCCATTCGCCGCCGTTCACCGAGTAGCGCAGCGACACGTCACGCAACCGGAAGTCATCCTCGGCGCGGATGCGCACCGGTACTTCTTCGATGCTGGTGGCGCGCCAGTCGCGGCCGGGCTTGCGGATCTCGATGGTCGGCTTCTCGTCGGGAACCACTTCGATCGCGTACTCGTCGCTCAGCGCCACGAACTCGTTCGCGACGCGCGCACCGATCTGATATCGCCCCGGCTTGGTGACCGTGATTGCGCCAGTGCTGGTGCGTCCGTCCTGCGCAAGCTCGCCAGTGCTGCCGTCGACGATCAGCGCTGGTGCTTCGAGCGGCGCGTCGGAGACAACCTCGACCCTGACGTTCGTGCCTTCGACCGCCCGGATGTCGCGCGTCGTTTCGTCGGACGTCGAGGTGAGCCCGGTCCACTGCGGATATTCGTACGTCAGCTTCACACGCTCGATGCGCGGCAGATCGACGACGGTGACGTTGTGCTCGCCGCTGCGCGTGCCTTCTGCGTCGACGTAGTACTGCAACGGCCCGCGGACGGCGTAGAGCCGGAACTCGAAGCGCGAGTCGCTCTCGGTCGCGGGCTGCATCGGCGCGCGTTCCCAATCCTGCCGATCGGCGAAGCGCACGAACACGGCCACTTCTTTGGGATGAAAGCCATCGACCGTCGCGCGAATCGC
>CADEEJ010000010.1:35586-37024 GCA_902826315.1 uncultured Steroidobacter sp.
ATCGTGACTGCGTCGGCGGCGAGCAGACTCAGCAGCGGCGTGGAGAGCCCCTGCGACTCACGACGCTTGCCGTCGAGGTAAGTGTGGATGCGGCCATTCTCGTCCGGCAACCGCTGCTCGAAAATGTCTGAACCTTCGTCACGATGCAAACGACGCAACGGGCGCCACAACAATACTGCTACGACGGCGGCGATCAGCAGAACGATCGCGATGCGGCCAGCGAACGCGATCGAAGGGGCAAACTCCTGACGTTGCAGCGTCCACACTGTGAACGCGGTAATCGCGAGGATACCGCCCACTGCGATGGCTGCAGCGCGCGCATAGATATGTGTGCGCAGTCGGGTGCGCAACGCATCAAGATAAGTTTCGAGTCGCTCTCGAGCGCTCATTTCGGTGTCTCCCGGCGGATCGCGAGGTAGCGATTCGCCAGCAACAGCTCGGCCAGCAGCAACACTGCGGCGAGCCAAAGCACTGCAGGTCCGAGCGAACGCGGCTTCGCATCCGCCGTCGGCGTGACCGCTGCGACGCTCGGCGCTGCCTTCCGCACTTGCATCGCGCGCCAACGCTGCACGAACGAGGCCGGCAGCGGCGTCAGGTCCGATTCGCGTGCATCGACATTGACGGCGACCCAGCGCACGCCGTCGTTGCCGCGGATTTCGTAGAACCCGGTCTGGTCGGGAATCAGGCGATCCGCGGCCGCGGTCTGCGCCAGGCCGAGCACGCGCTCGCCCTGCGGATCGAATATCTGCCCGCCGCCCGCCGCGGTCAATCCTGTCAAGACGACCGAGCCGACGGTCGTGCTGGCGGCCGAGGCGTCGCCGCGGACCAGGTAGCGCGCGGCCTCGGCAATGAACCGTACGAACAACGGATGGATCGCGAGGTCATTCCACTCGCGCTCGACGGGCGCGGTCAGCACGAGCATGTGTCCCGCGCCGATCGTGCGCTCGATGAGCAGCGGCGTGCCGTCCTCGTAGGCGATGAGCACTTTGTCGTCGTCGCCGACCTGGACTGCGCGCTGTCGGAAGAAGCGCACAGAATGCCAATCACCCGCCTCGCGCAGCACCGGATGCGTCGTCGCGATTTCGCCCACGGCCGCTGCGCGCTGCTGAGGCTCACTGATTCGCCAACCTTCGAGCAGCGGTCCCGGTTCGACGGCGGTGCGCGTGCCCAGAGTCGCGAGCACTGAGCCGCCAGCCGCGACGTACTCCCTGATGCGCTTCGCCTGGATGTCGGAGAGCGCAGCGGTATCGGCGACGACCATCAAGGAGAAGCCGGTCAATGCGCCGGTGCCGATCGTGTCGGGTGCACGCTCTTCGACTTGCAGCGACGGCGCCGCGAGCGAGCCGATCGCCGCGCCGAAGTACGAGACATCGTCGGTACGCGGAGCGGGCACGACGAGCAGCGCTTTCGGATCGGCATGCTCGAGCACTGCATAGAA
>CADEEJ010000010.1:37124-38736 GCA_902826315.1 uncultured Steroidobacter sp.
CGCACCGTGACTTCGAGCGAGCGAGTGTTGACGGTCGTGAGCTGCGCGCCCTGAATGAAGACGTTCTCGGCTGCAGCGTTGCCAACATCGTGCAGCAGGAGCTGAGATGCCGGCGGAGGTTCGAGATCCGCGAAACGCAGCGGCGCCGCGCTCTGCTGCAGATCCGAGATGAGATGCAGCACGACCGGCGGTCGCGGCGAGCCGAGCCAGTTATCGGCCGTGCTCATCGCGAGACCGTAGTCGAGACGCTCGATGCCCGGCTTCAAGGCGCGCAAGGCTCCACGCACTGTGCCGGCAGCGGACGCGGGCGTAGAACTCTGCACGACCGAGACGCGACGTCCTTCCGCCGTGGCAAGCATCACGCGATCCGAGGAGCGCAGATCTTTCAGAACTGCTTCCGCTTCAGCGAGCGCGCGCTCCCAGCGATCGCCTTGCTGCATCGACAGCGACTTGTCGAGCACGATCGCATGCAGTCGCGCATTTGCGTTTGCGGTGGGCAGGACGCGCTCGGTGAGCAGCGGTCCCGCAAATGCGAGCACCAGCGCGATGAGCAACAGGATGCGCAGCGACAGCAGCAGCCAGTACCGCAACGTGCGCTTGGCCGTGCGCTGGGTCTCGCTCGCCTCGACGAACATCAACGACGCGAACGGATGCTGCGTCGGATTCGCGCGCGCCACGCGATGCAGCCAGATCGGAACACCGATCGCGAGCAGGCCGAGCAGGAATAGGGGCGCGAGGAACATGGCCGCTAGCTCCTGCCCTCGCGAAACAACAGATACCGGCGCAGCGCGCGATCCAGCGGCTCGTCGGTGGAAATCAGCAGCTGATGCGCGCCGACGTCGGCCGCGGCCTTGCGCAGCGACGCCAGGTGCGCGTCGAGCTTCTGGCGATACTCACCCGCAAGATACTCAGGCGCGACATTGATCGTCTTGTGCGTCTCGACATCCTCCAGCAGCACGGACTCGCGCCACTCCGGCTTCAGCTCGTGCGGGTCGAGCAGCTGGAACAGCATGATGTCGTGGCCGTGATAGGCGAGCGGCTGCACGGCTTTGCTCAGCGCCGCCGGGTCGCAATACAGATCGGAAATCACTGCGACGAGGCCGCGACGCTTGAGATGCTCGCCGAAGCTGCGGAAGCAGTCTTCCAGGTTCGTGCCACGACCGGCGGTCACGGCGTCGATCGTGTGAATCATGCTTTGCAGACTGCCGGCGCGGCTCGTCGCCGGACGGTACTGACGAACCTGCTCGTCGAAGACGATCAGGCCGACGGGATCGTGCTGACGCGCTGCGAGATACGCGAGCGCGGCGGCGAGGAACTTGCCGTACTGCAGTTTGCTGACGCCGCCGGAGCTGTAGTCCATCGACGCGCTGGCGTCGAGCAGGATCATCAGTCGCGTGTTGGTCTCGCCTTCGTAGCGGCGGATGTACGTACGCTCGGTACGCGCGTACACATTCCAATCGACGAAGCGCGGATCGTCGCCTTCGACGTACGCGCGATATTCCTTGAACTCCTGACTGAAGCCGTAGTGCGGCGAGCGATGCAGACCGGTGAGGAAGCCCTCGACCGCCGTGCGCGCCACCAGCTCGAGGTTCGCGAGCCCCGCGAGCGTGGT
>CADEEJ010000010.1:38836-44660 GCA_902826315.1 uncultured Steroidobacter sp.
TCGGGTGCGATGGATTCGGTGGGACGAGTCGCGCGAATCATCATGACCGCTTCCTCGCGCACTTGCGCGGACAGCGGCACCTGGCGCACGAGCCATTGGAACTGCACGATCTCTTCCGCGGTCGTGCACGCAGTGATTTCCGGCAGCTCCATGCGCGAGGTGTTGCGGTCGACGACTTCCATCTCGTCCTGCGGCGACAGGTAGTCCAGCAGCACATTGAAGAGGAAGCGGTCGAGCTGCGCTTCCGGCAGCGGATACGTGCCTTCCAGCTCGATCGGGTTCTGCGTTGCCAGCACGAAGAATGGCGGCGTCAACAGATGCGTCGTGCCGCGCACGGTCACCGAGTGCTCCTGCATCGCTTCGAGCAGCGCAGCCTGCGTCTTCGGCGGCGTGCGATTCACTTCGTCGGCGAGCAGCACGTTCGTGAAGATCGGCCCGGGCACGAAAGTCCAGCGGCGATGTCCGGTCGTGATGTCTTCTTCGATGATGTCGGTGCCCGTGACGTCGGTCGGCATCAGGTCCGGCGTGAACTGGATGCGCTTGAACTTCAAGCCCAGCGCCATCGCAAGCGTGCGCACGAGTAGCGTCTTCGCGGTGCCCGGCATGCCGGTGATCAGGCAATGTCCGCCGACGAGCAGCGTGAGCAGCAGGTGATCGACGACGTCATCCTGGCCGACGATGATCTTGCGCACTTCCGTGCGGATCGCTCCGAGGCGCGAGTGGAAAGTCTCCACGTAGCGCTCGACCTCGGCGTCGTTGAGCTTGTTGCCGGCGACGTCATTCATTTTTGGTTCGCTCCTCGACGATCTTCAGCAGGAATTCCTGCGCAGGTTTGTAGTGCGGGGCGGCAGCGAGCGCATCGAGCACGTTGCGGCGGCTCGCCGCACGATCGCCCAAAGCGTACAGCGCACGCGCGGCGCCAAAGAGCGCCGGCGCTTGATCGTGCTCGCGCAACGCGAGCAGCACGCGGAATTCACGCAGCGAATCTTCGGCGCGGTTGTCGGCAAGCAGGCGCTCGCCAAGCTGCACGTGCTGCTCGGCATTGAGCGGGTCGGCGTAGTTCAGAGATTGCAGCACCGCAGTCGCATCCTGATCGCGTCCGGCCTCGTCGAGCCAGCGCGCCAGTTCGCGCAACGCGGTCGGATCCCAGCCACCGGCGTTGCGATACTTCTCCACCGCGACGATGGCTTCCGGGCGGCGGCCTAGTTTGTCGAGCGCGCGAGCCAGCAATAGATGCGGGCTACCGGGACCGACGTGCTCCGGGTACAGCTCCGCGGCGCGCTTCGCTGTCGTGGCCGCATCGCTCCACTGCTCGCTCTGGATCGACTTGCGCGCCGCTTGGTACTGAGCCTGGTACTCGTTCATGCCCGTGAGCAGCGCGCCATAGCGCGAGTGGAGGAAGGCGTCGAACTCCTTGTCGAAGTCCGCAGGTGCCATCTTGAACGTAGCCTGCACCGCCGCGGCCGTCGTGACGTTCGCGCGATCGAACTGATGCAGCAGCGCCGCGACGCGCTCGAAGCCCCAGCGCTGCTCGATGAACAGGCAGATCAGCCCGGCCTGCACGTACGAGACCTGAATCTGGTTCGGGTAGGCGGGCCGGATGAAACCGCCGTCGAGATCGGCGACCGGCAGGAACTTGTCTTCGCTCAACGCCGTGATGACGTCGGGCGGTACGACGACGCCGGGCGTCGGACCGGTGCGCCATTCCTCGAACACCGAGATGCCTTCGCTCAACCAGCGCGGCACGCGGTGATCGGTCGCTTCGAGCGTGAACACGTGGGCGAGCTCGTGCCACAACGTGCTGCCCCAGTGGAAATCGCCGCTCGCGCGACCGGACGGGCTGTCCATCGCGACGACATAGCCGAACGTCACACCGAGCAAACCGATGCCCGGCAACGCCGCGACACGCACCGCGAAGTCGTCGTGGTCGGGATAGAGCTCGACGGTCACCGGCTCCTGCAACTTGAAACCATAGCGGCGCGAGAACGCCGTGATGGCTTGCTGCGTGAGATCGATCGCATACGGTTCGAGCACCGACGACTCACTGCGATGCAGCCGCAAGCGCACTACATATGTATCGCCCGCGACGGCGACTGGCGTCGAGGACACGTCGAACTGATCGATGCGATCGAGCAGGCGCAGCGAGTTGACGGTCGTCGGGCTGTACGGGTCGCCCGAATACGCGGCGGTTAGCTGCTGACGCGCTTCCTCGATCTGGCCAAGCCGCAGCAGATTCGACCCCAGCTCTGCGCGCGCGGACCACAGATCTGGCTGGACTTCGATCGCCCGCTGCAACAGCGACGTCGCCTCGCGATACCGCCGACGCATGATCTCGAAATGCGCGAGCTGCTCGTACACCGCACCGTAACGCGGGTTGTAATCGAGAGCGCGCTTGATCCACGGCTGCGCATCGCGATCGCGCGAGGTCTCCACTGCGGCACGCAGCGCGAAGATTTCGAGCGGCGGGAGCTTCTGCTTCCCGGCAAGATCTCCGGCACGCTCCAACGCCTTCTGCGCCGCCTCGTGTTGGCCGGCCTCGAGCGCGAGCTGCGCGCTCAGCAGATGCGCTTCGACCAGGTCATCGTGCTCGCGCAGGACTTCTTCGAGCAGCGGCCCGGCCTCGCCCTCGAAGCGCTCGGCCAGCACGCGCGCGAGACCGATCTTGGCGTGCGGATCGTTCGGGAAGATCTTCAGCGCATCGCGGAACAGCTCCGCTGCATCGTTGTACTGATGTGTCTGCAGGAACAACCGCGCCCAACGAATGCGCGGCTGCACGGCACGCGCGTTGGCCTTCACGAAATCGCGGAAACACTCGTTCGCGCGCTGCAAATCGCCGATCGCCCACAGCGCCTCGGCTTGCATGACAGCGTTCGGCGAGTTGACGAGCTGCGAGTAGCAGGCACGCGCCTGATCGACGCGACCATGATACTGATGCTCGTCGCACGCGCGCAGCTCGGGTGCGCGGCGCGGATCGTAATCGATCGGCTGCGCGAGCGCGGAACCTGCCGCGAACGTGGCAGCCAGGAGAAGCAGCTGCGGGAGGCGTCGCGTCATTGCACCACCCGCTTCGAGTCGATCTGCTTCTGCAGCTGCGCGAGTCTCACCAGCACGCCTTCGAGCTGATCGTAGTACTCATCCTGGCTCAACGCCGCCTTGCGTCCTTTCACTCCATCGAGGTCCTGCTCGATCTTGCCGCGCTGTGCGAGCAAAGCAGCGACCTCTGGACTCGAGCCGGACAACGCGCTGGATCCGACACGCGCAAGCGCGAACGTCGCTGTCTCCTCGCCTGCGATGCGCGCGTGCTCCGTCGCGAGCGCGACTTCCGACTTGTACGACGCGGCCACCTGGCGATTCGCGTAGTCGAATGCTTCGGCCGCAGTCACGACTTCGTCTTTGTTGACGTCGGCCGCATCGGTGCTCACAGCCTGCAGCCAGAACTGCGCGAACCGCGTCGCTGTACGCTCGCCGCCAGTCTTGGTCGCCGTGATGACGACACGTTCCGGCCGTTGCCACGCTTCGATCGTCGCGCCGCTCGAGCTCGTCGCATTGACGATGAGCTGCTGCTTCGCCGGTAGCTTGTCGAAAAGCTGACCCAGTTCGGAGCCGGTGATGTCTGCACCCGGAATGTTGAAGCGATACTCCTCACCGTCATACGTGCCGTGACCGATCAACACGACCGTCGCCGTATCGCTCGCTTTGATCTTCCCTGCGAACGCTTGGAACTCGCGCCGTAGCGAATCGCGACGGGCCTGCTCGCCCGCCAGCACGACCACGTGACTCTTGTCGCCAGCCGCCTTCTCCGCAGCCTCCGCCAGCGAAGCGGCCTGCTCGCGAAAGCGCTTTTCGTACTCGGCCTCGCCACCCAGGCCGGCCACGATGACAGTGAACGACGCGGCTCCTGCAAGAGCAGGTAAACCAAGCAACGTCGCGGCGAGGAGAAAGGTCTTCACAGCCTTCCCCAACGCAGCCGCAACAGCCATTCCGACAGCTTGAGCAGCAGCAGCACGAGGAACACGATCGGCAGGTTCCACAGATCCAGCGTCTGGCGCTCGACCACACCAGCCTTCGAATACGGGATTGCGGCGGCGAGACCGTCGAGATCGTCCAGCGGCCAGTAGCGGCCGCCGGTCATCGCTGCGAGCCGCTCCAGGACGGCTCGATGCTGATTCGTCGCGAAGTGCTCGGCGACGCCATCGTTGCGTAACACGTGCGTGATCGCGGTGCCGACTTCGCGGCCGCCGGCGCGGGCAGTCATTTCTATGCGGTACAGCCCGGCGCTGGCGGCATCGATGCCCGCCACGTATCGACCGTCACCCTGACCAGAAGGCTGCATGGGCTGCACGAACGCCGGTTCGGCTTGCGGGGCTATTCGAAGTTCGACGCTGGCGTCGTTGATCGGTTCAAACCGTTCGTTGCGCAGCTCCGCGACCAGCCGAACGTTACGTTCGTCATCGTAGGCCAGCTTTTCCGGCTCAATCGACGCGCGCGGCGGCGCTGTCGCGGAGATCGCGTGCAGCAGCTGTCGCCAGAAGACTTCGTGGCTCTCATCCTCGGGCGGCAGCTGCATCTGCCAACGCAGCGTACTCGCAGTCGCGAGCAGATACGTAGCCCCGCGGCCGTAGTGCTGCCAAAGGAGCAGCGGCGTGCGCGTGCGGTCCGCCGTGCCTTCCAACAGTACGATCGCGCCCGGTTTCAGTCGGCCCAGCGACTGGTAGTCCGCCAGCACCGGCATGTTCTTCCAGCGGTCGGCGTTGCGCCGCGCATCCGGATCGAAACGCAGGATCGGCGACTGCACGCCGTAAAGTGTCGGCTGCGCGCGCACCGGCTTTTGCACGAGTCCCATGACCTGCCGCCCGGCGAGCTGCGCCGGCAACGTCTGCGCGAGCGCGGCGTTCTGCCAGCCGCCGGCAGCGAGCCCATGACGACCCGCAAGCATCAACACCGAGCCGCCGCGCTGATCGACGAACTCCTTCAGCAATCGATGCTGCTCGGGACGCAGGCTCGCGGCTTCGTAACTACCGATCACTACAGCGTCGTAGGTGAACAGCTCCGCTGCGCTCACCGGGAAGCCCTCGGTGAGCTCGGCAGCCGAGTCGACGCCCTGCCGGTAGTACTTGTTCGGCGTGGTGCGCACGACGCTCGCGACGCGCAGCGCGCGATCGCGCTCCGCCGCACGACGCAGGAATTTGTATTCCCAACGCGGCTCGCCCTCGATGTACAGAATACTGCGCCGGGTCGCCGGCACATCGACGACGCGCGTGCGCGTGTTGTTGATCGTGTTGCGCTCGCCTTCGAGCGGATCGAGCGTGAACCGCAGCTCGTGCGTGCCCGGCTCGCCCGCCGGCAAATCGACGGTCAGGCTCGTCGCAGTCGTGTCACTCGGCAGCTGAATGTCGCGCGCAGCGACAATCGTCTCGCGATCGTAGACGCGCAGCCGCGTCGTGCCGGCACCTTGATGACGAATGCCGACCTGCGCAGCCACCGTCGAGCCGATCGGCGCGCTCGTGGGCACGTCGAGGCGCTCCAGCTCCAGATCGCCCGCGACCTGCTCCGGCCCGACGCCGACGGTGTGAATCGGCACGCCGTAGGAGGCGAGCTCCGTCAGACGCTCCTCACTGAGCGAGCCGCCGTTCTCCGCGCCATCGCTGAACAGCACCACGCCGGCGAGCGGGATGCTGCCGGCACCCTGCAAGACCTGAATGAGCGAGTCGCCGATGCGCGTCTGCGGACCGGGCGCGGGAATCGAGTCGAGCGAATCGAGCGGCGTCGTGGTCTGCGCGAAGCTGAACAGGCGCACCTCGAACGTGTCCTCGAGCTTCGCGAG
>CADEEJ010000010.1:44760-46190 GCA_902826315.1 uncultured Steroidobacter sp.
AGCAGCCATAACGGCCAGGCGCTCGCGAAGGCGAACACGCCGGTTCGGTAGGCCCACAGCGGATGGGTGAACAGGAGCTCGAACATAGGGATGGACTGCACTCCACTAATAGAGAACCCCCGGCCCGAGCGCAAGCGCAGAAAGTGCAAAGAAAGGCACCGCTCGCGGGACGGAACCCCGGCTGCGCCCATGCGTACTGAAGTGACGGATAGGCCGCGTAAGAGGTTGAATCTCAATGGCTGGCAGCAGCGGGTCCCTGCACGAAGACGAGGCAGTCCTCAAGCCCGAAACCATCGATCGGCATCGCGCGGTCGTGTCAATAATGGAAGAGCTTGAGGCCGTCGACTGGTACGACCAGCGCATCGACGCAACTCACGACCAGCAGCTCAAGGAGATCCTCGCGCACAACCGCGACGAGGAGAAAGAGCACGCGTCCATGATGCTGGAGTGGCTGCGCCGGCACGACCCGAAGCTGGATGAGCACCTTCGGACTTATCTGTTCACGAACAAGTCGTTGCTGGAGGTCGAAGAGGAAGCCGAGGGCAAAGCTGAGAGCGGCGGCAAGTCGTCCGTCAGCGACGGCAGCCTCGGGATCGGGAGCTTGCGGTCATGAACGACCTGTTTCGCGAGCAAGCGCCGATCTCGGCGGAGGCGTGGAAGGAAATCGACGCCGAAGCCAAACGTACGCTCACGACGTTGCTGGCTGCGCGCCGGCTGGTCGATTTCGAAGGTCCGCTTGGCTGGGACGCTGCCGCGGTGCCGACTGGGCGCGCGGAGAAACTGTCACCGCCGCTCCAGGAAGGAGCAGTCACGCGACTCCGCGGAGTGTTGCCGCTGACTGAGTTGCGAGTGCCGTTCGAGGTCTCGCGCGATGAGCTGGAAGCGATCGGGCGCGGTGCGCGCGACGCCGACTTGGATCCGGTGCGGAACGCGGCACGCGCTGCCGGGGTCGCTGAGGATCGAGCGGTCTTCCAGGGCTATCCGCCCGCGGGCATCGTCGGGATCTTCGAAGCTTCTGCGGATCAAAGCCTGCCGATTCCCGCGAACTACGAGGCTTATCCCGACGTCGTCGCCGAAGCGACGCACCGGCTGCGCAGCCAGGGAGTGAACGGACCGTACGGAATTGCGCTCGGCCCGCGCTGTTACACCGGGCTCACGCGCAGCACGGATCGCGGTTACCCGATCATCAATCACGTGCGCGAGTTGCTCGACGGGCCGATCGTGTGGGCGCCGGCCGCGGACGGCGCGGTCGTGATGAGCTTGCGTGGCGGAGATTTCGAGTTGACGGTCGGGCAGGATTTTTCGGTCGGCTATCTCGATCACACGAGCACGTCGGTGCTGCTGTACTTGCAGGAGACGTTCACGTTTCGTGTGCTGACGCCGGAAGCGTCGGTGCCGCTTACATATCCGGCGGAAGAGAAGAAGCGGAA
>CADEEJ010000010.1:46290-47519 GCA_902826315.1 uncultured Steroidobacter sp.
GTGATGCTCATGAAGCACGGCGCGGCCGAGATGAACCCGCTCATGGCGTACTTCCTGCCGCATAACCTGCTGTGGTTCGCGCTCGTGAAGCTGATGTTGACGGGTGTGGGGCTGTGCATCCTGGTGGCATGCAGCCGCATGCAATTGTTCCGCAGGATTCCGGGCGTGGCGTTCGTGTACGCCGTGCTCGCTCTTTATATGTGGCTGATCTCGTACGAGCTGCGCATGCTCGATCTCGTCACGACCCACTCAACCTAGCGTTGCGCCAGGTCCACGCGGCCGTAGCCACCGACGTAGAGCCGCAGTGCGAAGTAAGTCCACGCGGCGAGCGTGCCGCTGACCACCGCGGTCACGAAGTTCGATTGATCGAGCACGCCGGCCGCGAGCGCGACACAGCCGAGCATCGATAACGTCGCCTGTCCAAGGCGCAATTCCCAACGATCGACGTAGCGGACCAGCGGCGACGCATAACGTGCGATGCGCGTGCGATGCGGATCGAAACCGAAGATGCCGGACAGAGCGATGTAGATCGCCACACCGGCGATGCTCCAGAATGCCACGCGCCACAGCTCGACCGGATGGCCCGAGAGCATGCCGTAGAGACCCGCTGCCAGAAGGAACAGGGCGCACGCCATCAGGGCGTGCAACTTTCGCGTGTTCATAGTCGATTCGAGCTAAGAATAGGTGGGCCAGGCCCGGATCAAAGCGCAGCGACTCTGCCAGTTCTGTGATGCAACTCCAAGATCTACTCGCAGGACGACGCCAGTCGGCGACAGCTCGCGCGACCCCACCACTTTCACCTACAAATAGGCGCTTCGAAGTGCGCCCCTGCGCTAGCGGGCATTGCATCAAGGTGAGAGGATCACCGACTCCATGAGGTTCTTCCGCCGCTCGCTGGTTGCTCTTGGCGTTGCAGCCATGCTGCCGACCGTCGTGTTTGCGGCCGCCAGTGTCTTCTACCTGCTGCGCGTCGAGCGCGAGCGCATCACGAACGCAACTATCACGCAGAGCGAGTTCGTGATGGCGCTGGTGGACACGCAACTGCAGCGCCACCTCGCCGCGCTCGACGTGCTCTCCAGCTCAATCTACTTCGAAACCAAGAACTGGGGCGAATTCTATTGGCGCGTGCAGCGGCTGCTCGCTGTGAACCCGCATTGGGAATCGATCGTGCTGATCGATACGGAGCGGCGGCAGGAGATCTTCGATCTGCAACGGCCGTTCGGCGATCG
>CADEEJ010000011.1:0-2975 GCA_902826315.1 uncultured Steroidobacter sp.
CCGTTCATCGCCACGGTACCGGCTGTCGTGTTGACGGTAAGCGAGCCGATACCGTTGGAGCCCTGTAGTCCAAACAGGCCGCGGTTCAGCGTGACGGCGCCTTGTGCATTGATCAGCACATCGCCTGCTGTGCCGGCGATCAAATCCTGCGCGCTGAAGCCGCCGGCCGTGAAGATCGAAATGTCGCCGTCCTGGTCCGTTGCGGTGGTCGAGCCGACGGACTGCAGCGCCGTGCCGTTCGCCATCGTCAGCGAAGCGACGCGCTGCGTGCTGGAGCCAATCTGGATGTTGCCGCCGCGCGAGGCGGCATTGCCGTTGAGCGCAACTGCGCCTGCCGTCGCTATCGTGAGGTTGCCGCCGGCGTCGACTGCCGCGACCGGTGCAGCATTGACCGTAATCGCATCCAGTGTAACTGCGGTGCCCGCCAGGCTGATCGCACCTGCATCTGCGACCAACGAGGCAGTCGAGTTCTGGAGCGTGCCGGTACTGGTCAGCGTCATGTTCCCGGCCGTGTGCGCACCGTTGATCGTCAACGGCCCGCCGGCGTTGACTGTCAACGAGCCGAATCCTGGAGAGCCCGCGAGCCCGAACAGACCGCGATTGAACGTGACTGCTCCCAGTGCATCGACGAGCACGTCGCCGCTTGCGCCTGCCAGCAGATCCTGGGCACTGAACGGGGCAATCGTGTAGATCGAAATGTCGCCGTCCTGATCGGTGGCTGTGCTCGATGCGGCCGACGACACTGACGTGCCCGCCGCCATCGCGACCGACGCGGTGCGTTGCGCGGCGGAGCCAATCTGCACGTTCCCACCACGCGATAACACGCTGCTGTTGAGGGTCACGGCTCCAGTGGTGGCGAGCGTGACGTCAGCACCGGCGTCCACGGCAGCCGCGACATTGCCGCCACTCATGATCTGATCCAATACGATCGAGCTGCCGCTGAGATTCACCGCGCCTGCGGTCGAAATCAGCGAAGCCGTCGAATTCTGCAGCGCTCCTGTGCTCGTAAGATTGATGCCGCCGGAGGTGCGCGCACCGTTCGTGGTCAGCGCGCCCGCCGAGTTGACCGTCAACGAGCCGATTCCGTTGGAGCCTTGCAGGCCGAACAAGCCGCGGCTCAGCGTGACCGGACCCGCCGCGTCCACCAGTACGTCGCCGGCGGTTCCCGCAATCAAGTCCTGCGCCGTGAACGCACCGGCCGTGTAGATAGAGATGTCTCCGTTCTGATCAGTCGCCGCCGCAGATTCCACCGACTGCACGACTGCGCCTGCGGCGCTCGTCACGGAGGCGACACGCTGCGTCGCGGACCCGATCGCGACATTGCCGCCGCGGGCCACCACACTATTGTTGAGCGTGACCGTGGCGGGCGTTGCGAGCGCCACATTGCCGCCGGCGACAAGCGCCGCGACACCAGCGGCACCTGCCCCACCGAGTGTGATCCCGCCGCCGCTTGCACTGCGGGCAGTCAATGCAATGTCACCCTGCGCTGTCACGGGTCCCGCAACTGTCAACGCGGTGCCCGCATCCAGCGCCACGTTGCCGACGGAGAACACACCCGCGGTGCTGACTGTGCCGCCGGCTGTGACTACCAGGTCGCCGATGCCGCTGGGTCCAGTGGCGGTCTGCAGACCGTTCAACGCCTGCAGCAGCTGCACATTACCCGCAGTCGCTGTCACGGCGACCCGACCGAGTGAGATCACTTGGTTGAGTGCGACGTTTTGCGCGGCCGTCAACGTTACTGCCGCATTGCCGAGACCGGAAGCGCTCGTGGTACTTGCTACGACGAGAAACGCATTGCTGTCGAAGGTGAGATTGCCCTGTGTCGCCGTCAGCGTGATCGACCCGTTGTTGGTGATGATCGGTTGCAATACCAGGATGGAGCCGGCGCGGAAGTCGACGCCGCCGCCGCTCTGGTTCTGACCGCCGACCGGACGCCCATCGATGATGTCGTTGACGGTGATCGTGTTGTCCGCAAGCAATTGCACGGTCGTGCCTTGGCGCAGCAGACTGCGGATCGCGGCGCCGGAGATCGTGGCACTGGCGAGATTGCTGCTGCCGGCAGCTTCGATCGTGATGTCGGCCGGATCGATCAGCAGGGTGCCGCCGTTGCCATGCGGCGCTTGTGCATCGAGCGTGCCCGCATACTGGACAACGCCGCGACCTGACAACTCCACGAAGCCGCCGTCGCCACCTTGCGCTCCGCCGCGCGCGAGAATCGTCCCGTCGAACTTCGCAGAATCCGTACCCCAGATCATCACCTCACCCGCATCGCCGTCATCGACTGCGCTGACGTCGAGGACGCCGGACACGTTCACGTCATTACCGGACAGCACGATTTCACCAGTGCTGGTTTGCTCGGCTGTGCGTGCCTGAATCACACCCGACATGTTGACGACATCGCCAATCACGCCGGCCATCGCATCGGTCGTCAGCAGCACGCGACCGCCATCGGCGAGCAACGTTCCGGACTGCTCGATCTCGCGCGGCGGCGCCGAGGCCGACCCTGACGCAAGCGCAAAGTTGATCAGCTGATCGCCGTACGGGTCGATCGTGAATTGCTCGCCGGCACCGAGAGCGAGCCGTCCCAGACGCGCGGAGATGACGCCCCGATTGCGCACGGACGGCGCCACCAGTGCGCCGAGGCCGCCTTCGTGGATGGAGATCGCGCCGTCGTTGACGATCTGCGCGCCCGGCCGGGCGGCGGCGCTGAACTCCAGCTTGCCGCTCATGAAGTCGTCGTCGCCCAGCTCGCTCGTCGTGGCGACCAGACCACCGACGTCGACCCGGGCGGAGCGGCCGAACAGCACGCCGGACGGGTTGAGCAGAAAGACCTGCCCGTTCGCCGACAACACGCCATCGATGACCGACTGCTGTCCACCGAGCACACGATTCAATGTTGCCGACGTGCTGCTGGGCTGTATGAAGTTGACCTGCTCGTCCGCGCCGATCGAGAACGAGCGCCAATTGATCGCGGC
>CADEEJ010000011.1:3075-5070 GCA_902826315.1 uncultured Steroidobacter sp.
TGAAGTTGACCTGCTCGTCCGCGCCGATCGAGAACGAGCGCCAATTGATCGCGGCGCGATCCGTGGTCTGGTTGATGTTGAGTGTGCCCGGACTCGATTGTTCGATCGATGCCGCGCCACGCACGACCACACCGTCTGTCGGTCCAGCGGCAACGGGTGTCGCGCCGAGCAATGTCAGTGCAGCCGGCGTGACTACCGACAACACGCGCCGGATGACGACGCGTAGTGTGCCGCCGACGTAATGTTTTGCCGTCTTGCTCATAGTCGCTTCCCGCCCATGCCGCGATTAGTTGCCGAACCCGACCTGGATGCCGCCGAACACTCGTGTGTCGTCATTGCCTTCGGCGGCGACGATGTGGTTGAGCGGCACTGCCGCCTCCACGTAAGCGCTCGCGTAGCGACCGAAAGTGAACCGCGCGCCGCCGCCTGCCGATGCGGCGGACTCTTCCTTGTCCGCGCCGAGCTCGCTGCCGTCGAGCCGACGCCACACTTTGCCCGCCTCGTAGAATCCGTACAGCGTCAGGCTGAATCCGCCCGGACGATCGTGCGTGAAACGCAGCTCGGCCTTGCCGGCTACGCCGGAGTCGCCAACGACCTCCGAAGGATCGTAGGCCCTGCCGTAGAACTCGCCGCCGAACGCAAACTCTTCCGGCGCAAGCAAGTTGCTGAAGGCGGCCTGCCCGGAAGCTGCCAACAGGATCGACCATTTCGCGCCCAGCGATTGCAGGCGCGCGAGGTACAGGGTTGCCTTGGAGAATTCGGGATCGCCGCCGATGCGCGACGCGAAAGGATCGCCGGCGCGTGAGCTGCCAAATGCTTCCACGCCGTGACTGAACTCCAGATCGATGAGGTTGATGCCGCTCCAGGCGTCCACGCTGTCGAAAGACAATCCGGCGCGCACAGCGGTGATGATGTCCTTGCTGAGGGGGCCGAAGTCGGAGTCGGTCAACCCATCGTGGTAAGTAAGGGCGGCGCGCGCACGCAGATTGCCGGCGCGAGCACGCAGCAACGGATAGGAAAGTTGCACGCTTACTTGCTCGGTGTCGGTTTCGAGATTGAGCACACTCAGCTCGGGACCGAGCTCCGGATCGGAGCGGCTGACGCTACCACCAAGCGTCAGGTCCAAGCCGCCGGCCGTGAGCCGCTGGACATGCGTCAGCGAGCCGAGCTGCAGCTCCTCGCGTTCGCTGGCCTGCAGGTAACTCAGTACGGTGCTCTCATGCAGCCCCAGAACGGATCGCAGCTCCAGGCTGGCTTCGTACTGCACCGGACCTTGAAGCTTGCTGCCTCGGTTGGTGGCGCCCACGGTAGCAGCGACGGTCTGAGTAGCCACTCTGACGAGCAAGTCGCTGGCGCCTTGGGCATCCGTCGCCGGCCGCAGGATCGCTTGCGCGACCGTGCCTGCGAGGTCGTTCATCGACAGTACGGCGCGTTCCAGCGTCGCGGTGCGCAGCGGACGGTCTGCCAACAACTGTTGCCGCAGCGACTCGAACAATCCGTCGCGGCGATGCACGTCGCCCTCGATGGTGACGGATGCAAGATAGCCCTCCACAGCCTGCAGTCGGATCGCGCCGTCGCGGATGTTCTGCGCAGGAACGACCACGGAAGACAGCAGGTAGCCGTCGTCGCGATAGCGAGCGGTCATCTCGTTCGCAATCTGGTAGAGCCGCTCGAGTGAGATCTGCTGCCCCACCAGCGAGGCATACGGCGCAGTCAGCTCATCCGCAGAATACGCTTGCGCGCCTTCGACGGTGAGTCGTTGCAGGACGAAGACGAGATCCCCGGCATTCGCGGGAGCCCGCTGCGGATCGAGCTGCGGCGGCTGCACGGTCGCACTGTCCGGACGCTGCGGCTCAGTCGGCGGCCGGCGCTGTTCCTCTACGCGCCCGGGTTCCACACTGGGTGGAACCTGAGCAACGGCCGCGGCACACCACATCCCTGCGGAGCACACCGCAATCGAGCACACCACGCCGGAGCCTCGGGCGAGGACCCCGA
>CADEEJ010000011.1:5170-15766 GCA_902826315.1 uncultured Steroidobacter sp.
GCCGTGAATTCGAGAGACTGTCGGCACGCAATACACTTCAGACTTGCGCGATGTTTCGCGCGTCGTCCTCCGGATGACAGCATGCGATCTTCCACATGACACCCGAGTCCGACGATCGGACTGAAACGATAAGCGCCGCGCCCGGACAAGTGCAGTCGACACTGGAGCGGCCCGAGCGGCGAGCGGGTATACCGGTGCGTGACGAGGTGCTGCCCGACGCGCCGCAGCCGCGCGTCATCAAGAACCGATTCGTCCTGGAGAGTCGGCTGGGTGACGGCGGCATGGGAGTCGTCTACAAGGCGATCGATCGCAACCGGCAGGAAGCCGACGATCCGATCGTCCACGTCGCGCTGAAGCTCATCGGCGAGTCGATCCAGGCCCATCCGCAGGCCGCTCTCGCACTCCAACGCGAGGGCAGCCGTACGTTACGCCTCTCGCATCGCAACATCGTGCGTATGTACGATTTCGATCGCGATGGCGACCTGGCCTTCCTGACCATGGAGTTGCTGGACGGCAGGTCGCTGGACGCCATGGTCCGCGAACATCGCGAGGGTATGCCATTTGAGGATGCGCGTGCGATTGTCGAACAGTTGTGCGACGGCCTGATCTACGCACACCGGGAAGGGATCATTCATTCGGATCTCAAGCCCAGCAACGTCTTCGTGACCGCGCAGGGCGTGGTCAAGATTCTCGATTTCGGCATCGCCACGCCGCTGCGCGGTCTCAATGCCGACCGGCCCGAGACCAGCTTCAACCCACGCCGGCTGGGCGCCTTGTCGCCCTCGCACGCGAGCGTCGAGATGTGGTCGGGTATGGACGCGGACCCGCGCGATGACATCTACAGCCTGGGTTGCATCGTCTATCAGATGCTCGCCGGGAAGCATCCCTTCAAAGGGACGGATGCGCCGACAGCGTTCTCGCAGAACCTGCAGGTGGCACCGATCCGGGGACTCGCGCGGCGGCAAAACCGAGCGTTGCGGGCGGCTCTGAGTTTCCGCCGCGATCAGCGGATCGAATCGGTGCAGCGGTTCCGCGACGAACTGTTTCTGGCGCCCGCAACGGGAAACTCGACTAAGTGGGAGATCACGGGAGCTGCGGTGTTGGCGGTCGTGGGTGCGGCGGGAATCTGGCTGGCATTACCCGGCTCGCCGCTTCGATCGCCTCCTGACTCGCCGCGCGCCGACACCGCCACGGCGGTTTCGCGCGAGACACCTTCGCGCGAGACACCGAAGATCACGGAAGAAGCGCCGCCAGCCACAGTGGCGCGGGATACTGCGGTCGTGGCGACGGCAGGATCGTTCGAGCAGCGTTGCCAGGGCGCGCCGAGCCGGGCTCTGCTCGACAAGCTGCTCGAAAGCGGGCTCGCCGCGCAAACCAGCCTGACGTTCGCCGAGAGTGAGGCCGCGCAGACGGAGGCCGCTGCGTCGATCCGCAAAACCGCCGACTGTGTCCGCGAGCTGCGCGATCTGGGTTTTGACAGCCGCGAGGCGCGCACGTGGCTGACAGATGTCGACGCCGTGCTCCAGCAGCGCTAGCACCAGTCTTTCAAACGACTAGCGCGGCGCGTCGACCCGGCGGATCACGACGCGCCGATTGGCCGCTCGCGCCTTTTCTGTCGTGCCTTCCACTTGCGGTCTGGTTTCACCGAAGGCGCGCGTGGAGATGCGTCCCTGCTGCACGCCGTGAGTGTTCAGATACTCATTCACGGTCTGGGCGCGACGCTCCGACAATCCCAGGTTGTACTCTTCAGTGCCGACGTCGTCGGTATGGCCCTCGATCGCGAAGGCGAAATTCGCCAGCCGCTGATCCTTCATGCCAGCGCTCACCGCATCCAGCTGCTTGCGACTCCAATCCGTCAGATCCGCGGAGTCGTAGCCGAATTCGACGCGAAAGCCGCGATCGGCATTGGCCACCGAACGGGTACCGATGCTGTAGAACTGCACGAATTCTTCGGTCGACACGAAGTCCTTCATCGCGGCGGCAACGACGTGCAGCGGCAGCCGGCGAACGGCAACTCGCAATGCAGGGTTGGCGCGCAGTGCCGAGTCGATGCTGCTGCGCATCTGATCGGCGGGCACCCAAGCCGACAGGTCGCGCGAATCCCGGCCGAAGATCGGTTCGGGCGAGCCGATCACATAGGCATATCCCTTGCCGACGGGCATATCGGCGTACAGCGTCTCGCCGGCGAGCGCATCCGGAAACAGCATTTCGGTGCCGCGCGCGATCCGGTCGCCCGTGCCGTCGCGCTTCGGTATGGACACCTGCGCCTTGCCTTCGGCATTGACCAGGACGATCGCGATACTCGCTTCAGCATCCGCCGCGATGCGTAGCTGGAAATTGCTGCCCTGCTCGATCTCGGGCGAACTGCCGGAGGCGAGCGAGGACCGCAGGTTGAGCTCCGGCCAAGTGGACTGCAGGGTGTCCAACGTAGCTGCGGACGACGGCGCGGCCAGGGTCAGGGATGCGGCGACGGCCACAGCCCACCGGCAGCACACGTCGGCAACAAGATTGCACGCTGATGTCATAGGCCCTTCCTCGTGACGCGCAGCGCATTCTGCAGCGAGTGCCGGGCCGGAGTAAATTGCCCCTGCGGGCCGGTGCACGAACCGCAGCAGCGCCTTGAGGGCGCCTGGGGAGGTCACAACTGCAGAACGTCGTCGACTTCGATGATGTGAGCCGCGCCGGCAGGAGCATATAGCTCAGCTACCAGGTCCACGCGATGTCGCAGCACGGCGCGCTGATTGATCGAGCCCTTATCGGTTATCTCGCCGTGATCGAGCGACGGGGCCGACGGCAATAGGAGCGCACGCCGAATGCGGCGAGTGCTCGCCGGATTCTTGCGTGCATGCGCGCGCAACCGAGCATGCAGCTCGTTGCGGAGGTTCGCGTCGATCGCCATGGAATCGTGAGAAGCCGTCGCGGACACTTGCAGCGCGCGTGCGCACGCAGTCAGGTCGGGAATGATCAATGCGGCAACATAGTCAGCATTCGGGGCGGCGATGACCACGTCTTGGGCGAACGGCGAGAGCGCTGCGATCAGGTCTGCGCGCAACGGACCGACGCTCACCCAGGTGCCGTTAGACAGCTTGAAGTCCTCGCCGATACGACCGTCGAACACCAGGCCGCGCGTCGGGTCGCGCACGTCGATCAAGCGCACTGCGTCGCCGAGCCGATAGAATCCCTCGTCGTCGAAAGCTGCCGCCGTGAGCTCGGCCTGCCGCCAGTATCCCGGCGTCACAGCTGGCCCCCGCACTCGCATCTCGAGCTTTTCTTCCACCGGGACGAGCTTCACCAGCGATCCCTTCGCAGGCAGACCGATGACTCCGCTGCGACCCGTCGCCGGCGTCGTGAAAGTAACGGAAGGACCTGTCTCGGTAGCGCCCAAGCCGGACAGCATCGGCGTCTTGATGCCCCGCTCCCGCAGCGAGTTCGCATCGAGTGCATCCCAAGTGTGCTGGGCCAGCGATGCACCGGCGAAGAAGCAAGCGCGCAGTCGCCGGTAGAAGCTGCGGCGCAACTCCTCGTCCTGCGGCAACTGTTGCGCGAGCATTTCGAATCCCTTCGGTACATTGAAGTACACGGTCGGCGAGATCTCGCGCAGGTTGCGAATGGTCTCGCCGATGCCCGCGGGCGTCGGCTTACCGTCGTCGATGTACAAGGTGCCGCCGGTGGACAGCACCAGTCCGATGTTGTGACTGCCGCCGAACGTGTGATTCCAGGGCAACCAGTCGACCAGCACTGGCGGCTCCTCTGCCAGGAAGGGCAATGCCTGTCGTAGCATCATTGCATTGCTGCAGCACATGCGATTGGTGGTGATCACGGCTTTCGGCTGCCCGGTCGAGCCCGACGTCAGCAGAAATCTGGCGATGGTGTCGCAGCCGGTGCTTCGGTGGCGTGCATCGAGCTCGCCGCTGACCGTCGCCTCGAGGTCCTGCAATGTTGCGACCTCCCTGCCCGCGACGGTCGCATCCCCCACAATCTCGGCGTCGCGCAGTTCGAGTTGCGTGAGCACGCGCGTAAACGCCGGCGTATCGAATGCGGCGATCATGCCCGGCGTGAGCAGCTCGACGGCATGGCGTGCCTTGCCGAGATCCGAGGACATGAGCGAATAGGCTGGCGACATCGGGCAGTACGGAATGCCGGCCCACATCGCCGCAAAGCCCAGCACGAGGTGCTCGATGCTGTTGCCCGATGCAATCAGGATCGGCCGCTGCTCCGAGAGGTTCCGCCGCGCGAGACCGGCCGCAACGCGCTGCACGCGCTCGAGCATCGCCGCGTAGCTGACGCGCCGCCATTCATCGCCATTGGCACGCCGAGCCACCAGCACCCGATCGGGAGCTAGCCGCGCCCAGTGCTCGAGGAAATCCATCAGCCGTGCCGGGTATTCAGGCAGAGTGCCCTGCGGCTGCAGCAGCAGTTCTCCGTCCGGACGTCGCTCGACGTGCGTGCGGAACGGGTCAGCGTCCCATTCCAACCCACCGTGCGTCATGTCAACCGTCGTCCAGACGCAAGGCGCGAATGGCGTTCTGCTTCAGGATCATCTCGTGCACTTCGGGTCGGAAGCCGGCCTGCCGGAAATCCTCGATCCAGCGATCCGGCGTGATCAGCGGGTAGTCCGAGCCGAACAGCATCTTGGCCTTGAGTTGCGTATTGGCGTACTGCACCAGCTGCGGCGGGAAGTATTTCGGCGACCAGCCCGATAAGTCGATGTACACGTTCGGCTTGTGCAGGCACACCGACAGCGCTTCGTCCTGCCAGGGCCAGGACGGATGCGCGATGATGACGGTCATGTCGGGAAAATCCGCTGCGACATCGTCGAGATGAATCGGATTGGAATACTTCAGGCGCAAGCCGCCGCCGCCACGCATCCCCGTGCCGATCCCCGAGTGACCGCTGTGGAAGATGGCTGGCAGCTTGTGTTCCGCGATGACTTCGTAGAGCCCATAGGCCAACCGGTCGTTGGGGAAGAAGCCCTGCAAGGTGGGATGGAACTTGAAACCGCGGATGACGCCATCCGCGATCAGCCGCCGCGCTTCGCGCACGCCCATTTTGCCTTTGTGCGGATCGATGCTGGCGAAGGCAATCATCATGTCTCTGTTGTCGCGTGCGGCATCTGCGACTTCTTCGTTGGGAATGCGCCGCGCGCCGATCTCGTGCTCCGAGTCCACGGTGAACATCACCAGGCCGATCTTGCGCTCGCGGTAGTACGCGATCGTCTCCGCGATGGTCGGGCGCTTGCCCGCCTTGAAGTACTTGGCGGACGCTGCCTCGAACGGTTGCCACGCCTCGTCGGGTTCCTGCCGGCAGGACACTTCGGCGTGCGTATGAACATCGATAGCAACCAGATCGTCGAGTTTCATCGCCGTGCCCCGCCCTCCGCTTCCCATTGCGCGATGGTGCGCCCTTGCTCCACTAATTGCACAAGCAGCGGCGCGGGCTGCCAGTGCATCGGGCCGAAGATGTCCCGATACTTGTGCATGCCATCGAGCAGTGCCGGCAGGCCGATGGTGTCAGCGTGGAACATCGGGCCGCCGCGATAGCGCGGAAAGCCGTAACCCGCGGTCCAGACGACATCGATATCCGAAGCGCGCAACGCGACGCCCTCCTCCAGGATGCGCAGGCCTTCGTTGAGCAGCGGATACAGGCAACGCTCGACAATCTCTCGCTCCGAATGCATGCGCGGCGACACCTGAAGACTGCGAGCGCGGGCACGCAGGATCTCGACCGCCTGCGGATCGTCGATACGCGTGCGGCTGCCCGGCTCGTAACGGTAGTAGCCCCTGCCGTTCTTCTGGCCCAGCCGGCCAGCCTCATGCAGCGCGAAGTCGGCCTGATAGTAGGTCGGGTCCGGCGGAAACCGCTGAGCATTCGCCACGTGGACGTTCACGCCGACATCGATGCCCGCCATGTCGAACACGCCGAGAATTCCCATCGCCATGCCCCACGCTTCGAGCGCGCTGTCGATTGCGCGCGGCGCCGCCCCTTCGAGCACCATGCGCTCGGCCTCGCGCGCATAGCCTTCCATCATCCGGTTGCCGATGAAGCCGTAGCAGACCTTGGCGAGCACCGGTGTCTTGCGCAAAGCCTTTGCCAGATCCATGACCGTGCGGATCACCGCCATCGAAGTCCGGGTAGTGCGCACGACTTCGAGCAACGGCATCACGTTCGCCGGCGAAAAGAAGTGCATGCCGATTACGTCGTGCGCCCGCGCCGTGACCCCGGCGATCTGCTCGATATCGAGGGTCGAGGTGTTGGTCGCGAGCACGGCGCCCGGCTGTGCTACGGCATCGAGCTTGCGGAAGATCTCTTGCTTCAACGCCATGTCTTCGACGACGGCTTCGACGATCACGTCGGCACGCGCGAGGTCCGCGTAGTCGAGCGATGGCCGGATCCGTTGCATGCGGCTCTCTTTCTCTTCGAGTCCAATCCGGCCGCGCTCGACCATCGACTGGTACGTGCGATCGATCGTCCCGACAGCGCGCTCGAGCGCGGATGCATTCGCGTCGAGCAGCGTCACGGGAATGCCGGCATCGGCGCAACAGACCGCGATGCCGCAGCCCATCGTGCCGGCGCCGACTACACCGACAGCCGCATACGGCCGCGGCTGCACGTCCTGCGACAGCCCTGGAATGCGGCGTGCTTCCCGCTCGGCGAAGAAGGCGTGCACGGCACCCTTCGACTCGGTGCTCTGCTTGCATTCATTCACACGCTGCGTTTCGTATTCGAGCCCTGCTGCAAACGGCAGCCGCGTTGCTGCACGCACGGCATCGATCGCGACCAGGCCGGCACGCCGATTCGGATACAGCTTGCGCGCTCGTTCGGTCGCACGCTCGAAGATCTCCGGTGTGGTCGTCGCCGCCGGCACGACCATCTCGCCGGTCCTGCGCACGGACTTGCCAGCCGCGATCAGGTCGCGCAGGTAGGCAGCAGCCCCGCTGCGCAAGTCTCCGGAAATGACCGCATCCACGAGGCCCAGCTCGTGCGCTCGGGCGGCAGCTACCGGCCGCGCAGAGAGAATGAGATCGAGCGCCTGCTCGGCGCCGATCAGGCGCGGTAGCCGCTGCGTGCCGCCCGCGCCCGGAATGATGCCCAGCGTGACCTCTGGCATCCCGAGCCGCGTCGCTGGTTCGGCGACGCGATAGTGACAGGCCAGCGCAATCTCGAGGCCGCCGCCGAGCACAGTACCGTGCATGGCCGCGACGACGGGTACTGACAGCGCCTCGAGCGCATTGAGCAGTTGCCGATATTCTTCTTCTCGCGGCGGACCGCTGAACTCGCCCATGTCCGCGCCGGAGAAAAACGTGCGCCCTTCGCACAGCAACAGCACGCCTCGTACGGTGTCATCCTCGGCGACCTGTCGAACTGCGGCGCCCAGACCGGCGCGTACTGTGGCATCAATCGTATTGACCGGAGGACTGCGAATGACGATGAGCGCAAGCTCGGCCTCGCGCTCGACGCGCGCAACAGGAACAGAAGACATGGATATCAGAAATTCCTGGTGATGCTGAATGCCAGAGTGCGCGGCCGCGCGTAAATGATCTCGGCGTAGCCGGAAGCCGTCGTCAGCGACGACGTACCTGCAACCGGATACAACTCGTCAGTGAGATTGTTGCCGCTCAGCACGATGCGCCACTTCGCATCGTCCGTCTCCAGTGCCAGCGCGGCACTGAGCAGCGTCACGGCGTCGTCCTGAGCGATCTCCACCGAGTTGCCCGCGTCGAAGAACTGCTGGTCCGTGTAGCTGATATTGACGCGCGGAGTCAGCGACCACCGCGGGCTCAGATGAAACGCGTAAGAGACGCCGATGTGGCCCTGCCACTCAGGCGTGAACGGCAGCCGGCTCGCCAAGGTCGCCGTCGCGGTCGGAGCCACGGTGCCGAATGGCGGCGGCGCGGTAATGCTGTCGAACTTGGCATCCAGATAGCCGATGCTGGCATCGAGCTGCAGGTCCGCAGTGGGCGCGAATGCAACTTCCAGCTCTGCTCCATCGATCGACGCAACGCCTGCGTTGAAGAGCAGCGGCACGACGCCCAATCGATACGTCATCTGAATGTCGTCGTATTCGGTGGAGAAGACGGCAACGTTGACGCGCAGACCGTCGAGCGGATCGGTCTTGAAGCCGAGCTCCCAGGATTCCGCCGTCTCGTCGTGGAAGGAAATGGGCGCGTTGCCAGGCGGGGCGGCGTTGTAGCGCTGATTGAACCCGCCGCTCTTGAAGCCCTGCGACCAGCTCAGATAGGTCATCAGGCGCTCGTTGAAGCGGTACTGGAGACTGGCCGAGGTCGTCGTCGAGGAGAACGTGCGCTCGAAGCGGTTCGTGGAAACGAACAGACAGCCGGTCTGCGTCGGCGGCGGTCCGGCGAACGGACACAGCGCAGTCGGCGGCGCCGGTTCGACTGCCGTCGCCGGCGAGACGTTGAACAGCACGCCCTGCAGGCTTTTCGTCTCATCCGTGTAGCGCACACCTGCCGTCGCGCTCAGCGCGTCGGTGAATTTGAACGTCCACTCGGTGAAGGCAGCCTTCGCCTCGGCATCCAGCGACACGCGCTGCGTATCGTACGAAGTGCCCGGATTGCCGAGTTGCACGAGCACGCGGTCGAACGAATCCTCGTCGAAGTAGTACAAGCCGACGACGCCGTCGAGCCGTTCCGAGTCGACCAGCGCCTGCAGCTCCTGGCTGAACTGTTCGCTCTCGCTCGCATAGTTCGTGTGTAGGATCAGCAGCGGCGTGTTGTCTGCATCGCGCGTGCCCGACCAGTTGAGGCGACGATCGGCAGTGATGGACTTGAAGGCCAGCATCTCGCTGACATCCCAACGCGCGACCAGCGACACTCCGCGGTTCTCGAGCTCGCTGGATGCCGGATACGTGCCGCCGTTGCGGAATGAGCCGAGCGCCTGCGCATCGTTACCGCACCGGGGGTCTGCGAGCGGACCGACGAGCAACGGCGGCGGGAACGGATCGAGGATGTTCGGGCATCCGGCAGCGATGCTGGCGGCGCCGACAAACGTCGCCGCTTCGTTCATCTCGCGGAACACGAACGGCGAGCCGTTCTCGTCTTCGTTGGTGTAGTCGCCGCGCAGCGTGAACGCCAGGGCATCAGCAGGTTTCCACCGTAGCGCCGCCTGCGCGGTGTACATCTTCTCGTCGCCCAGATCGGCGCCGTCCGACACGCGCGTCACGTAACCGTCGCGCTCGCGGCCGCCGAGCGACAAACGCGCGGCCCACTGCTCGTTGATCGGCAGATCGAACGCAGCGAACAGTTCATGCAGATTGTCTTCTCCCAGTCCCAGCCGCACGGAGCTGCCGGCATCCTCGCCGGGCGAATTGGTCGTCAACAGCACGGCGCCGCCGATGGTATTGCGGCCGAACAGCGTGCCCTGCGGACCGCGCAGGATCTGCACGTTGGCGATGTCGCGAAACTCCATCGCGCCGCCGACCGAGCGCCCCATGTACACCTCGTCGATGTAAATGCCGACGCCGGGATCGACAGCGGGCGTCGCATCCGTCTGCCCGATGCCGCGAATGAACACCTGCGCAGCGGAGTTGTTGCCAGTGAGAGTTCCATAGGAGTGGAACTGCAGGTTCGGCGCGACCTTGTCCAGATCCGTCGTCGCCACGATCTGCTGGCGTTCGAGCGCGGCTGCGCTCAAGGCTGTGACGGCGATCGGAGTGTCCTGCAGCCGCTCTTCACGACGCCGCGCAGTGACGACGATCGATTCGATCACCTCGACGCGTGCGGGCCGGTTCGCCTCGGCAGCGGCCTGCGCCCGCGGCATCACCGCAGTAATGACGGCAACAACGGCGCTTGCGCTGAGCACATCGAACTTGTCCATAGATCCCCCGAAGACAAGAAGCGGATGCCGATATTTGTATGTAACACATACTATTCGTGTTGCAAACGAAATGGCAAGCCGCTAGATTCGCGCTCATTCCGCTTCCGCCCGGGAGAGAAGATGCCGCGCAATTCGCATTCGAAGCTCGATGAGCTGGCCGAGCCCCTGGATGGTCCGAGCTTGATGTTCGAGGAGCTCGACGGTCTGCTCGGCTACCGGTTGCGGCGCGCGCAAGGCGCCATGCACCGCGATTTCATGGCGGCAGTAGCGAGCCTCGACCTCACGCAGAAGCAGGCAGCGACCTTGTGGCTGATCAACAGCAATCCCGGTGTTGCCCAGGTCGCGGTGGCTGCCGCTCTCGGCATGGATCGGGCGACGACGATGGCGATCGTCGATAGACTCGAGGAACGTCGTTTGGTGATTCGGCAGCGCTCGAGCACCGACCGCCGCCGTCAGGAGCTCTATCTGACGCCTGCCGGCCAGAGCGCCTTGCGCAAAGCCAAGGCGCGTATCGCCAAGCACGAGAAACGCTTCAAAGCACTCTTCAGTGCCGCGGAACTCGAGTCGCTGCTGACTGCGCTACAACGGTTGCAGGACGCCGGCTGACGGCGGGATCTACTCCAGCTTGTCTCCGCGCTTCCGGAACAGGACGTCGAACGCCGGCGTCCAGGTCTTGCCGCCATCCTTCGACATCACCGCCGACTCGCGCACGCCCTTATCCTCGGCCTTCCATGTAATGCGCTGCATGACCGACTTGCCATC
>CADEEJ010000011.1:15866-27740 GCA_902826315.1 uncultured Steroidobacter sp.
GTCTCGAACGTATCCCAATCGCCGATCCAGAAATCCAGCTGGTGGTATTCCTTGGCACTGCAGTGAGGAGAAGTGGGCGCTGCAGCCGAAGGGGCCGCCACGACCGGGGCAGTGAAAGCAATGCCAGCTGCAACCAGTGCTGTTCGCAGATACTTGCGTCGAAGTTCGTGCATGGGTTCCATCAGTCCGGTGAGCCTCATTGGGCGGGGGCCCAGTGATACGCGGCTCAAGGCACGACTACTCGCCCGATTCGGACACCACTAGCTTCAGTTAGTGGTGTCCGATGTGCAGCGTTACCACCATTCACTTCCGCTTGCTGCTCGACTTGTCGCGCAGTGCCTTGAACTCGCTGCCGGCCTTCCACTCGGGCCACTTTCCCGAGGTCGCGAGTGAGCGCCCGACGTCGTAGATGAGTGCGACGTCGTTCGCCGTACCGGTGAAGTCGAGACTCTCGCTCCATTCATCCTTCGGCTGGTGATACTTCTTCGCGGTGAATTCCTCGCGCAGCGCGCGGCCTTTTTCCTTGCCGCCATTCACGAGGTCCTCGCCCGATGAGAATGAAACCGCCGGTACGCCGACCTTCGAGAACGGGAAGTGGTCGGACCGGTAGAACGAGCCCGCTTCGGGACGCGGATCCGGAGCGAGCGTGCGTTGCTGTTTGCGAGCCGCTGCGACGAAGTCATCGACCAGGGTGTTCGCGCCCAGGGTGCTGAAATCACGCGTAGCTCCACGCGTGCCGAGCGAATCCATGTTGATGTCGGCGACTGTCGTCTCGAGCGGATAGAGCGGGTTGCTGGCGTAGTACTCGCTGCCAAGCAATCCTTTCTCCTCGGCCGTCACTGCGAGGAAGAGCACGGAACGCTCCGGCTTCGGAGCCGCGCTGAAGAGACGCGCGAGCTCGAGCACCGCAGCCACGCCCGTGCCATTGTCGACGGCGCCATTGAAGATGCGATCGCCCGTGTCATCTGGCTTGCCTATCCCGAGGTGATCCCAGTGAGCGCTGTAGACGACCGTTTCGTTCGAACGCTTCGTGCCCGGTAGCAGGCCCGCTACATTTTTCGAAACCACGGTCTCGTGCACGACTGCGTAGTTGGCGGACATCGTCACGCCCTTGAGCGGCACGGCGCGGAACGATTTCGACTGCGCCTGCTTCTTGAGCGTCTCGAAATCGAGACCTGCCTGTTTGCACAACTCCACGGCAACATCGCGCTGGATCCACGCCTCGACATCGACATGCTCGTCGCGCGGGTTCGCACGCAGAATGTCGAAGATCGTATTCGTGTTGGAGTTCTCGACCGTCGCCCAGCCATACGACGCGGGCTTGGTCTCGTGAACGATCAGGATGCCGAGCGCGCCGTGCCGCGCGCCCTCCTCATATTTATATGTCCAGCGGCCGTAGTACGTCATGGCGCGCCCGCCGAATTCACCCGACTGCGTTTCGAAGTCCGGGTCGTTCACCAGCACGATGCCGAGCTTCCCCCGCATGTCGATGCCTTGGTAGTCATCCCAACCACGCTCCGGTGCGGTCACGCCGTACCCGAGGAACACCACGGGCACATCGCTGAACTGCACTCGGTCGATGTTGGTTGCTGCCGCGCGGATCGCGATGTCCTTGCCTTGCGCCAGTGGGCGGCGTTGGCCCTGCGCCGTCGCGCTCATATCGACTGGCCCGCTGATGTTGAACTGCGCGAGCGGGACGTCCTGCGTCCAGGCCCGCTTGCCATCCTTCAAGTCGCCACCTGGCTGAAGTCCAGCCGCCTTCATCTGCTCGACGATATAGGCAACTGTTTTCTGCTCGCCTGGCGTGGCGGGACCGCGCCCTTCGAACGCATCGGATGACAAAGTCTTCACGTGCTGCGAAAGACGCGCCGGATCGACCGTGACGTCGGCAACGGCTGTAGCAAGCAATTGCCCGGCGAGACCCAGGACGAGTGCGGAAAGGACAGTCGGGATATGCATGGTTGGGTTTCGACGCGTGGTGTTCATCCGTGTATTGTACCCACGATGTTGAGACCGGCGCGCCCTGTTCTCCTCTTCGGTCTGCTGCTCGCCCTGAGTAGCAACCTCAGCATCGCGGCGAGTGCGGAGCGCGATCGGCCCACTTGCGAAAATCATGACGTGACCATCACACGCGACGATTGGGGCATCGCGCACGTGCGCGGCCGCACGGATGCCGACGCGGTCTTCGGCATGATGTACGCGCAGGCCGAGGACGACTTCAATCGCATCGAGACCAATTACCTCGTCAGCCTCGGCCGCCTCGCCGAAGCCGAAGGCGAAAGCGCGCTCTGGCAGGATCTGCGTCAGCGACTGTTCATCGACAGCGACACGCTGCAAGCCGGCTTCGGCAAGAGCCCGGACTGGCTCAGAAAGCTCATGCGCGCCTGGGCCGCAGGCCTCAACTGCTATCTCGCGACGCATCCGCAGGTCCGTCCACGCGTCATCACGCACTTCGAGCCGTGGATGGCCCTGAGCTTCAGCGAGGGCAGCATCGGCGGCGATATCGAGCGCGTGCCGCTCAGCCAGCTCGAGGCGTTCTACGGCGGCAAACGGCTGGCGATGACGGCCGGTGAACGAGGCCTGTTGTTTCGCGAGCCGCAAGGATCGAATGGCTTCGCCATCGCGCCCTCGCACACGAAGAATGGCCATGCGCTGCTGCTCATCAATCCACACACCAGCTTCTTCTTCCGCTCCGAGCTGCAGGTCACGAGCAGCGAAGGATTGAACGTTTACGGCGCAGCCACGTGGGGCCAGTTCTTCATCTACCAGGGGTTCAACGAGCACGCCGGCTGGATGCATACCTCGAGCGGCACCGACAACGTCGACGAATTCGCGGAAACCGTCGTCACCGATGCGGGCGGCCGGCACTCATATAGATATGGCAAGGAACTGCGGCCGATCGAAACCAAGGTCGTGACGCTCTCTTACAAGGCCGCCAACGGCACGCTCGCGCGACGCAGCTTCACCACGTACGCCACGCATCACGGCCCGATCGTGCGCGAGGCGAATGGCAAATGGATCGCCTTCGCACTGATGAACAAGCCCGTGGCAGCGCTGCAGCAGTCGTTCCTGCGTACCAAGAGCAACGACTACGCCAGTTTTCTCGACGTGGCACGGCTCAAGGCCAATTCCTCGAACAACACGCTGTTCGCAGACTCGAAAGGCACGGTGGCCTATCTGCATCCGCAGTTCATGCCGATCCGCAACGACCGGTACGACTATCGCAAGCCCGTCGACGGCAGCGATCCGGCGACGGACTGGCAGGATTTGCACGATCTGAACAGCCTGCCCCACGTCGTGACCCCAGCGAACGGCTGGGTGATGAACGTCAACAACTGGCCGTGGACGGCGGCCGGCGCGGACAGCCCGAAGGCTGCGAACTTCCCGCGCTACATGGATCTGGACGGCGAGAATCCGCGCGGACCACAGGCACAGCGCGTGCTTGGTGCAAGAAATGATTTCACTTTGCAGACACTGCTCGCAGCCGCCTTCGATTCGTACCTGACTGCTTTTGCGCGGCTCACTCCATCTGTGTTGACCGCGTACGATGCCCTGTCGCAAGACGATCCCGCGCGCGCGAAGCTCGCAGGCCCTGTCGATCTGCTGCGCGGCTGGGACTATCGCTGGTCGCTCGATTCGAAACCGACGTCGTTGGCCGTGTTCTTCGGCGAGGCGCTCTGGTCCATTGCAGCCGAGCCCGCTCAGGCGGCGGGGCTCTCGAAATGGGACTACATGGCCGATCGCACGACGCCCGCACAGAAGCTCGCCGCGCTGACGCAAGCGGCGGATCGGCTGACACAGGATTTCGGCAGCTGGCAGGTGCCGTGGGGCGAGATCAATCGTTTCCAGCGCAACGATGGCGCCATCGTGCAGACGTTCGATGATGCGAAGCCGAGCACGCCAGTGCCGTTCGCCTCCGCTGAATGGGGCTCGCTCGCCGCCTTCGGCGCCAAGCGGTACCCGGGAACGAAGCGCTATTACGGAACCCGCGGCAACAGTTTCGTCGCCGCGGTCGAGTTCGGGCCGAGCGTGCGCGCGCTGGCAGTCAGCATCGGCGGCGCAAGCGGACACCCTGAATCGAAACACTTCGTCGATCAGGTGCAGCGCTATGTCGGCGGCGATCTGCGCCCGGTGTATTTCTATCCGAAGGACCTAGAGGGTCACATCGAGCGTAGCTATCGTCTCCCCTGATTCCCCGAGGAGGTGTCCGATGGCCCTGTCCCCTTTGGCCGGCAAGCCGGCTCCCAAGGAGTTGCTGATCGATCCCGCGAGCCTCGAGCGTGAGTTCTACACGCGCCGGCCCGATCCGACCGATCCGGCACAGCTCGTGAGCTTCGGGACCAGCGGCCATCGCGGCTCAGCGCTGCGCGGGTCGTTCAACGAGGCGCACATCGTCGCGATCGCCCAGGCGATCTGCGACTACCGACGCACACAAGGCATCAGTGGGCCGCTTTTCATCGGCCGCGACACACACGCGTTGTCCGGGCCGGCGCAGCGAACCGCGCTGGAAGTGCTCGCTGCCAACGAGGTCGAGGCAGTCGTGCAGAGCGCTGATGGGTTCACGCCCACACCAGCGATATCGCGAGCAATTCTCGTACACAACCGTGGCCGCACCGAGCGACAAGCGGACGGCATTGTCATTACGCCGTCGCACAACCCGCCGGAGGACGGCGGCTTCAAGTACAACCCGCCGAATGGCGGACCGGCCGACTCGGACGTGACGGGCTGGATTCAGCAGCGCGCGAATGCGCTGCTGCGCGAAGGCAATCGCGAGGCGCAGCGCATGTCGCTGACGGCGGCTCGGCATGCTCCAACGCTTCACGAGCAGGACTTCCTCGCTCCGTACGTGGACGACCTGCGCCACGTCATCGACATGGACGCGATCCGCGCAGCACGCCTGAAGCTGGCAGTGGATCCGCTCGGCGGCGCCGCCGTGCACTACTGGGAGCCGATCAATCGCGTGTACGGGCTCGACATCGAAGTGGTCAACAGCAAGGTGGACCCGACGTTTTCGTTCATGACGGTCGATCACGACGGCAAGATCCGCATGGATTGTTCCAGCCCGTATGCGATGGCTCGCATGCTCGAACTGAAGGATCGGTTCGCTGTCGCTTTCGCCAACGACGCCGATGCGGATCGCCACGGCATCGTGACACCTGCGGCTGGGCTGCTGAATCCGAATCACTACCTCGCCGTCGCTATTCGCTATCTGCTCGACGCGCGCCCGGGTTGGAGCGCGAGTGCGGCGGTCGGCAAGACACTCGTTTCGAGCATCCTGATCGACCGCGTGGTGGCAGCAGCAGGACGGCGTCTGTTCGAGACGCCGGTCGGATTCAAATGGTTCGCGCCGGGCCTGCTCGACGGCTCGGTCTGCTTCGGTGGCGAAGAAAGCGCGGGCGCCAGCTTCCTGCGCCTGGATGGGACGGTCTGGACCACCGACAAGGATGGGCTCATCCTCGGACTGCTCGCGGCCGAGATCACCGCGCGCACCGGCAAGGATCCCGGAGAGCACTATCGCGAGCTCACGACCCAGTTCGGCGCACCGCACTACACGCGCATCGATGCACCGGCGACGCCTGAACAGAAGGCGCGTCTCGCCAATCTCTCGCCGGAGGCAGTACGGGCCTCCTCGCTCGCAGGCGAGCCGATCACTGCGAAGCTGACTCGCGCGCCGGGCAACGGCGCGCCGATCGGCGGGCTCAAGGTCGTGACGGACAGTTGCTGGTTCGCAGCGCGTCCCTCCGGCACCGAGAATCTGTACAAGATTTACGCAGAGAGCTGCCGCGACGCGCGTCACCTGGACATGGTCGTCGCTGAGGCTCAGCAGGTCGTCACCGAATCCCTGAGGACATCATGAATCCCACACAAGCACTCTCCCGGGCGGGCCAGAGTCTCTGGCTCGACAACATCACGCGCGAGCTGCTCACGAGCGGCACCCTCGCCCGCTACATCGATCAGCTGTCGGTCACGGGGCTCACGTCCAACCCGACCATCTTCGAGCAGGCGATCAAGAAGGGCACGGCTTACGACGCGACGATCGCCGAGCGAGTGCAGGCCGGCCTGTCGGGCGAGAAGCTGTTCTTCGAGATCGCGCTGGAGGACATCGGTCGAGCCGCGGAGCTGTTTCGTCCGATCCACGAACGCACTGACGGAGTCGACGGCTGGGTCTCGCTCGAAGTCTCGCCGCTGCTCGCGCGCGACACGCAAGCGACGTTGCGCGAGGCGCAAGACCTGCATGCGCGCGTGGGTCGACCCAACGTCTTCATCAAGATTCCTGGAACACCCGAAGGGCTGCCCGCGATCGAGGAAGCGATCTTCGCCGGCATTCCGATCAACGTGACGCTGCTGTTCTCGCCCGAGCACTACGTAGCGGCAGCCGAAGCCTGGCTGCGCGGCGTCGAGCGCAGGATCGCGGCGAACCTGAATCCCGCCGTCGCTTCGGTGGCGTCGATTTTCCTCAGCCGCTGGGATGTCGCGGTCGCGAGCAAGATACCGACGTCGCTCGCCAACCGGCTGGGACTGGCGATCGGGCAGCAAGCCTTCCGCGCGTACTCGCAGCTGCTGGCATCCTCGCGCTGGCGCCGTGCGCTCAACGCTGGCGCCCGCCCACAGCGGCTGCTGTTCGCGAGCACGGGCACGAAGGATCCCAACGCGTCCGACATTCTCTATATCAAAGGGCTCGTTGCACCGCTGACTGTGAACACGATGCCCGAAGGCACGCTGAAGGCCTTCGCCGACCACGGTGAGCTGGGCCCCGAGTTGCGGGACGACGGCGGCGACTCCGGCAAGGTTCTGGAGGAGTTCCGCAAAGCCGACGTGGATGTCAGTGCGCTTGCCGCGAAGCTGCAGCAGGACGGCGCCGCAGCCTTCGTTGCCTCGTGGAAGGAGCTGCTCGGCGTCATTGCCGCGAAAGGAGCGCGCTGATGCAGTTAGGAATGATCGGCCTGGGCCGCATGGGCGGCAACATGGCGCGCCGCCTGCTCAAGGGCGGCCACGAGTGTGTGGTGTTCGACACCTCGCCGAACGCTGTCGACGCACTCACGAAAGACGGCGCGACTGGCGCCGCTTCGCTGCGCGATCTCATCGCGAAACTGGAGAAACCGCGAGCGCTATGGCTCATGGTTCCAGTGGCACTGGTCGACAGGATCAGCGCCGAGCTGCTGCCGTATCTCGAGCCGGGCGACGCGCTGATCGACGGCGGCAACTCGCACTACATCGACGACATCCGCCGCGCGAAGTCTCTTGCCGAGCGCGGTCTGCACTACGTTGACGTTGGAACGAGCGGCGGCGTGCACGGTCTCGAACGAGGCTACTGCATGATGATCGGCGGCGAGCGCGACATCGTGCAGCACCTCGATCCGCTCTTCGCAACGCTGGCTCCTGGCAGCGGCAACATCGAACGCACGGCCGGGCGTGAGAACCGCAAGAGCACAGCCGAGCACGGCTACCTCCACTGCGGACCGAGCGGTGCCGGCCACTTCGTGAAGATGGTTCACAACGGCATCGAGTACGGGCTCATGGCCGCGTACGCCGAGGGGCTCGAGGTGTTACGCGCAGCGAATGCGGGCAAACATGCGCGCGAGGCGGACGCCGAAACTACCCCGCTGCGCAATCCCGAGCACTATCAATATGAGATCGACCTGGCAGACGTCACCGAAGTCTGGCGCCGCGGCAGCGTGATCTCTTCATGGCTGCTCGATCTGACTGCCACCGCCCTCGCGGAAGATCCCGCACTCACGCAGTTTTCCGGCCGCGTCGCCGATTCCGGCGAAGGACGCTGGACTATCCAGGCTGCGATCGACGAAGGCGTGCCGACTCCAGTGCTCACGACCGCGCTATACGAGCGTTTCAGCTCGCGGGGCGCTGCGGCGTTCCAGGACAAATTGCTGTCTGCGATGCGCTATCAGTTCGGCGGGCACGTCGAGAAGTGAGCGGCCAGGGACAACTCACGCGCGGCCGTACACCGGAACGACAGCGCCGCGCGTGACTGTGTTAGCCGGGGATGCGAGAAACGCGATCGTGGCAGCGATGTCCGTGACTTTCGGCCACGAATCGAACTTCGCATTCGGCATCGCCGTGCGATTACTCGGCGTATCCATGATCGAGGGAGCAACGGCGTTGACGAGGATGCCCTCTGACGCAAGCTCCGCACCCAGCGCGGTAGTCAAGGCCGCGACCGCGGTTTTGGCGATCGTGTAAGCAACGCTCCCGGCGCCGAGACGAGGCTCGAGTGCTTGACGTGCGGCGACATTCACAATGCGCCCGCCGGAACCCAGCCGCAGCAGCGTCATTGCCGCTGCACGACTGCACAGGTATGCCGAGACGAGATTCGTCTCCAGCTGCCCCATCAGCATGGCCTTGTCGCTGCGAGCTATCGGCGCGGCAGCAAAGGCGCCTGCGACATGGATAGACGCCCAAAGGCTCTTCAAGCCCTCGTAGTAGCGCATCACGCTAGCCTCATCCGCGAGATCGCCGACTGCGACGAACGACACCCGCTCGTTGCCTCGATGCGGGGACTGTGCGAGTGCCTGGTCGTTTCGATACGGCACGTGGCACATGGCACCCGCCTGCAAGAGCGCGTCCAGCACAGCCGCTCCGAGCGCACCCGTGCCCCCTGTCACAACTACATGCCGGTCTCGATAGTCCATTGAAGTGCTCACGCGATCCTGAGGCTACGGATGTTAGCTCAAGCGTCGACCGCGGCGGCGTTCGATGGCGCGCACGGCATCATCCCGTCGGAATTATGGAGCGTCAGAACGACGCCGGCTGTAGCGTGCGATAGGCCCGGGTTGCCGCGGCGTCCAGGATCGCGATAGCAGACGCGCCCAAGCGTGCTGGCAATGATTCGAGTTGCCGGCTCCGGCTGACGCCGCTCAGGCACCACTCGCAGAAGTGCTCGCAGTTGTTGCGGATGATGTGATATCGATCCTCGCCCAGCCGGCTGCGCGCGCGGAGAACCACCTCCGTGCGGGCGAAGCGCGGCTTCGAGTCCGTGCGCACGGCGATGGGCCGGCCGCGAGCAAATTCGCCTAGCGACACCTCTTCCACCGCTCTGCGGCGGAAGCGTCCGACGAGGCCCGGATAATGAATGATCCGCCCGTTACCGACATACAAGCCGTGATGCAGGTAGCCGCGGCGCGGCGTGACGAGATGCGCAGCCAATGGCGGCTCTTCTCCGTCTTTCAACATCACCTGTTCCATGGTGCATATCGTCGACCGTCGCCGTGACGCGCGCGGCATCGGCGGCGTGAAGGCGGCGTGAATCCCTAGTGGGCAGCGAGCAACGCCGTCATCGCCGCTTGGTAGTCGTCGAGCTCCAGCGAATCGGTTCCGAGCGAGACGATGAGGACCATCTGGTCGGCACTGATGATCAGGACGGTCAGGCAGGCGAAGCTGGCATCGCGGAAAATGGCGTACTTGCCGCCGTCCGAACACTGCGTCGAGTGCGCTGCGTTGTACTTAGGCGCCTGCAGCGTCTGGCGGCTGGAAACGCACGTGATGAACCGGCTTGTTCCCGTACCTCGTTGTCGACGGCGCCGGCGACGAAGTCCGGCGCTGCACGCGGTTCACGACCTCCAGGGACGCGGAAATGTTACGAGCACGCGATCGCAGGAGCACTCCCGGCGAGCGAAACCAGCAATGCCGCGGCGAATGCGCGATAGAGTTCCATGGCACAACGGTAACAAATAGGAGCAACAGCATGATAGAGCTGAGCAGACGGTCTCTGATCGCAGGCTCTCTTGGAGCCGGTCTTGCCTTGCCATCGATTGCGGGCGCCATCGAAGGATGTGGCGAACAGCCCAACACCGCTCCGGCACTACAGCCGCCGCGTCTGCTGACGGACTGGGCCTGGCTCGGCAGATATCGTCAGGCCAATGCGGAGCTCATATCCAGCGGTGCAAGAGTCGACGCGGTATTTCTAGGCGACTCCATCACTGAAGGCTGGACCAATACCGACCCGGCCTTTTTTGCGGGAGCGAATGTCGGCCGCGGCATCAGTGCTCAGACCACGCCACAGCTGCTCGTGCGAATGCATGCTGACGTCATCGCGCTGAAGCCGCGCGTGGTGCACATCATGGCCGGCACCAATGACATCGCTCAGAACACCGGGCCGATGTCGCCGGAGGATTCGAAGAACAACTTCATGGCGATGTGTGAAATCGCCCGCGCTCACGGGATCCGCATCGTCCTCGGCTCCGTACCGCCGGCAGCAAAGTACTGGTGGCGACCGGACCTCCAGCCCAAGTCGGTAGCCACCGCGTTGAACGACTGGATGCGCGCCTATGCAAAAGAGATCGGCGCGGTCTACGCCGACTACGCCGCCGCGCTGACGGACGCCGCTGGGAATGTAAAGCTCAACCTTGCAAAGGACGAAGTACACCCGACGGCTGCAGGTTACGCCGCGATGCGCCCGGTCGCCGAGGCGGCGATCAATGGGAAGCGATGACCGCGACACCCTTGCGCGCGCTCATCAGCATGCCGCGAGCAATCAACAACTGCGCGAGCGCGTACGTGATCCACACCAGCGGTCCGACCCACGCGGCTTGCCACAAGAATTTCTCGAGTGAGATCAGGCTGTCCGAGATCATGAACAGCACCGCGCCGATTGGCACCTCGATCGCTCGAACGCGCAACGACAGCATCGCCATCACGACGATCGCCGCGATGTAGAGCATGACCGGGATCGCCAGCGCGCCGAGATTCGGCCACAGCACGACGCTGTACGCGACCGCGAACGTCGGGATGATGGCGAACATTACCTTGCGTCCAGCGCTCATCGGCGCCGCGGCACCCTTCGTTGCAAGCACGAAGACGACGGCATACAACACATGCGTCACGAGAAAGCTCGCGAGGCCGGGGACAAAGAGTCGTTTGCCGTCGTAGCCGAGGAACGCGTCGCCTGCGGCCGAGAAGAGTAACGCCAGCGCGAAGAGCTGCAGATTGCCGCGAAACGCGGCGATCGCGAGCAACACGCACATCGAAGTCTTGAGCGCAACGTCACCTGCGTACGGACGCGGCAGCACCAGGTACGCCAAGGCCACGGCCGCGGCAATCCAAAGGATCCAGAACTCAACCGAGGTGCTGCTTTTAGCCAGATTGGGCTCGGCAGTCCTTGGGGACGCTGACATTCTAGAGCTCATCGAACGTGTTGGTGCCTGACCCGACGCGCGTCGTCCAAGTGAAGCGCTCGTGCAAGCGCAACCGGCCATCGCCGAGACGCTCGAGCTCACAAACGGATCGCCCGCCGTGGATCTGCCCCGCGACTTCTCGCTGAGTGAAACGGAACTGCAGCACCGATCCGGTCAGAGTGCCAACGAGATAGCCGCGGAGAATCGAGCCGCCGCTATACCGCCCGAGGATCCTGCTGCCGCGTTGCTCCAAGGCGAGGCGCGTCTCGGAGCTCACGACTCCGTTCTCAGCAGTTGAGCTGACTCGGAACTGGGTGTGGTCGAGATTCATCTGGCAAGCTCCATCGCGGCGCGCTGAGCAGCCCGGCTATGGTTGCATCGGACAACAACCTAGCACAGTCCGCCACCTCTCCGCGGATTCAGGCCGTTTCAGGCCTTTTTCAGAATTGCTTCAGGACTTCCATGGCAGACATGGCGCAATCATGCGGCCGTGCTCTTCCATTCGAGGATTTCCGATGTCGCTCGGACAGACCTTCCTGCTCGCCATCGTCCCTGCTCTTCTGACTGTCACGACCGCTGCCGCAGACGGTGCTACCCGCGCGCCCGGCTGGGCCGGTACTTGGGCGGCCTCCGCTCAGCCTTTCATACCTGGCGCGCTGGAAACGTATGATCGCCAGACGCTGAGGCTCATCGTGCATACGAGCATTCCTGGCTCGCAGGTGCGCATCACGCTCTCCAATCTGTA
>CADEEJ010000011.1:27840-31020 GCA_902826315.1 uncultured Steroidobacter sp.
GCAGTCCTGAACCACTGTCCGCGGTGGCCGTCATCGGCTCTTCCACGACGGACGGCGATGGCTCGACGCAGGACCGCAATGCGCGGCTGCCGGATGTGCTTGCGAAGCGCCTGCAGAATGCCGGCGGCGCGACCGCGCGCATTGGCGTCCTGAACGCTGGAATCATCGGCAATCGCCTGCTGAAGGACAGCCCGCGCGAGAGTCCGTTCGGCGCCGGACTCGGAGAGGCCGTGCTCGCGCGCCTGGATCGTGACGCGCTGGCACAGCCGGGCGTGCAGTTCATCATCGTCGCTATCGGGGTCAACGACATTGCCTTCCCGGGATCGCTCACGTCCGCCGATGAGGACGTCAGCGCGCAAGGTCTGATCCGCGGATACCGCGAGATCATCGAGCGAGCGCATCGCAGGGGAATTCGCGTGCTCATGACTACGATCCCACCGTTCGGCGGTGCACTCTCCGTGCTGGACAGGAAGCAGGTCATTCATACGCCCGCAAAAGAAGCGCTGCGTCTGGCGATCAACGACTGGATTCGCTCGACGCGAGAAGCCGACGGCATCGCGGACTTCGATGCGGTGCTACGCGATCCGGCGCACCCGGACAGACTCCTGGAGCGATTCGACAGCGGCGATCATCTGCATGCCAATGATGCAGGCTATGCGGTGAGCGCAGACGCTGTTCCGCTGAGCTTTTTCAACGGTCGTGCCAAGTGAGGGCAGCACGCTGGGAGCTCTAGCCCCGCAGGTACCAGCGCCCCAATCCGACTCCAGCCATCCACGCGAGTGCGATGACGGGCGTCAGAGGTCCAGCGGGCGCTGCGAGGTAGATGAGGCAGGCCAGGCCCGCGCCATAGATCGCCAGTGAAACCGCGCCGGACAGCAACATTGCCAAGGCATCACTGCGCAGAGCTGGCAGTTTCCGGGACGCGATGTGCACCGAGAGGATCGATACCGCCCCGATAGCAGTGGAAGCCAGTGCGATCAGGACGGTTCGGAGCGACAACATATTTCCTATGGGCAATCGCAGTTCGGCTCGAGCGGATTGATCTTACTCGGCTGCTCGATGTTACCCACCGTACTGCCGTTGAAGCCATTCATGAGGTTGCCACCAGCGACATTCTCCGAGAGCTCAGTGTTCCGGTTGAGCTGCCTCGCCAGGCTCGGCGGGATCCGGGCATGATGCGCGCGCCGCCAGCACCGGGAATCATCAAAAGCAACATCAGCGCAAGGCAAATCCTCATTTCCTTTGCTCCTTCAGACATCCTTGACCGAGACATCGTATGCTCTGACGCGACAGGAGGCGATCATGCAACGATCTGCAAGCTGTATCTGCGCCCTGATGCTGGTCGGACTCAGTACGGCCGCTGGCGCCCAGGAATCCCTCTGGGCCGGGACCTTCGTCAGCGAAGAGCAATCGGACGCTGGCATTCAGAAGGCGATCGAGGCCGCGACCGCGGACATGAACTTCCTCACTCGCTCTGTCGCGCGCGGCAGGCTGAAGAAAACGAACCCGCTCTATCGGCGCGTCACTATCACGCGCCAGGTCGTGCTGATCAGCGTGAAGTTCGATGAGAGGAAAGCGGTCGAGATGCCGGCCGACGGCAGCGTCATCAAGTGGACCAGCGAGGACGGCGAGATCTACGACGTCTCAGCTCGCTCCGAGAATGGGCGACTCGTGCAAACGTTCAAGGCAGAAGACGGTCAGCGCGTGAATTCGTTCAGCGCAGAGGGTACCGAACGCTTGACTCTGGAGGTTCAGGTCACGAGTCCGCGCTTGCCGAAGCCGCTCACGTACGTCGTGCACTATCGACGTACGGTCGATTGATCAGCTCCGCGATGCGCGCGCGGCGCGCCCGGGAAACACGTCCTTCACGAGCTTCCCGTCCGTGACCACGGCCACGCCATTCACCAGGACGAAGCGAATTCCGTCCGAGTACTGCAGCGGCTTCTCGAACGTGGCGCGGTCGATGACGCGATTCGCGTCGAAGACCGTGAGATCCGCATCCGCACCCAGCTTGATGCGGCCCTTGGTCTTGAACGCCGGCGCACGCTGCTCCAGACGTTGCGCCGGCATCAAGGTCATCTTGCGCAGCGCCGTCATCAGATCCAGCACCTTCTCCTCCCTGACGTACTTGCCGAGCACACGAGAAAAGGTGCCCTGCCCTCTGGGATGAACGCTTGCACCCGCGGTCGGCATGCCGTCGCTTCCGATCATCACCATCGGGTCCGCAACTGCGAGCTGCACGACGCTTTCCGGAATCATGAAGATGACGACCTGCCCTCCCTCTTGCCGATAGCGCTCGAAGGTTTCCGCGGTCAATCGTTCGCCGGTCTTGACCCATTGCAGCTCGCCGTAGCTGATGCGCATCCGCTCCTGCCACCCGGGATCGAACAAAGCGCTCTCGAGGCCGGTGCTGCCAGCGACATAGGGGTAGCACTCCGTTGTAACGTCGGTGCCCCGCGCCTTGGCGGCGCGAATCATCGCCAACAATTGCGGCGTATCACGCAATCCCATGCTGGTCACATGGACGACATGCAAAGGAGCTTTGGTTTCGCTGGAAGCCGTAATCACTTCCTCGAGTGCTGCGCGACCGGTCTCTGGAGCTTTATCGCCCGCGTAACGCAAATGGACATGCACTGGCGCGCCATGCCGGGCTGCAACTCGAAAGACGTCGAGCACTTCGCCGCGCGCCGCCGCCGCGGTGTAGTTGATGCCCATACCGACAGCCAGCGCGCCTTGCTTCAGCCCGGCTTCAATGCGCTCATCGATCTGTGCGAGCTCGGCGTCGGTAGCGGCACGATGAGCGGCATCGCCGGTCGGGAGCCAGGTGCCTGGGTCCTTCATCACTTTCATCCGCGTGGGGATGTGCCCGATGCTCACGCCGAAATTGATGAGCGACTTGCCTTCGCGTTCCGCATACCAACCGGCGACATCGCCCGTCCCGGCTTCGAGCTCCAGTGAAGTGGTTACGCCATCGTGCGCCTGGAACTCGTAGTTCTCCGGTTTCTGGCCATGCTCGTGAAGGTCGATAAACCCGGGGGCGACGACCAGCCCTTTGGCGTCGATGGTGCGGCGACCCTGAATCGCTTCGGTCGAAAGGGTCGCGATTTTCCCCGCGCGCACACCGACATTCCTGACGGCGTCCAGACCGGACTCGGGGTCCATCACGCGGCCGTTGACGAT
>CADEEJ010000011.1:31120-37823 GCA_902826315.1 uncultured Steroidobacter sp.
AACTCGCTAACATCGTCAATCGATCCTCTAGAGGCGATTGCATGTTCAGCAACTCAAGCGTCCGCGTCGCACTGCTGGCAACTGCCGGCTTGATCTCCGTCACGTCAGTAAAAGCACAGACAGCTGTCTTACCAGCCAATGGTGTCGCCGAAGCCGGCGTGGACACCAGCATCCAGCCTGGTGACGATTTTTTCGCATGGGCCAACGGCGCCTGGCTCAAGGCCACCGAGATTCCCGCGGCCAAGGAACGCTGGACCGCGCGCAGCGAGATCGACGAGCTGACTCGCCGACAGATCGCGAAACTGATCGACGACGGCGCTACCGCGCCCGCGGGCTCGGATGCGCGCAAGGTAGCGGATTTCCGCGCCGCCTATTCGAATGAAGCCGGTATCGAAGCGCGCGGTCTCGTTGCGCTCAAACCGTTGTTTAAACAGATTGACGGTGTCCACGACAAGGTGGCACTGGCGCGCCTGCTCGGCAGCGAGCTGCGAGCCGATGTGGACCCGCTGAACAAGGGTGTCTACGACTCTTCCCACTTGTTTGGGCTTGCGGCAGGTCAAGGGCCGAACGGCGCGAAGACCAATGTCGCCCTCCTCCTGCAAGGAGGTCTTGGCCTGCCGGACCGCGCCCACTACGTCGGCACCACAGCCGACGCGCAAGCGATGCGCGGCACGTACCAAGACTACATTGCTCGCATGCTGGCCCTCGCGGGATTCGATCGCGCCGCGCAGAGAGCCGAAGCCGTGATGGCACTTGAGACTGCCATCGCAGCCGGCCACGCCACACCTGAAGCATCGGCCGACGTGCGGAACGTCGAGAACCTGTGGCCACGTACCGAGTTCGCGCGCCGCGCACCGGGCATGGACTGGAACACGTTCTTCGCCGCGGCAAAGCTGTCGAACCAGGAAGCTCTCGTCGTATGGCAACCCGACGCGGTAAAGAGTTCAGCAGCACTCGTTGGTTCACAGCCGCTACCCGTCTGGTTGGACTACCTGCGTTTTCACGCCATCGACCGGCACGCCGACGTATTGCCGCGTGCCTTCGCGCAACAACAACAGAGCACGCGCGCGGAACGCGCCTTGCAAGCAACACAGCAGGCGATGAGTGGGGCGATCGGTCGGATGTATGCCGAGCGGCACTTCTCCCCCGAGATGAAAGCACGAGCACAAACCATCGTCGCCAACGTCGTCGCTGCGTTCCGCCAACGCGTCGAAGCGGTAACGTGGATGTCAGCGGCGAGCAAGAAGCTGGCGCTGGAAAAGCTGCAGACGCTCTACTTCGACGTCGGCTACCCACCGAAGTGGCAGGACTACTCCAGCCTGGCAATCGATCCTGCGGACGCGATGGGCAACGTGCAGCGCGTGGCGCAATGGAACTACCGCCAGGCACTGGCTCGCCTGGGCACGCCAGTTGACCGGACCGAATGGTGGATCGAAACGCAGACAGCCGGCGCTGTGCTCGTATTCGAACAGAACGCCTACAATTTTCCCGCTGCGCTCTTACAGGCGCCGAAGTTCGATCCAACTGCATCGGATGCCATGAACTATGGCGCGCTCGGTGCGATCGTCGGTCACGAGACCAGCCACTTCGTCGATACGCTCGGCGCGGACTATGACGCCACGGGCCGCAAGTCCCATTGGTGGACGGCCGAGGACCTCGCGAACTTCCAGGCTGCCACCGCACCGCTCGCGAGTCAGTATTCCAACTACCGTGCGCTCGCAGATGCATCGGTCGACGGCAAGCTGACGCTGAGTGAGAACGTCGCCGACCTGGGAGGCCTTGCCGCTGCATTCGATGCACATCGTCACGCACTTGGCAGCAAGGTGAACGACAAGGAGTACGTGCGTCAGCAGGATCGGCAGTTCTTCATCGGATATGCGCGCAGCTGGCGCGGCAAGACTCGGGACGAAGCGCTGCGAAAGCTGCTCGCGTCTGACACTCACGCTCCCGAGGTCTTTCGCATCTCGACCGTTCGCAACATCGACGCCTGGTATGAAGCCTTTGACGTCCGGCCGGGTCAACGCCTGTATCTCGAGCCTGCCGCACGAGTGCGCATCTGGTAAGACGCTGGTGATGTCTCGGTCACATGTTTCAGCTGAAATGGCGCGCGGCTGCGCCGGTAGCGTCGTGTCTACAGCCTGGGGACACGCTCATGAGCATGCATCGATGGCTCAATCGGCCGGCCAACGCCGCCAGCGCGCTAGCGTTGGCGCTCGCGCTTGGCAGCACTTCGGCGGCCGCGGCTACGCCTGAGCCCTGCGACGTCAAGTTGTCAGTGACGCTGACACCCGATGTGCCGGATCCAGGCGACGACGAATTCCTCGGCTCGCTGCTCAGCGACAACACCGGCTATGAATTGACGCTGCGGCAGCGGCCCAGTCTCTCGGTCGTCATCGTCGAGCTCATCGGCCCGGGCCCCGCCTATCGCTGCCGCGCCGTCGTCGAAGCCATGCGCAAAGACGCGCGCGTTGTGTCCGTCGACTATGTGTCGTAGGGTGGCCGCAACCCCGCCTGGACGACTTATATGGACCTGCAACTCACCGATCGGCTGGCCCTGGTTTCCGGCAGCACTGCCGGCATCGGTCTCGCAATCGCAGAAACACTCGCACGCGAAGGTGCGCGTGTCATCGTGAACGGGCGCAAGCAGGAAGCCGTCGATGCAGTAATCGCATCGATCAAAGCTGCGACGGGTCGTGACGCGCTGGGCTTCGCGGGCGATCTCAGTAAGGCCGACGTGGCCGAGGCGCTGGCCAAGCGTTACCCGGACGTCGCGATTCTCGTCAACAACCTCGGTATCTTCGAGCCCAAGCCGTTCGAGGAAATCGCCGATGCCGAGTGGCTGCGCTTCTTCGATGTCAACGTCGTGAGCGGCGTGCGCCTGGCCCGTCTTTATCTGCCCGCCATGCGCCGCGCGAATTGGGGACGAATAATTTTCATCTCCAGCGAAAGTGGCCTGCAGATTCCAGCCGAGATGATCCACTACGGCACGACCAAGACCGCGCAGCTGGCCGTGTCCAGAGGGCTCGCCGAAACGCTGGTCGGCACCAACATCACCGTCAACAGCATTCTGCCGGGGCCGACGAAGTCGCGCGGCGTGGTCGATTTCGTGGACAGTCTCGCCAAGTCGCGTGGCGTCTCCTTCGAGGCGTTGCAAAAGGAATTCTTCGAGCGTGCCCGACCCACCTCCTTGATCAAGCGATTCGCCACGCCGCAGGAAGTGGCCTCGATGGTGGCATACATCGCGAGTCCGCTTTCATCGGCGACCACCGGCGCAGCGTTGCGCGTCGATGGCGGGGTATTGAAAAGCGCAGTTTGATTCTGCACCGGCGCCGGTCTAGCCGGCTCACCTGGCGATCAACTCGCAAGGCGCGCGCGCTGACTCGCCAACTCGCGGCCCGCGAACACGACACCCGCTATCAGCAGCGGCATGACGTAATAGATAACTCGATACGCGATCAGCGAGCCCGCGAGCTCATGGCGCGGAACCTGTGGTAACAGCAGCAGCATGACTGACTCGAACACGCCGATCCCGGCGGGCACCGTGCTGACCACTCCGGCCATGCTCGCCAGAGCGTACATGCCGGCGAACGGGATGAAGTCGACCTTCGCCTCCGCAGGCAACAAGGACCAGAGCACGGCACTCGCAAATGTCAGGTCCGATACGCCGATCAGCGGCTGCAGCAGTGCGAGCCGTGCCCCGGGCGTCCGCAATTCCCAGCTGCGGATTCGAAATACGCGTCCGGGAAGAGACGCGAAGATCACGTACGCCGCAACGGCCGCGATCATGAGGAAGCCGAGCGCGCGCGCCCACTTCGGCTCGACAGCCAGCGCAGCCGCAACCTGATCGGGTGCCAAGGCAAGCGCACAACCTGCAACTAGCGCAAAGCCGGTGCCGAGCGTCAGCGAATTTAAAACGGTGACGCGTGCGACGTCGCCGAGCGTCAGCCCATCTTGTCCGTAGTAACGATAGCGAATCGCTGCACCCGTAAGCGATGCCAGGTTGAGCGTGTGCGAGACGGCGTACGCGATGAACGAAGTCGCGAGGGTGCCCGCGCGGCCCAATCTCTTGCCGACGTACCGCAGCCCGAGAAAGTCGTAGAGCGAAAGAACGAGATAGCTTGCAGCGGTGATCGTCAGCGCAGTCGCTAGAGCAGAACGCGGAATACCGCGTGCGCTATCGACGATGCGGCTTAGCTGCTGCGCGCCCAGCTCGTGATGCACGATGAAGAGCGCGGCAGCGAGAAGTACGAGCGGAACCGCGGCCGATAGCCACTTCGCGACAGCGCGCCAAGTGTCGGCTGTTGGGACTGCCATCTACTTGCCGGTCATTTGCCGAGCTCGCGGGCTGCGCCGGCGATGACGTGCGCAACTTCTCTCGGATGCGACTCGAACACGGCATGACTCGCGCCTTTGATCTCCGTGACTCGGCTCCTGGCACGCTCGTAGTACCAGCGCTCGAGATCGGGATTGATGATCTGATCGCCGCCGGCGACTATTCCCCAGCTGGGCTTGGTCTTCCATGCGGCTGCAGTCAGCGGAGTGGAGAACACTGCGGCCGCCGCCAGCACCTGCGAGCGCGCAGCGAACTCCGCTCGCTCGCGCGGCAGATCGGGTGCGAACAGCTTGGGAAACTGTTCCGGGTCCAGGTAGGTGAAACCGTCGGGCGTCTTCATGACGACCCCAGCGGTCTTGCCGAGAACGCTCGGTGTCTTCTTGCCGAGCGCGGACTCGTTCTCTCCGACATCGGGCGCATGCGCGGCGACGTACACGAGACCCATGACGTTCGGATGCACGCCCGCCTCTGTGATCACCGACCCGCCGTAGCTGTGACCGACGAGCAGCGTCGGGCCATCCTGTAGATCCAGCACGCGCTTGGTCGCGGTGACGTCGTCCGCGAACGAGGTCTCCGGCTCCTGCACCATCGTCACGCGGAAACCCTCATGGCTCAGGATGTCGTAGATCGCCTTCCAGCCCGACGCATCGACCCACGCGCCGTGAACCAGCACGATGTTCTTAAGCGGCGCGGCATTCGCCGGTGCCCAAGCTGCGATGAAGCACAGCGCGGCCAGAGCCGCGAAGGATGCTTTGAGATGAATGGACGACGATGCGTGCACTGCTCGGCCCTCTGTTGAAGATGGAGCCGAGTGTTGGCAGGGCCGGCTGCGGCGGGATTACGGCAGCATTTCAGCTGAAATGAGCTGGAAATCCCCAGCACACGCGAGGAGCGGATGCTCGTCCCCATGAGGCGCACCGTTTCATCGGACGCCTGTCGACCGGCCAGCGCATTTCGACGCGCTGGCCGGTCGCATTATCGAGGAACAAGGCGATGAGACTCCCTGCGAGTGCATGTGCATTGTGTCTACTCGCGTCGCTCTCTCAGGCGCAGCCGACCGTTTGCGCTACTGACTCGACCGGTGCCGAGACATGCATCGCCAACGTGTTGCGCATTCCCGCTGCAGACCACGTGGTCTGCGCACGCAGCCAGGAGGAATCCGCAGCCGCAACTCAAGCCCGCGTGGAGTCCGATGAACGCGATGAAGCAGCGGCCCGCGTGCGAGTGGCGGAAGCACGCATGCAAGATTCCGAGCAAGCAGTTCCCGCGGACCACACCGATCTCGATGAGAGCTTCGACGCCGCGCGCTCCCGCACCTCAGCCGCGAAGACACTCCAGCGGGAACCACGCGTGTCGGCGGCAACGCCGGCCTGCTCCGTTACTGCGCCCGATGCTGCACCGATCAACAAGCAGGACGGCATCGAGATTACGTTCGACGCTCCGGACCGCTGCTTGCAAGCTCTCGAGCGATCGCTCGACGGTGAGCTGCCGATTGCAGTTCAGATCGTCGGCCGGCAGGACCTGCGCCCCGCGACCGCCCGGCTGGTGGACGTCGCGACCGTCATCGAGCGAGGCTTGAGCGCCGCACGCGCTCGCGCAACCCTGGATGATCCGCAGGGGCTGGTGCTCGATGACGACACGGTTGTCGTCCGGCTGCAGTGCCGCTGAATCTGTCGAGGCCGCCAGATCCTGCGCGGTGGTGGCACGAAGGCGTACTCTATGTGCTGATCGTAGATCGTATACGACGAGCCTTGCCGCTGCCCCAGCCTGCTGCTGCTACGGACCGCGCAGCCGGACCGACAAGCAGGTGACGCAGCCTTCGAGCTTCTCGTACTCGCTGATGTCCACGACGATCGGCTCATAACCGAGCCCGGCAAAGTGCTCCGCAGTTTTCGGCGCGCTTGCCGCCATCAACAGCCGGTTGCCGCCGAGGAGCACGACATGGGCGCCGGACGGCTCGGCTACGGGGATGAAGTCCGGAAAGAGCGACGCGTCGTCCAACGCAGGCAGGTAGCCGATGACGGCTCCGTTCGGTAACGCAGTGACCGCGCTCTTGAGGTGCAGGACTTTGCTCACCGGCACCTCCACCACCGTGACGCCCAGCGGCGCGAAGCACCGGCGCATCTGGTCCGCGCCTGCGGCGTTGGTGCGCCCGCTCCTGCCCACATACATCAGATCGCCGACCTTGAGGACATCGCCCCCATCGAGGTTTCCAGGCTCCGCGATGCGCTCGATCGAGTAGCCCAACCGTTCGACCGTGCGCTCCGCGTCCACGATTTCGGGCTTGCGGCTCGGAGCGGCGGGACGCGACATCATCGCCACGTTCTTGTAGACGACCATCGTGTCTTCGACGAACACGCTGTCAGGGCA
>CADEEJ010000011.1:37923-45119 GCA_902826315.1 uncultured Steroidobacter sp.
CTGCGACGAGCACGGCACAGTCGACGCGGCCGGATGAGCAGCACTCCATCGTTGCACTGGCTCCCGGAACCTCGCTGCGCTCCGCGCTCGCTGCGCGAAATCTCACGCCCGGCGACCTCAAGCTACGCAAGACGTCCCAAGGTAGCGGCGGTCGCCGCCATGATCGCTACCGCCAGATGTTCAACGGACTCGACGTCATCGGCGGCGATCTCATCGTACACGCCGATGCGCAGGGCTCGATCTACGCAATCAACGGCGCAGCGCGCGGCAATCTTCCCGCGAATCTCGGCCAGCACGACATCGGTCCGGGCAGTGCGCTGAGCTTTGTGCAGGCGGACGCGCGCTTCGCAGGCATGTCGCTGTCGACGCCGCGGCCCGTCTATCTCATCACTCCCGAAGGAGCGACGTTCAAGACCTACGAGATCGTCGCCGCAGGCCAGCGCGCACAGAGCCCGGTGCGCGACAAGGTATACGTCGACGTGGACAGCGGCACTGTCGTCGGCGTGCATCCGCAGATCCATTCGGGATTGAGTCGCAGCGTCTACAGTGCCAACAACGGTACTTCGCTGCCGGGCACGCTCCGGCGCAGCGAAGGTCAGGCTCAAACATCGGACCTGGACGTCACCGCGGCTTACGACAACACCGGCGACACATACAACGCGTACCGGAATTTCTGGAATCGCGATTCGTACGACAACGCCGGCGCAGCACTCAAGAGCACCGTTCATTACTCCGCCAACTACTGCAATGCCTTCTGGAACGGCACCCAGATGGTCTACGGCGACGGCAATGTCTCCCAGGGTTGCTTCCCGCTCGCGCGCAGCGTCGACGTCACGGCGCACGAGCTGACCCATGCAGTGACGGAGAACGAATCCGGCTTGATCTACGCGGGCGAGTCAGGCGGCTTGAACGAAGCCATGTCCGACATCTTCGGCGCATTCACGCAAGCGTGGGTCGACGGCGGTCGGACGGGCGCTCTCGCCGTCGCTGCAGATACGTGGACAGTCGGCGAAGACGTGCTGCCGCCGGCATTGCGCTGGATGAACGACCCGGCAGCGGATGGCGCCTCCCTCGACTTCTGGAGCAGCGGCGCGGGCAACGTCGATGTCCACTACAGCTCCGGTATCGCCAATCTCGCTTTCTACTTGCTGTCTCAGGGCGGCACGCACCCGCGCGGCAAGTCGACTGTCGTCGTGACGGGCATCGGCATGGACAAGGCGATTCGCCTGTTCTACGCACTGAACGTCGACTATCTCACTTCATCTACGAATTTCCGCGCGGCCGCGAACGCGTCCATGACGGCAGCCACAGATCTCGGCTTCAGCGCGGCGGAGCGCAATTCAGTGGCCGATGCATGGCGCGCGGTGGGCGTGTTCCCCGCAGGCCCGGGCAACACAGGCGATATCGTTCTCACGAACAACGTGCCAGTCACCGGACTGAGCGACTCGGCAGGTAGCGACAAGTATTTCAAGATCGACGTGCCGCCAGGTCAACAGAGCGTCGCATTCAGACTCAGCGGAGGCAGTGGAGACGCGGACATGTACGTCGGTGCTGTCGGCAGTCGGCCAACACTGACCACGTACATCTGTCGTCCATATCTCAACGGCAACAACGAGACCTGCACGATAAACGCTCCTGCGCCGGGCACGTACTACGTCCTGTTGCACGGGTATGCGGCGTACTCGGGAGCGTCCCTGGTAGCGTCGCACTCGGCAGTGCCGGCGGGTGACCCCATTCTCCAGAATGGCGTCCCCGTTACAGGCATCTCCGGTGCAACCAACAGCGTGAAGTATTGGAAGATCACGCCCGGCGCGGGCAAGGTGCTCCGGGTCGCGATCAGCGGCGGTACTGGCGACGCCGATCTGTATGTGCGCTTTGGCAGCCGGCCGACGACCAGTTCGTACTCGTGCCGACCCTATCTCAACGGCAACAACGAGACCTGCACGATCTCCGGTACTGTTGCAGGTGACTACTACATCATGCTGCGCGCGTACACGCCGTACTCCGGCGTGACGCTGCTGGGCTCGTTCCAGTGACTACTTCCCGAACGAATCGCGCAGACCGATCGTGCGATTGAACACGAGCTGGCCCGGCTGCGACTCGACGCTATCGGCGCAGAAGTAACCTTCGCGCTCGAACTGATAGCGAGTGTCGGGTGTCGCACGTGCCAGCGACGGCTCGGCTTTGCAACCTTTGAGAATCGTCAGCGACTGCGGATTGATGAAGTCGAGAAATGTCTTCGACTTGTCCTCTTCCGGAAACTCGACGGTGAACAACCGATCGTACAAGCGCACTTCCACGTCGAGGCAATGCGCCGCCGAGACCCAATGGATGACGCCTTTCACTTTGCGTCCGTCGCTGGGGTTCTTGCCGCGCGTATCCGGGTCGTAGGTGCACTTGAGCTCGACGATCTGGCCGTCGGCACCGCGAACGACCTCATTGGCACGAATGACGTACGCGTTGCGTAGCCGTACTTCCTGACCCAGCACGAGCCGTTTGAAGTCCTTCTCGGCCGTTTCGCGGAAGTCGTTGCGATCGATGTACAGCTCACGCGTGAAGGGCAGCTCACGCGTGCCCATTTCCGGCTTCTGCGGATGGAGCTGTGCGGTGAAGTGCTCGAGTACGCTTGCGTCGAAATTCGTGATCGTCACTTTCAGCGGCGCCAGCACGCACATGGCACGCGGGGCCTGCTTGTCGAGGTCGTCGCGGATGGCGAATTCCAGCATGCCCACATCGACGACACCTTCGCTGCGCGTCACGCCGACGAGGTCGCAGAAAGCACGAATCGATGCCGGCGTATAGCCGCGCCGGCGCAAGCCCGAAAGCGTCGGCATCCGTGGGTCATCCCAACCGGAGACGTGTTTCTCGCTGACGAGCTGCTTGAGCTTGCGCTTGCTCACGACCGTGTAGTTGAGATTGAGCCGCGCAAATTCGTACTGCCGCGGCATCGACGGTACCGGCAGATTGCTCAAGTACCACTCGTACAACGGACGATGATCTTCGAACTCGAGCGTGCAGAGGGAATGCGTGATGCCTTCGATGGCATCGGACTGGCCATGCGCAAAGTCGTACGTCGGATAGATTTTCCACTTGTCGCCGGTCTGGTGATGATGCGCATGGCGGATGCGGTACATCGTGGGGTCACGCATGTTGATGTTCGGTGCCGCCATGTCGATCTTCGCGCGCAGCACGCACGTCCCTTCCGGCAGTTCGCCACGACGCATCTGCTCGAACAGCGCCAGGTTCTCTTCGACCGAACGATTGCGATACGGGCTGTCCCTGCCCGGCTCCGTCAACGTGCCGCGATACGCGCGTGTCTCCTCGGCCGAGAGGTGGCAGACGTAGGCCTTGCCGTGCTTGATCAGATGGACCGCCCACTCATGGAGCTGATCGAAATAGCCGGAGGCGTAGCGCGGTGCCCCATCCCATTCGAAGCCGAGCCAGCGCACATCCTGCTGGATCGCCTGGATGAATTCGTCTTCCTCTTTTTCCGGGTTGGTATCGTCGAAGCGCAGGTTGCAGGCCCCGCCGAACTCCTGGGCCATGGAGAAATTCAGGCAAATCGACTTGGCATGACCGATGTGCAGATAGCCGTTCGGCTCGGGCGGAAAGCGCGTGCGAACCGTCGTATGTCCGGCGGCGACGTCATCGGCAATGATCTTACGAATGAAATGTGCGGGCTTTTCAGTCTGTTCGGCTGCAGTAGGCTTCATGTCTGAATTGTCGGGGTCTCGCCATGGAAGGCGGCAAGGATACTCCCATGCGGGGACGCTGTTCAGTCAGACCGCATGCCGGACAGATCGCATGACTTGGCCTTGGCAACACCCTTGAGAAAGCCTCTTCGGACCGCACCGGCGGCGATCGCAGATGCGACCTGCTTGGAGTACCGTTCGGCGCCGGAGAGCTTGCGCACCCATTTGCGATGTGGAATCAGGCCTTCGGCAGCGTTCTGCGCAGCTCCTGCCACGAGATTGCTGCCGCGCTCGATCAGACCAGGATTGGCTTCCGTCGCGGGCGTGTCCAGGTCCGGGCCGAGCACTTCGTCGAGCGCGCGGACGGCATCTTTGAGCTCGGCGCACGAGCTCGATTCCGTCAGCGCATAAGGTGCCTTCTGCGCAGCGGCGAGAACCGCGGGAACAGGCGCGTTCACGAGATTGAGGTCTTTGAGCGGTGTGGTCGCCGCGCTCTGCAGAGACTGCTTGTCGGTTGACGCACAGCTGGCGAGGAGAACAGCGAAGATCAGAGCCAGGAGTCGCATGGATATTCCTCCCATGTTGATGACGCGTCCTCCATGGACGGCGGCAAGGATACTCCGATGTACACCCTATTTCTGAAAAAAGACCAGCGCTTTGCTCAGCGTGACCCACACGCCCCAGGCAAGAGGAATCGCAACCCCAGTCCACACGACCACGAGCAGCAAGCGATGGTCCGCCGTCGCAGCGACAGCGCCCGATGGGTGAGTCAGCGAGGCGGCTTGCCCTTGCGCAATTTGCGTCTCCGTCAGGTGATGTTTCGGATCGACGGGTCGCATCAGCAGATTGCACAGCAGTCCGAGCAGCAACATGCCGGCGAGCACATACATCGTGACGTTGTACGCCTGGTGCGGGGGCACTCCGCGGGCAAGTTGGAACTCGCGGATATAGTTGACGACCACTGGGCCGAGAATGCCGGCGACGGACCACGCGGTCAGCAGGCGCCCGTGGATCGCGCCGACATGCTGCGTACCGAATAGATCGGCCAGATAGGCGGGTATGGTCGCGAAGCCACCGCCGTACATGGTGAGAATGACGCAGAAAATCACCACGAAGAAGCCGATGCGCCCGGCTTCACCGGCGATCGGGGCCGACACGTACAACGCAAAGCCGAGTAGGAAGAAAATTGTGTACGTCAGTTTGCGTCCGAGGACGTCCGAGGCCGATGCCCAGCCGATGCGGCCGGCGATGTTGAACAGCGACAGGAGTCCGGCAAATGCGGCCGCGACGGTTGCCACCTGCGCGCGTTGGGCTTCCGCGAGGTTCGCGAGCCTGGCCGGGATCCCGAGCAATTGACCGCCGAAGACCTCCTGCAACATCGGCGAGGCCATGCCGATTACGCCGATGCCCGCGCTCACGTTGAGACACAGAACGCCCCACAACAGCCAGAACTGCGGCGTGCGAACCGCTGTGTTCACGTGCACCTGTGCCGATGTAACGAGCGGCTTGTCGGTCTTTACGGCGCCCGGCGGGGGCTGCCATCCCGGTGGCGGCAGTCGATAGCCAAACGCACCCAGCATCATCGAAACGAAATAGATCGCGCCCAGTGCAACGAAAGTCTGCCAGACGCCTACAGAGGTTTCGGTCGCGAACACATTCATCAGCCGGTCGGCGAGCGGGGCACCGATCATCGCACCGCCGCCGAAGCCCATGATCGCCAGTCCCGTTGCGACACCGCGACTATCGGGAAACCACTTGATCAGCGTGGAGACGGGCGAGATGTAGCCCAGGCCGAGCCCGATGCCGCCGATCACTCCCGATCCCAGCCACATCAAGCCGATCTGATGCGTGTAGACGCCAAACGCCGAAATGAACAAGCCTCCGCACCAGCACAACGCCGCTACGACGCCTGCCTTGCGCGGACCCGCGCGCTCGAGCCAGTGACCGAATATCGCGGCGGCCGACCCGAGAAAAACGAAGAACAAGGTGTAGGTCCAGCCCAGCATCGAGACCGGCCAGTCGCAACGCGTCGAGAACACGCGTGCGATGAAGTCGATGCCTTCGCAGGTGACCGGTTGGTGCACGCCGATCGCACGCGACAGCGGCAGCCAGAACACGCTGAAACCGTAGGCCATGCCGATCGACAGATGGATGGCCAGAGCTGCCGGGGGCACGAGCCAGCGGTTGAACGTCAGAGGTGCGATCGTGCGCTCTTTGTCGAGCATGGATTGTCACCCATCTGATCAGATTGTCGAATCGGCAGGTTGTCGAATGGATTGCCCCGCGCGCATCATGCCCACCTCGCAGCGAATGCCGCCAGTGGGAGAGCAGCCATGATCAAGGTCAGCGTCATGTACCCGAACACGCCGGGAGCACGTTTCGATCACGACTACTATCGCGACCAGCACATGCCGCTCGTCAAAGAACGAATGGGAGACAGCTGCAGGTTTTATACCGTCGACAAGGGGCTGGCGGGCGGCACGCCCGGCGCGCCGGCGCTCTACGTCGGCATGTGCCACCTGTTCTGCGATTCCGTCGAGGCGTTTCAGCGGGGGTTCGGTCCCCATGCCAAGGAGATCATGGCCGACATTCCCAAATACACGGACTTGCAGCCCGTCATTCAGATCAGCGAAGTGGTCGTCGGCAGGCAGTAGGCCGCCTCATTCGTCGCTGCGAGCGATTTCCGGGGGCAAGGCGAATTCGCCGCTCGATTTGAAGCGCACGCTATTGAACGCCGGGCCGGCGAGCTTGCCGTTCATCTCGTAGCTGAGCTTGCCGCGGAATTCGTTGGCCATGACGCCGACGGCCTGGCGTGCGATGCGCAACACCGAAACACTCACCGGCACGTTGACGATCGCCTCACCAAAGCGCGGCACGCTGCCACCCGCGTCGCTCACGCCCGTCGCGAAGCGCTTGCCCTGAACATTCATCGTGACCGATACGCCGTTGAAGTCCAACGGCAGGTCATTGGGATTCTGGATTCGCAGCTTCACCAGCATTCGCAACTCCAGTCCCTCACCTTGCAAAGGCTCGACGCCCACCATGATCACATCGATGGGCTCGCGGCGCTGCAGGTCGGCGCAGCCGCTAAGTGCAGTCACCGCGAGCGCGAGTAGCCCGAGCAGCGCGCGCCGACCATTTGCCCACTCTTTACTTCTCATGCAGCGAGCGCGCCATCTCCTGGTGCTCTGCCAGTGTCGGGAGCGTCGACGCAGCGAACTGTTTCAGCTCGCCCGGCATCTGCGTTTGCTGAGAGGCGGATTCGAACAGCGCAACCGCTTTGTCATGGCCCTTCGCCATCGCATTGATGTATGCGCTATCGAAGTCCTTGCCCTTCAGACTCTGCAGCTTGGTTACCAACGCCTCGTGTTCCGGATCCAGCGTTTGCGGGAGCTGCAGGTTTTCCTTCGCGGCGATCGCCTTCAATTTCTTGTCTGCCGCGCTGTGGTCCTTGACCATGCGCTCGGCATACGTGCGTACGCCCTGATCCTGGGTGTTTTTGAG
>CADEEJ010000011.1:45219-47493 GCA_902826315.1 uncultured Steroidobacter sp.
ATACAGGGGGCGCCTACGCGCGGCGCAGGCGTGAGTGAGCCGGTGCCTACGAACCTATTACGGACAGGCCCATGACTTAAAGGTGCACTCGCCGCGATTGTTCCGAGCGCTACCTTGCGATGAGCTCGACGCCGGCCTTCGCGACCACGGACAGGCCTTCGCCGCCCGTGCCTGCGTGCTCGACGATCTGCCTGCGCATGCGTGGATCCCAGTAACGCCGCAGGTGATTTGCGACGTTCGCCGCGGCTGTCCCCGGCTCCTCTCCCGCAAAGAAGGCCGCGATCTCGTTCACCATGGCCACGAGATGGTGTGGATCCATGGCGTCAGTCTCGCAAACGCTGCGCGTGGGCATACACGACGTGGCGATCCGCGCGCGCAAACCCGATGAGTGTCACACCAGTCTGCATTGCCAGATCGATCGCGAGAGCAGTCGGCGCAGATACGGCGACAACCAGCGACACGCCCACGGTGGCAGCTTTCTGGACCATCTCATAACTCGCACGGCTGGTGATGATGAGATAGCCCTGGCTCATGTCTGTCCCGGCGCGAGCCAGCGCGCCGATGACTTTGTCCAGGGCGTTGTGCCTGCCCACATCTTCCCGAACGAGCTGGATACCTTTACCTGGCAGCGCCCACGCCGCCGCGTGCACGCTGCCCGTCCTGAAATTCAGCGGCTGCTGCGTATGCAGTTTCGCCAGCTCCGCATGGAGCTCGGCACTCGTGACGCGCACTCCGTCGCGCACCGGAGCAGGATGCCGAATAGCCTCTTCCACGCTTTCCACGCCGCACAAGCCGCAGCCGGTGCGGCCTGTCAGATTGCGCTGGCGCTGCAATATCCTGGAGAGGCGCTCGCCGATGATGTCGAGGTGAACTGCCAGAGCGTCGCCGTCCCTGACCAGCTCGACGCCGCGAATCTCGTGCGCGGCACCTACGATCCCTTCGCTCAACGTGAAGCCGACGCCGAGGTCCTCCAGATCGGCTGGCGAGGCCAGCATCACGACGTATGGCAGGCGGTAATAATGAAGAGCGACCGGACGTTCCTCGGCCACGTAGTCAGTCGCGAGCTCGACGGCGCCGTGCTGCTCGCGCTGCACGCTGACTTCGCGCAGGCTCGACAATTCAGCCGGCGACGCTGCGACCTCAGCTTTGACCGACACGATCGCCTCTCAGGATGCGCTGCCGCTGACTGATTTCGCGGAACCGCTGCTGCCACAACGCCGGCTGGGTGACCTTGATGACCTGCACGGCCGTGACTTTGTACTCCGGGCAGTTGGTCGCCCAATCCGAGTTCTCAGTCGTTACCACGTTGGCGCCCGACTCCGGAAAATGGAACGTCGTGTACACGACACCGGGTTGTACGCGCTCGGTGACGAGCGCCCGCATCACCGTGTCTCCCGCGCGGCTTGCCACGCCGACCCAATCTCCTGCGCTGATCCCGCGCGTGTCGGCATCGTGCGGATGGATCTCCAGGCGATCTTCGTCGTGCCACACCACGTTCTGCGTGCGTCGCGTCTGCGCACCCACGTTGTACTGGCTCAGTACGCGGCCGGTCGTCAGTATCAGCGGATAGCGGCTGGTCGACCGCTCGGTCGTCGGCACGTACTCGGTCACGAAGAATTTGCCCTTGCCGCGCACGAATTCCCCAATGTGCATGGTGGGCGTTCCGTCAGGCGCACGCGCGTTGCACGGCCACTGAATGCTGCCGAGTCGATCGATCTTGTCGTAGCTCACGCCTGTGAAGGTCGGCGTCAACGCCGCAATCTCATCCATGATTTCCGAGGGATGCTGATAGCGCATCGCATACCCGAGCGCGTTCGACAGCTGCACGGTGACCTGCCAATCCTCCAGGCCCGCGAGCGGCTGCATGACCTTGCGCACGCGCGAAATGCGTCGCTCCGCGTTGGTGAACGTGCCGTCCTTCTCGAGGAAGGAAGAACCGGGCAGGAACACGTGTGCGTACTTCGCCGTCTCGTTCAGAAACAGGTCCTGCACGACCACGCATTCCATCGCCGACAACGCCGCCGTGACGTGCTGCGTGTTCGGATCCGACTGCGCCATGTCCTCGCCCTGGACGTAGATGCCTTTGAAGGTGCCGTCCAGCGCGCATTCGAACATGTTGGGAATCCGCAGCCCCGGTTCCGGTTCGAGAGTGACGCCCCAGGCGGACTCGAACAACGCCCGCGTGGCCTTGTCCGAAATGTGCCGGTAGCCGCTGAGCTCGTGCGGGAACGAGCCCATGTCGCACGAGCCCTGCACGTTGTTCTGGCCGCGCAG